>JAEZBR010000004.1 GCA_023426935.1 Bacillota bacterium | reverse complement strand
ATCTTAAGCAGTTTGTCGATGTTCTTCTAAAATTTAACCTCAGATAGAAAACAACTTATGGTGATTACCCGTAAGTTGTTTTTTCCTTGTATTTAAACACCTTTTATTCTTCATGCGTAATTACTATCGATTTTACTTCTTATCTTGATTCGCTTCTTCTTCCGCCTTGGCGGCGGCGATTACTTTCTCTTCCACCGGTTTAGGTGCGACATCGTAACGGACAAACTTTTGAGTATAAGTTCCGATACCCTGAGTCATTGCGCGTAATTCGGTTGAATAGGTCATAACTTCCGATTGCGGTACTTCCGCATCGATAACCTGCATTCTTCCTTGGGCATCCTGACCCATGATCGTTCCTCTCCGTTTAGTTAAATCACCGATAACGGTACCGGTATAATCATCCGGAACCATGACTCTTAATTCAACGATTGGTTCGAGAATGACCGGTTTCGCTTTAGGCATGCCGACTTTATAAGCGATGTGAGCCGCTGACTTAAAGGCGATTTCCTTGGAATCGACCGGATGATAAGAACCATCGTAGAGCGTTGCCTTAACGCCGACAACTTTATATCCAGCTAGTACGCCATGTTCCATACTTTCTCTTAGACCCGCTTCAACAGCCGGGAAATACTGACGCGGTACTTTACCGCCGAAGACTTCTTCCGCAAAGACCATCTCGTCACTGTCGCAAGGTTCAAACCGAATCCAAACGTGACCATACTGTCCTGCTCCACCGGATTGTTTCTTATGTTTACCTTCGGCTTCGACTTTCTCGCGAATCGTTTCCCGATACTGAACTTTCGGTTTGGTTAATTTAACTTCGACTTTATACTTCGTCTTTAATTTATTCTTGATAACTTCTAAATGTTGGTCGCCTAAGCCATACAGAACGATCTCATGCGTCTCGACATTATGATCCAACCGACAGGTCTTATCCTCTTCCATAATCCGTTGCAACGATTGACTCATCTTATCTTCGTCGGCTCTGGTTGCTGGCCATAAAGCCATTCCTAACATCGCCGTTGGGAAGACAATATCCGGATAAGTTACTTTAAGATCTTTATCGCATAAGGTGTCGTTAGTTTCGGTGTACTGTAATTTGATTACCGCCCCGATGTCGCCGGTGAATAATTTTCCGACCCCAATCTGATACTTTCCTTTGATGGAGAATAACTGATTCATCTTTTCCATCTTATCCTTCTTCGGATTATATAGCTGAGCATCCGTTGAAATAACGCCAGTCATAACTTTTAAGAAAGAGATTCTTCCGGTGAAGGGATCGGCGATGGTTTTAAAGACGAAAGCTGTCGCTTTTTCTTCTTCACTGGTTAATAACTTGACGGCTTTACCCGAACCGTCTTTCGCTTCAATCGTGCCTTTTTCGGCATAACTCGGTAAATACTCGGTAATTAAATCTAATAATCTTTCAATTCCGATTAACTTTAACGCACTGCCGCAATAGACCGGATGGATTTCTCCGGTTCTAATTCCGTGACGAACGCCTTTCGCCAATTCCGCTTCCGTAAAAGCTTCACCGGCGAAGAACTTCTCCATTAAGGAATCATCACTCATCGCGACGGCTTCATGAATCTGATCGAGATACTCTTTAACGATATCCTTCATATTATCCGGTACTTCTTTGGCATTGGCCGCATCGTTATAGTACCAAGCTTTATTCTTTAAAATATTAACCGAACCGACAACTTTGCCACCTTCCACAATCGGAACTTCAAACGGCATGATACTCTTGCCGAACTGTGTTTTGATATCGTTATAAGCCTCATCGAAAGATGCGTCATCTTCATCGATCTTATTGACGAAGAAGATTGCCGGTAATTTCCGTTCCTGGATCATTTCCCAAGCCGAGATCGTTCCCGGTTGAACTTTATCCTTTGCACCTACCACTAATAACGCATTATCGCTTACCGCAATCCCGGCTTCCGCTTCCCCAGCAAAATCCTGATAACCGGGAGTGTCGATAAAATTAATCTTACAATCTTTCCATTCAATCGGACACAAGGAAGTATAGATACTCATGCCTCTTTTTATTTCTTCGCTGTCATAATCCATCGCACTGTTACCATCGGTGGTCTTCCCCATCCGGTCAGTCTGCTTGGTAAAATACAGCATCGCTTCCACAATCGAACTCTTACCTGCGCCCCGGTGTCCTACTAAACAGACATTGCGGACTTGATCAGCTTTATAGTCTTGCATTATTTATTTCCCCTCACTTTAGATCTTCTTTTAGTTCATCAAAATTTTCCCGACGAACATAATGGATTGCTTTACGATTCGCATTATCCATAATTTCCTTATCCGCACCTTGAGCCAATAAGTACTCTACTAATTCTTTATATCCGCTATAAGCTACCCGCATCAAAGCGGTGCAGCCATGGTCATCTTTCGCATTGATATTAGCCCCAGCACCTAACAATACTTTGATTGTTTCGACATTGCAGGCATTGCACGCTTCCATCAAAGCCGTTCTTCCTTCATCATCGTGAGCATTGACATCGGCGCCGTTTTTAATCAACAGTTCGCAAACATCGCTGTATCCCAGAAATGAAGCTCTCATTAAAGCGGAACGTCCTTTATTATCCTGAACATTAGCCTTCGCTCCTGCTTCAATCAACATCTTAACGATGTCATAATGACCCTTTTTAGCGGCACCCATAATGGCCGTTTTGCCATTGATATCTCTCAGAGAAACATCGGCACCGTTATCCAATAAAACTCTAACGATCTGAATATAACCACGTTTAGCCGAACGCATCAACGCCGTTCGCCCTTCACCGTTAGTTACATTCACTTCTGCATTCGCCGCAATCATTGCACTTACTTTGGCAACTTCACCAGCCGCTGCGGCCTCGAAAAACGTTGTGTCTACCTGATTCATGTTTTTACCCTCCTTAGTTACGGGATATAAAAAGAGTGGTTTTTCCCCACTCTAAATAAAGCATTTTAAATAATCCAAGACGCGTTTGATGGAAACAATTCCCCCGTTGGTAAATACCTCTTGCGGTTTCGAAACCATCTTCCGTTTCATCGTCATTTCCTCTTATCTATTTGGTTCTAATCTCTACTGATATTCTAACAAATATAATTATTACTTCAAGAGGAATAATTCATTTTCATTATTTACAATTATTCCTGAAAAAAAGCGATGACTTTCATCACCGCTTACTCCGTTACGATCCAAGCGTTCGGAACGCCCCGTTCGCCAGTATAATTCCAACCAACCGGATGGTTGATCAATTCCCCGTTGATCGATAGTACCGAACTTGCCCCACCGTCAAGATTCGCAGCATTATAAACACTATAGCGATTCATAATTTCGATTGCGACATTCAAATCAATTCCTAAACTTGAAGTGGTTCGACCATCAACAACCAAGAAAACCACGATTCCGTCTTTTCGTTGGCCGATACAGGTCCGCGGTTGAACACCCCAACCACCGTTACCGGATACTTCCGCCGATTGTCCGTTGACGATTAAGAACGGTCCGAAATCGACACCGTTATATACGCCTTCGTTAATCGCATCTTGACCGCGCGATTTAGTCAGTAATAATAATCCTTCCTGCGTGAAGCCAATCGTGCCTCCACCCCAGGAACTGTTTCGTTTCCGACTCCAAACTAAAGCCCCATTCTGAATAACATATCCGGACGGATAACCGCCGGTCCCATAACCACCGGCATCCAAGAATCCACCGCCGTTAATCGCCACAGCTGCCCCGTTGTTCTGCGCCATCGTCGTGACGAATTCACCTTCACTGCCTAAGTAACGGGAAACTGCTAAAGAAATCTTCGTCGGGTCATACACAAAGACAACCCAGCCTTTATAGCCGTTCTCATTTAAAGTTATTACTTTATAGAGATCATTTCCGGCATCACGTTTTAGAACCTGTTCCTCATAGATGGTGGAATAAGTCGTCGGCTGTTCGATCTTTCCGATCGTAATCGCCGCTTCATCCATGACCTGATCCGGTTCAATCAAGACGTTATTCGCCAATACTTCCTGAATCGTTTCGGTACTGTAGATGACATTCGCTAAATATTTATGAGTCATCGTCCGCATTGCGGTCGTGATAAATAATTCTCTAAGATAACTGAACGGACCATACGCGATCACAAAACAAGCAATGATAATAACGTTCGAGATGGTCGCAAAAGTAACCCCCGTATAATACCAACCGGACTTCTTTTTCTTCGGCTTGGTACCATCATTATTCCCACCACCGTTACCGCCATCGGAAGTTTTCTTTTCCTTCTTGAAGAAATTAAAACCTTTTTTCTTCTCCGGCTTTTTAACTTCTTCGAGCGGTTTTACCTCTTCTACCGGTTTAGTTTCAGTCTCTTCGGCAATCTTTTCGATATCACTTAAATGTAATTTTTCCGTCTTAACTTCTTCAGTACCTACTTCATTTAATAGAATATCAACTTTCCGATCTTCCGGAACGGCAACGACCGGCTTTTCTTCTTCCTTTACCGGTTCGATATTTACATTATCTAAGGTTACCGGTTTGACCTCTAATGTTTCTTCAATTTTATGTTCTTCCGGCTTAACCTCAGAACTTAGTTGTCCTAAAACATCGAATTCTTCCGGTTCGTTATCCTCGATAATTTTCGCGTTTAAAATCTCGCCGGTATCATCGTCATCCCCATAATCGTCGTCATCGAACATAACTTGTCTAATTACTTCTGGTTCCGCGGGTTTTTCGGCAACCTTTTCTTCCTCAGGAAGTTTCACTTCAATCGGTTGGGTTTGTTCGGCAACGACTTCAACCCTAGGTTCCTCTTCCGTTTCAACAATCGGTTCCGTTGCAACTTTGACCGGTTCCGCTTCACTTACTTCTTCTACATCATCAGATTGATTCAAGATACTAGCAATCGTCGCTTCGATTGAAGCTTCAGATTCATTTTTCGGCTCGGCCTTGGCAACAATCGGAGTCTCCGGTTGAATTACCGGTTTTACATCGACTGGTTCTGTTTTAGGTTGAATAAAAGCATCCGGTTGAATTACCGGCTTGACTTCAACTGGTTTACTCTCAAGCGGTTCTACTTTAGGCTTAATAAATGTCTCAGGTTGAATTACCGCTTTTTCTTCAACCGGCTCAGCTTTTGGCTGAATAAATGACTCGGTCTGAATTATCGGTTTCACTTCAACTGTTTCTTCTTTAGGCTGAATAAATGACTCGGTCTGAATTATCGGTTTCACTTCAACTGGCTTACTCTCAACTGGTTCTTCTTTAGGTTGAATAAATGTCTCAGGTTGAATTACCGATTTTACTTCTACCGGCTCAGCTTTAGGTTCAATAAAAGTATTCGGGATAATTACCGGCTTTACTTCAGCTTTACGCTGCGATTCAGCTTCTTCCAACTGTTTCTGCCGACGCAGTAAGACCGCTTGGGAACGCAAAGAAGTATTATTTTGCTGAGCAATCTTTTCTGCTTCTTCACTGTGTTTGACATATAGTTCTTTATTGCGTTGGGTTCTGGTCATCAGAACCGGTTTTTCTTCAACTGGCGGTTTCACTGTTTCAACTACTTCCGTTTCTTCTTCCGGTTCATCATCGAAGTCTTTAATCACAAAGCGCTTTAAATCATTACCTGGTAGCTTGGGAATACTGACATGCGGAATCAAAGAATCTTCCGCTTGTTGTTTCTCGGGATTCAAAGCTTCATCGACACTGTTAATCGCATTCAATTTCGCTTTCTGCTTATTAGAAAGACCGGAAGTCTGAAAAGCGGCTTCGGTAATTTTAAACTTCTGATAACGAGAAGCTCTGGATTTCTTTTCTTTGGTCATGCTCCCGCCTCCGATTCTGTGATATCCATAACGGTATAAGGATTACTTTCGGTTCCGATACCGCCGGAAATAATGATTGTATCTTTTAAGTAGATTACCGGTCTTACCGCATAAGATCCCGAATAGAAATCGGCCATAATCCAATCGGTACCTCTGATTACCCAGATCATACTCTGAGCCCGGTAATTGGCTGTCCAATAGGCAACATCGTCACCATTGCCTTCGCCCGGATTGATAAAGTTAGTCGTTAACGGATCATAGAAAGAAGGTATGCCAATCTTGGCTACATCACTGGTCGCCCGAACTGAATCAATCGCATAACCGCTTCCATAGTTATATCCGCCGTTGTAGAAATTACCTTCGATCAGATATTCCGGTTTATCTAATGTATTCAAGAAATCGTTGTTAAGATAAGCACCAACCGTCGTATCGGTAGACGAGTAAGAAACGTTACCATAAGCCATCGTAATCGGCTTATTGTCCGCATCCCTGATTACATCCGTCATAATCAGTTTCGTGCTGCCATTCTCATCATTCCCAATAACCTGCCAAGTATGACCGCCATAATTTACATACTTCGTTAATTTCGCTTTATTCAGATAGTTAGTATCTTTCGAACTGAAGGTCTCATCATCGAGGGCATACGGATTATCCGCAATCCCACTGCCCGAAACGATCTTCAGATTCGCTTTTAGGGTTATTACCGGTCGAACCCCATAACTATCCGCATCGGCAACGCCATGCGAATCGGAACCGATTCCGCCTTTGGGGAAGACATAGAAGGTATTCGCACTGTCAGTAATCCCCGTCAAACTCCAGTAATAATTACCGGTATTCAAATAGCTCTCAGCCCCACCGGCTAAGATATATTGGTTAATATTAATTAAGGAAACATATTCTGAGGTTTCCGGGGTCCCACAGGATAAGACTTCCGAGTAAGCCGCTAAAGTATCGGTACAATAAGGACCTTTCTCGAGATAAGTTTCAGGATCGTTAAGTAGCTTATAGAACGTCCCGGAATTATCATCACCCTCGATTTGATTGAGATAGCGATGAATCAGGCTGGTCTTATAAGTATTATCTTCGCCTGCATTATACGGCAAAATCGTAAAATCATTCTGGGCGATCATTGTGATACGTCCTTCCTGATCGATTGCGACTACGCGCCAAAGGATTCCGGAATACTCGACATAATTATTAGTCGGGAAGCCAACAAAAAGATACCCATCATTGTAGGGCTCTAAACCGTTGCCGGACATGGTGAGATTCTCGGTGGAAGTCAGTAATTTATTCAGATTGGTTTCCGGCGTTGAGATTGTTCCGGAAGATAGGCTGTGATAATAAAGAAATCTACCGCCGTAGACCGCTAAGCATGACACTAAGACGATCGCGCTGACCAGCATGTAAATTTCCCCGTTGTATAGTTTACGATGTACTTTCTTTTTCATTGAGGCTCCTATTTGCTTTCCCTCCCGCAGCAATTCCGTTATATTATACTCTAGGAGTAACAAAATGCAAAAATATACTTGGCTGATCTTCGATTTCAATGGCACAATTTATAACGACCTGCCTTTATCCGTCAAAATCGCGAATTATTATCTCAAACAAGCCCATAAACCCTTAACTAATGTTGAAGAATATCGACAAGAGTTTGAGTTTCCGGCAATCAACTACTATCGAAAGAAAGGTTTAGTAATCAAAGATAGCGATTTTGACTATTACAAAAACGACTATCCGCAACGCTACCTGCAAAACGAAACGATTTCTTTAGCACCGCACGCTATTGAGGTCTTAACGGAGCTGAAGAAAACTTATCATCTGGCTTTGATTTCGATTCTTAACGAAGAAATATTACAAAGTCAGTGTGTTCAATTCGGAATCGCTGCTTACTTTGAACAAATCTTAGGTCAGAATAATGTCGATTCTGCCTCAAAGTTAGAAACAGCCCAACGTTTTGTCCAAGAAAGAAAGCTCAATCCTAAGGAAATTTTATTCATCGGTGACACCATGCATGATTATGAAGTTGCGCATAATTTAGGTTCGGCTTGTTTACTCTATGATCAGGGCTATCAAAGCCATCAAATTTTAGAAACATCCGGCTGTAGCGTCATTTCTGATTTTAAAGAGATTAAAAAGTATCTTTAATCGAATCGGGATTTATACTCACATTTGATACATAAAGGATCTAGAGCCTGACGCTTGGAGAAAGAATTGTAAATCTCCAGGGCTTTGGGACTTTCTAAAATTTCTTTTAAAGTTTGTTGGTGAATATTTCCTAAGGGGATCTGACCATACGCGTCTAAACAACAGGGCACCACGGTTCCCTCGCTCAAAATCCCAAAGTGGGTTCTTAAACCTTCACAGAAACCGGAAGAAGTTCCTTTGAGGGCGTTTGTCGGCCAGACGAAGCGTTTACCTTCCTGTAACCTAAACCAATCGCCTAGCTGGAACCCGTTAGGTTTATTAACCTGAGTATAATCGATCTTCGTTTTAAAGGTTTCTTCTAACCATAGAGCCATCTGCTGATTATCCGGATTATCCATATCCCATAACCGAAAGAAAACGACCGTTTGGATTTCTTTCTGTAATTCTCGGGCAACTTCAACTATTTCTTTCGCCTTATCGCTATTCAGCTGATTATTTTTATCGAAATAAGCCTGTAAGGAAATATTTAAGCGGTTAATATTGAGATTGGACCACTTTCCGAGTTTATTTTTTAATAAAAGACCATTAGTCGTTAAGGAATTCTTTAAGCCTAAATCTTTGGCATACTTTAACATTTCATCCAATTCCGGATGTAATAAGGGTTCGCCTAAAATATGATAGTAAACGGTGGAGGTTAATTCCGGTAATTGATCTGCGATCATTTTGAAATCACTTAAGGATAGATCTCTTTGTTCGCTATTTTCTTTAACACAGAACGAACAGTTAAGATTGCATCTTTTCGTTATTTCCACATAGACTCGTTTATATTTACGCATGTTCTAATTTTAGCATGTTTGACGAAAATTACGGCACTCTATACAATATTGACGAAAGTAATGGTGATAAACTTGGAAACAAAGTTAATTGAAAAAAATTTAAGTGAATATGCCGATGCGGTTGATAGCCCTTCCGGCGCTCCCGGTGGCGGTTCCGTCGCCAGCTATGTCGGTAGTCTGGCAGCCTGTTTAGGTAAAATGTATGCTTACTTTTCTTTAGAAAAGAAAGCTTTTCTTGCCTTGCCGGAAGAACAGCAGGAACAGTTTAAGATCGCCAATGCGCAACTGATCCAGGTCAAGAATAACTTATTAAAGGGCGTCGATCAGGATGCTTTGGCCTATGATGCGGTGCTGGCGGCTTATAAACTTGCCAAAGATGACCCGCAAAGAGTAGGAAAGATTCAAGAAGCGTTAGTTCTCGCCAGCGAAGTGCCTTTAGAGACCATCAAGAACAGCGTTGAAGGTTTAGATTGTTTGGCCATCATGATTCCGCTAGGAAATGCCAGAGTCGTTTCCGATGCGGCAGTGGCGGTAACGTTATTTGACAGTGCGATCAAAAGTGCGTTATTGAATCTTAAAATTAATCTGAATTTATTAACGGATCAAAAGATCTTACAAAAATATCAGGAAGCTTACGAAAAATATTCCGCCTTGGAACAGAATTATCCTGCCAAGTTATGGGAAGAAGCGGTAAGCAGAATATGAATCCGAAATTTAACTTCACCATCACCCATACCGACGGGAAAGCCAGAACCGGATTATATCTGACCCCACACGGAACGGTGGAAACGCCCATGTTCATGCCGGTCGGTACCCAAGCGACCGTTAAGTTTCTTTCGCCGGAAGAATTATTAGAGCTCAAAGCCGGAGTGGTCTTAGCGAATACCTACCATTTATGGTTAAGACCCGGCAGTAAAATCGTTCAGCAGGCCGGTGGTTTACATCAGTTTATGAATTATCCTAATCCGATCTTAACGGATTCCGGGGGCTTCCAAGTCTTCTCGTTAGCGAAACCTAAACAGATCAGTGAAGAAGGAGTCGCTTTCCGTTCTCATCTAGATGGCTCCTTATGTTTCATGTCACCGGAAGTCTCGATTCAGACCCAGAACGAATTAGGTGCCGATATTATCATGTCCTTTGACGAATGTCCCGGATACCCCAGCACCAGAGAATACATGGAAAATAGTGTAGAAAGAACTTTACGCTGGGCTTTGCGCGGCAAGAAGGTTCATAATAATCCGAACCAAGCTTTATTCGGCATCGTTCAGGGCGGTGCGTATGAAGATGTCCGGGTTCATAGTGCCAAGGAACTAGTCAAGATTGGTTTTGATGGCTACAGTATCGGCGGTACTTCCGTCGGTGAAGATAAAGCGACACTATATAAAATGCTCGATTACAGCTTAGAAGAATTACCTACCGCAGCGATCAAATATTTAATGGGCGTCGGTTCTACGGATGCGATTCTTGAAGGCGTAAGCCGAGGCATCGATATGTTCGATTGTGTTTTACCGACCAGAATCGCAAGACACGGATCCTTAATGACTTCCCAAGGAAGGATAAATATTACTAAAGCCAAGTATGCGGATGACTTTACCCCCTTAGATCCCCAATGCGATTGTTACACCTGTAAACACTATACAAGAAGTTACTTACACCATTTATTAAAAGAAAAAGAAGGCTTCGGTTACCGTCTAGCCTCCATTCATAACTTGAGATTCTTAGTCCATCTGATGGAAGATATCCGACTCGCGATCAAGGAAGATCGCTTCCAGCAATTCAAGGATGATTACTTTCAAAAGATGAATCTAAATTCTGTCGATTCTAAAGGATTCTAAAAAACGGGCATCGCTGTCCGTTTTTTATTATTCACCGAAACTGGTAAATGTCATCCCGTAATCTTCGATAATCTTAATATATTCATTCGTCTTAGCTTCATCGATTGCATAATATTTCTTCGTATCCGGTGTCGATTCTTTAACAATGTTGGAACCTTCACCTTTGAAAATTTCAAAGTTATAAGTCTTACCATCTTTAACGATTTCTAAACCGAATAAGTAATTATTCGTCGCAACATTCGCTGGTTTTTCAATCTCCGCGGTTAATTCTTTGAGTAAGGATGCATATGATTCTTTCATTGCCGGCCATTTCGCAACCTCGACCTTGATCCAAGCATTGATCGTATCCTCATCGTAATCTTCCGAAAACTCCGCATATTGTTTCGCTAATTTATCGCTATCCGATAAAGTATACTTAACAAATTGTGGGAAACCCTCTTGGGCGGTCATTTCTTGATCAACATAGATTACATTCACTTTAGCCTGCTCATCCGTAATCAAGGTTGAAAAATCGACATCCGTCGTTTTATTGCCTGCACACCCACTTAAAGCCAATAAGATGACTAATAAAATTCCTAAGCGTTTCATAATTTCCCCCTCCGGTATCTTGAAACCCAAATTAAAACAAGCTCACCCTTCAAATCTAATTTCTTTCGATCTGACCGCTAAACTTGCCCACTCATTATAACGCTCTAAAGATTATAAACAAGGCAAGAACCGTTATATCTTCCAAACTTGGCGATATTTAACTATAATATGTCCGGAATTCTCATAGAAAGCACAGGTATTAAGATGAAAACCACGGATTTCGATTATAACTTACCGGAAGAATTGATTGCCCAGACCCCTTTGAAGGATCGGACAACTTCTAGATTACTAGTCTTAGATCGTAATGACGGACATTACGAAGATAAACATTTTTATGATATTTTAGATTATCTTAAACCTGGCGATGTTTTAGTTCGTAATAATACGAAAGTTATTCCGGCAAGATTATTCGGAGTCAAGGAAGAAACGAAAGCGCATGTTGAAGTCTTATTGCTCAAACAGGAGGGCGATATCTGGGAATGTTTAGTCGGGAATGCTAGAGTGGTTAAGTTAGGCACGATGATCGATTTCGGCGAAGGACAGCTTAAGGCTCAATGTGTTGAGATTGGGAATAAAGGCGTTCGTAAATTAAAAATGATTTATAACGGAGTCTTTATGGAAATCCTCGATAAACTAGGAAATGTTCCCTTACCGCCTTATATTAAAGTTCAGCTGAAAGATCCGGATCGTTATCAAACGGTCTATGCCAAGATTGAAGGATCGGCCGCCGCCCCTACAGCCGGCTTACATTTTACCGAAGAATTATTTCAGAAAGTAAAAGAAAAAGGAATCGAAGTTCTAGATGTCACTTTACATATTGGCTTAGGAACCTTTAGACCGGTTGACGAAGATGATCCGACGACCCACGATATGCATACGGAGTGGTACCATATCGATAAGGAAGTTGCGGATAAATTAAATAAAGCCCAGAAAGAAGGACGACGGATCATCGCAATCGGCACAACCTCGGTAAGAACTTTGGAAGCGAACTATCAGAAATTTAATATGTTTCGCGAAGATACCGATGAAACTTCGATCTTTATTTACCCCGGTTATCAATTTAAAGCGATCGATGCGTTAATCACGAACTTCCATTTACCTAAATCAACCCTAATTATGTTAGTATCCGCTTTCGCGTCTAGAGAAATGATTCTGAATGCCTACCAACATGCAGTTGACGAAAAATATCGGTTTTTTTCATTCGGAGATGCTATGCTTATCCTATGAAGAAAAGCTATTACTATGATAAAAGTCAGGAAGAACTAAAAAAGATTGGGGCTGATTCACCTACTCTTTTGTTACATACCTGCTGTGCGGTCTGTGCCACTGTTCCTTTGGAACAACTGACTCCTTATTTTAAAGCTACCCTTTTCTTTAATAATTCCAACATTTATCCTCTAGATGAGTACCAGCGCCGTTTAACTGAATTGATTAGATATCTCCAGAAATATCCAGAAGTTAAATTGATTCAACAACCTTATGACCATGATAAATATATGGCTGACCTTAGAGAATACGCTAAGGAACCCGAAGGTGGTAAAAGATGTTTACTTTGTTATCGCAAGCGAATGAAGGAAGCTTATGAGTATGCTAAACAAAATCAGTTTGATTATTTCACAACCGTCATGACTATTTCCCGGCAAAAGAATTCCTTAGTCCTAAATAAAATCGGGGAAGAACTGGAACCCCAGTTTTCCCCCGTTAAATATTTTTACTCCGACTTCAAGAAACATGATGGTCAGCAGCGCAGTATCGAGTTAAGAAATCAGAACGACCTATACCAACAGACATATTGCGGATGTGAATATTCTATGCGTGAGAATGATCTTCCAAAAACAGTTTCCGCATCACAAAGTTGTAAACCATAACAACGCCCTCGGCTGCACACTTAGTGAACCAGACCGGTAGATTAATAACTCCGTGTCCTAACCACATGATTAACTGATTGATCAATAGACCGCCAATCGTTGGCAATAAATAAATCATGAATTCCTTAAAGTTCTGTTTCCGAGCCTTAAAGACATAATGGACGGATAATAAGTAGTTAAAAACGGTCGCAATCGAGAAGGAGATTGCCGCTCCAATGAAATAGAAGCCATCGCCATAGATTGCGATCAGTAAATGTAAGATCCCAAAGTCAATGAAGAAAGTCGTGAAACCGACGATCACATAACGTAGGATCTGCTTTTTTAATTCCGGGGTAAGCTTTTGTTTAATTTTTTCTAACATGAAGGTTCCTTTCCGAGAAACTGGTAGATACTTTTTTTATCGTTATTTAACTTATCCCGCATGACCGCTTCCAAGATCTTATTCAACTCTTCGCCGATTTGCGGGCCTTCATATCCTAACTTAAGTAGGTCTTTACCGTCAACTGTTAAATCTTTCAAACGATAGATTTCTTGATTACTCATTATTTCATTATATAGTTCATTGACCTTAGAAACATTCGTCTTTAGACCTTTAAGTAAGAAAACGAATTGAACATTCTTTTCAGAAGTTCCTCGTAACCATAGTTTCAATTCATACTTATTGCGAGGTAAAGGCTCTTTAGCTAAGTCGGTTATATCATGTAAAGAATCTCTTTGTTCGTTGGAAAACTTGAATCGGTAAGTAATTTTACGAACCGTTTCTTTCGGCAGTTCCTCAATTAAGTATGCGAAGCGGAATAACGCTTCCTGAGGTAGTTTATCTAACTCGGTTTTCTGCTCAAAATTCACTTCCGGTAAAACAACCTTTAAGATCTCTTTTTCCTCTTTGATCACCCTTTGAGCTTGCTTACCTACTAACAAGCGTAAGATTTCTTCTCTAATTCTTTCCATCGATAAATAATTCAGAAGACCTTTTAATTCCAGCATCGCTTGTTTAGTTTCTTCTTCAATCGTAAAACCTAACTGAGCACTAAACCGTAATCCTCTAAGGATCCTTAAGGCATCTTCTTCAAATCTCTCTTCGGGTTTCCCGATACAACGGATCAAGTGACTCTTTAAATCTTTTTCTCCATTAAAAAGATCGATCAGACCTTCTTTGGGGTTATAGGCTAAAGCGTTAATGGTGAAATCCCGGCGGCTTAAGTCTTCTTTTAAGTTTCTCACAAAGGTCACTTTATCGGGATGACGATGGTCAGAATAATTTCCTTCGCTACGGAAAGTCGTTATTTCAACCGGTAAATTATCTTTAAGCACCGTTAAAGTCCCATGTGTCTCTCCGGTAGCGAAACAGCGTTCATTTTTGAAGATTTCTTTCATCTGCATCGGCGTCGCATCGGTCGTGATATCGTAATCATGTAAGGGAATTCCCAGTAAAGCATCTCTTAAACACCCACCGACCAGATACGCCAGGTAGTTATTTTCGTTAAGTAGGTCAAGTAAGGCTTGAACCGCATTGGGAATGGTAATTGTCATAGCTTTATTATACTTCAAGGCTTGCATAATCAAAAACGGTATTGTAGAATATTTAAGCGTTGCCCGAGTGGTGAAATTGGTAGACGCAATGGACTCAAAATCCATCGGTTAATCCATGACGGTTCGAGTCCGTCCTCGGGCACCATTTATAAAAATTCAGATCCTTGGAGGATTGGCCGAGTGGTTTATGGCACCGTCTTGGAAAGGCGGCGTAGTGAAAGCTACCGCGAGTTCGAATCTCGCGTCCTCCGCCAAAAGAAGATAAACGTTGGTTTGTCTTTTTTTGTGGTCTTCTAGGAATAGTCTATTTACTTGCGTATCAAGGTATATGCAAGAAAAAAATCTAAAACTAGTAAGTATACCCAAACTTAAAAAGGATTTCCTGTTTTATGGAGCCTGAACGATGAATAACGATAAGTCGAATCAAGGTACCCATAAAAACAGGGTTTTGAAACAATCGAATGGCAGTCATAGAATCAATCAATCAATGATGGTCGATAGTTTTAAGCCATTAAGAACGTCTGAAGTTGTTTTAGTACTACAAAAAGAATATCAGAGATGGGCAGAGGATCTGACTAAGTATGAAATACGTGCAATCAGAAAATACACAAAAAATTCATTCGAAATCGATTCTAATAAATTCTATATGAGGCTTAATGCGATGTTAAGAGGTGATTGACCGGAGTTTGCGTAAAATGGATGTGGGAAAGGAAGAAAAAAGAAAACGATAGCACTATAATCTAGTTGTTAAGAAAAGAGGTATAGAGCTATCGCATGAATATCCTAACACAAGACAAATTGGAAAAGTATATATTTTTACTCTTAGATCAACTTAATCCTGCCCAGAAAGAACGCTTGCAGGAGATCATATCACCCTTCAGATATAATCCCACATCCCGAAAGTTTGCCAGTTTGGTCAGTGAGGTCAGTGTGATGAGCGGTGAAGTTGGGCGAAGAATGATCAAGATGTTTCTAGAAGACGCGGATAGGCGTTATCGGAACAGCGATGACCGTAAGGCCAAGTATTACATCAAGGAATACCGTAAAAGAACTATCGTAACGATGTATGGCAATATCACTTATTGTCGAACTCTTTACCAAGCAAGAGACAGTAAAAGGATCTTCTGTTATCTTGACCGGCAGTTCGGACTTAATCGCGGGTGGAAGTATGCACCGGATGTCCGCTCCTATGCCTATGAAGCCTATGCGGATGAGAACTCGATGATTAAGGTTGGAAAAGAACTGGGGTCGTTAATTTACAGTCATTACTCTTTAGATCCGGTACGGCACCGACACTATCTTCCTCGTCAAAGCATCTACAACTTCTTCCGTTCCTTAAAACCAGTACATGTTAGACCAGTCCGGCTTAAGGAAACTCCAAGCACTCTGTATCTGATGGCTGACGAGAAATACATTCACCAACAGAAGAACGCTTCCGGCCATAACGAAGACATCATGACTAAAGCTGTTATTTGTCTGGAAGGTCGGAAAAAGATTGGAAAGAACCGCTATAAGTTCATTAATCGGTATCTGTTATTACCTGACTCTAGAGACTGGAAGCCTTGGGATGCGGTGTTGGAAGCCTTGTCACAACGCTACGATCTGGATAAGGTAAAGACCATCTATCTGCTGGGAGATGGAGCTACATGGATCAAGAGTGGAGTTCAGGAGCTGTCACTTCCTAAAGTCAAAATACGATACGGACTTGACCGCTTCCACGCCTTACAAGCGGTAAATCGAATAACCAAGAATCTTAATTATCGGAAACTCCTGGCAGACTATCTTAACCACAATCTTAAAAAGGACTTTGAAAAAGTTGTCGATTCGATACTGACTGAATGTCCCCAACAGGAAAAAAAGATCCAGCAGAATTGCGACTATCTCCTGTCGAACTGGAACGGGATCCAAGTCATCTACCATGATTCAAAAATAGGCTGCGCGATGGAACAGGTCATCAGTCACGATATCGCTTCTCAGTTCAGTAGCGTTCCTAAAGCATACTCTTCCTTAAATCTTCCTACTTACACTTCCATGAGACAGAATTATCGTAACGATCTGGATCTGGAAAACATTTATTTCTCCGCCCTGGAAAATCAAAAGAATGATCAGGATATAATCGATATTAACCCGGAACAGTATGACTTCAGTATCTTTGAGCCTCAAAGCGAAAGTGATGATTACAAACTTAACTTCTCTTATAAATTCCGTTATGACATGAATTATTCTTACTAAAAAGCTAGGGTGCTACGCACCCTAGGACAATAAGATTACTCTATCGATTTCTATTTATTCCCACATCTTCTTGACACTAACTTGACCGGAAAAAATAAAACTTCGAAAATATGCCAATATTATTTCTGCTGTCTTAAAGAAAAAACCGTTTGAACATGACATTGTCTGTTATAGGACTATAAACTTCAATCCGTTTGCCAGCCTAAAAGTAGGAGATGTTTTTGAGGGAAAGCAATTCTTTAGCACAACTGTAATTCCAACAAAAACAATGGATGGAAGTTTTCATATGATAATACTTACCCCTAAAGGTATATACGGAGCATACATTGCAGGGATTAGTAATGTTAAAAAACAGAGGGAATATCTATTTGACAAAGATTGCAAATATCATATACTGAGCATAGAAAAGGACACACTTGTCTTGGAGGCATTAAATGGCTGAAAAACTAACCAAAGCAGAAGAAAGATATTGGCGTGAAAGAGCTGATGAACCTTTAGGTTGGGTCCGGGCATCTAAGGAAGTTGCGGATGAAATTAATCGCACTCATCCGATACCATCAAAAGAGCAATTAAAAAGAATCCAACTTTATGTTGAAGGCAAGATTGATAAAATCTAAAGCGCAATGAGCACTCTCCGGAGTGCTTTTTAATTGGATGATGTAATATATATTTACATTTATTATCGACATTAATTATTAGTTTAAACAAAGTTGTTAAGTAGAGGGTATTTCTATTTGACAAGTACTACCAATTCCATATACTAAGCATAGAAAAGGACAAACTTGTCTTGGAGGCATTAAATGGCTGAAAAACTAACCAAAGCAGAAGAAAGATATTGGCGCAAAATGGCTGATGAACCTTTAAAATTCGTTAAGGTGCCTAAGGAAGTTCAGGATGAATATAATCGTACGCATCCTCTACCAACAAAAGAACAGCTACGAAGAGTCCAACTTTATTATGAAGGAAAGATAGACAAAATCTAAAGCGCAACAAGCACTCTTCGGAGTGCTTGTTATTTTGGTAAATAGCTGACTATCTTACCTTACGATTACTTTGCCGGAAGAAAATGTGCCTGTTTAAGGAATTCCGGATTGAATAGATCCGTATCGATCTTATGGTCATAAACGATTCTACCTTCACGATAAGTTTGAAGAACTTCATAATTATCGTCGATGATCACCAGATCCGCATCCTTATTGGCTTCGATACTGCCTTTAGAATCCCCGTAACCGTATAATCTGGCCGGATTTAAACTACTCATTTCCAGAACTTTTTCCAGGGGAATATCTAACTTCGTAACTAAGTTCTTAATGCCGAACATGACCGGTTTAGTACTGCCGAATAATCTTCCGGTCTCGGTCAGACAATAACCCTGCCAATCGATCGTACAGATCAGTTTCTCGCCGGGGTCCAGTTCCATCGTATAGGTACCTTGGGGACCACCGGCTAAAGGAACATTATCCGAGACCATCAAGAACTTGGAATAAGGCTTACACTTAAACATGATCTCTAACATTTCTTTATTCACATGCAATAGATCACAGATGATTTCGTTATTGACATTCTGATCCAACAGACAGGCCCCTAATCCGCCCATATGACGATGATGGATCCCGCTCATCACGTTGGCGGTATGGGTCGTGACAGAGATACCCCATCTAAAAGCTTCTTTGGCTTGGTCATAGTTACAGTCCGAATGGGTAAACGCGACTTTAACACCCTGACTTAAGAGATAAGTTATCGCTTCTTTCGCTTTCGGCAGTTCCGGGGCGATCCCGACTAGTTTTAAATGTCCCTGGCCTTGTTTGACCATATTTTCTAAATACTTCAAGTCAATATCCGGATGTCCCAAATCGACCGCTTTCTCACCTACCCGATTTAAATAAGGTCCTTCACTATGGATCCCGATGATCTTGGCACCGAGATAATCTTCCCTGATCGCGTTGACAAGATCGGGATATAAACTGGGTTCCCCGCAGGTCGCTAAGATCCCGGTCACCCCTTGGGAGACTAGACCTTTGACATAACCTTTTATCTGTTTAGGAAAATCCGGATCCTTATTAGCCATACTGTAACCTAAGGTTCCGTGATTATGCGTATCGATGATTCCGGGAATGATTCTTAGCTCACCATAATCCTTATCCGCTTTCCCATCAGCCGGAATAATTCCTTTGATTTTCTTACCTTCAATGATTAAATTTACATCCTTGACTCCCTGGGAAGTATATACATGTTTACTATGAATGATCATACGGGCCCCTTTCCACAATTCTGCGGTATTACTTCAAGTTATATTTCCTTTTTGTTCAGCTAAAGTTCACTTAAGTCTTTTATATTAATAATGCAACCTGATTAGTTCAGATTGAAATAAAACGACCGTTGGACATCCCCCAGTTCCCTTGGTCGTTTTTTATATCAGTACAAAGAAGTTTTGGATCCAGGTTATCAATACCGTACAACACAGAGTATATAGGACGATCATTAAGACTAAGATAATGTCCGTTAAGATTAAAGTTGAATGATCATTTTTCGAACTGAAGACCAAGTTTCCTAACCCGAAACCGGCTAAAATAGTAAACGCATAGAAGATCCCTAGTTCCGGTAACGAGAAGCCTAAGGACTTCATCTGGAGAAGGAATAAAGCGGCCGCGATCACATAGCCGGCCAATAAGAAAGAAGCCGCGACTCTTTCCCCTTCTTTGATCGGTTTCGCTAATCTTTCTTTCATCCTAGTCCTCGCATTTCTCCGCCAGGAATTTACCTAAGGCGGCCGTAATATTCTCATTCCTATTAGTTATATAACGTTGTAAGAATCCGTCAATTCGCTGGTTGTCGTTGACCTGATGATCGATCGCATTAACGATCTCATGAATATCTTTGGAGATAAAGCCCGGCATCTCTTTCATGAAGTCTAAATAGAGCCCTCGGGATTTCATATATTCATCGTAGTCATACACATAGAGATAGATCGGTAAACGGCATAATGCGGCTTCATAGATCATCGCGGAATAATCCGAGATAAAGTAATCCGCCAGATGTAACGCCTCGATCCCGGCGAAGTTGATCCCCCGATCGATTAATTTACCCTGAACATAAACTAATTCTTTACCGTCATGTAGTTTGATCATGAGATTATATTTATGAAGATCTAAGTTATCTACCAAACTTTGATAGTCCGCTTCCTTACCGATCCGCATCGTCGGTCCATATAAAACCGTAGGCAGAGAGTTATTCGCTTCGGGATATATTTCATAGTATTTCTTGCGGATCTTTTCTTTGACTTCCTTGGATTGTAAGTAATCCATTCTAGGTAAGCCTAGCACCATCATCTGATCCTTGCGGGCATTGAACGCTTCCCTAAAATTCTCCGCGGCGACCGGCGAGGAAGCTAAGATATAATCATAGTTATGATGCATCCGCATGACTTTGGAGATCTTACTGCTGCGGCCTTCCTTCTGATCTAAGATCGAATAACCGAATTTCTTTAAAGATCCTAGCGCGTGCCACATCTGAACGACGGTCAGATCGTGCTTATGATTCAGTACCGAGATCGCGATACAGTATCCGTCTAACACCACGACTTTACTGCGGGCGATATTAGTCATCTGGGTAAAGATATGACTGATGTAACTTAACCTACTGCTTAGGGATTTACCTAACTTCTTATATAAAATGACCGTTTTAATTTCGGGATAATTTTCTTTGAGATAACTTACTTCCAGATCCATATCCAAACTATAACCGCTATCCTGGCGGGAAATGAAAGTGATCTGATCCCTAGTCGGATTAGACAACTTAATAAAGAAGTAAATAATCTTTAAGAAGAAGATACCTACCGCCAGGGTTTTCATCCTTATTTCCTTTCCAAGATCTCAGCGATGAAGCGTTTGGTCGCTTGACCGTCACAACGATCCATGAACCGTTTCTTTAAGTCCGTTACTTTCGTTTCATCAGGTTTAGCCAGATGATATCCTTCAAGTAACTGATCGAAGCTTTCATATACCTCTCCTATTTTATAGGTTTCAAACGGATAATAAAAGTCTCGTTCGTTAATATATTCTTTAAGATCCGGTAAATAGAAGATCGTGGGAAGCTTCGCCAAGGCGGCCTCAAAGATCAGGGAAGAATAATCCGTGATCAATAAACCGGATACTAACAATAATCCGTTTATATCGCCGTAGTCCGAAAGATCGTAGATCTTATCTTTACTTTCCGGGGGTATTTCCATCCGTTGTTTCACGAAGGGATGTTGTCTTAAGATTAAAACTTCATCGTTTTTTAAAGACTTCGAAAATTTATCTAAGGGGAAATATTCTAAGGGATAATGCGCATTCTTTTTACTATCGCCGCGAAAAGTCGGAGCGAAGAGGATTATTTTCTTATCTTTCAGTTCCGGATATTTCGAATAGAAATAATCCTTACTTTCTTTTATCTTGTCAGATCTGAAGAAGAGATCACTTCTGGGGATCCCGGTCGGAATAACTTTAGCTTTACTGATCCCGAAGGACTTCGCATAAATGTCGACTAGGGAAGTCGAACTGGTGATCGCATAGGTATAGTTCTTATGGGTTAGGGAATAAGGACTCGCGACAGCCGCCTTTCCTTCTCTGCCATACCCGAATGTCTTATAAGCGCCTAAGGCATGCCAGACCTGAATAAAGATCGTTTCTTTTCGGAGATCCAACGCATAAAATAACTGAAAGAAATCGTCGATGATCAGATATTTAGCTTGGGAAAGAATCACATAAAAATCTTTCGCTTCCGGATGGATCTTATCCGTTTCTAAGATCTTTACTTCATAATCCGTCTTATCCAGCGCTTCCTTAAGATAAGCCAAGTTCGAACCGTTATCCCACTTCCGATTCGTCGCCAGAACGACTAACTTCGGATTAACTTCGTTCGCCCTACAGGCTTCAGTATAAAGGCGTCGTTCTGATTGGAAACGACGATGTTGTAAGAACGGTACTAAATATTTAGCGAACATTTTAGACGTTCCAGACCATGACGGTCTTAAAGTCATTCACCCGGTCTAACTTAAAGGCCTGATCCATCTCTTCGATCCCCGATACTTTGACCGTATCGGAAACGATCGTCTGTAAATAAGGCGTTAAGGTTGGATCTTTCTCCAGTAACTCAATGACCTGTTTAAAATCTTCGTAGCTGGAACGGGAATGACCGATCAGGGTTAAACCTTTTTCCAGAACCATGCGGGTATTTAAGGCGACCGGATTCTCGGAAACACCCATTAGGGAGATCGTTCCCTGGGGATTGATCAGATCGATGATCTGATTGATCGCGTTGGCACTGTTGGGTCCCCCGACACACTCAAACCCATGGTCGATCTTTAATTTATCCGGGATCTGATCAATCAGATAGATCCCGTCGACAAAACTGAAGTAACCTAACCGATGTTCATCGGTTCCGAATAAATAGACTTTCGAATTCGGATACTTCTGTTTGAGGATCAGGGCGGTCATAAACCCCACCGGACCGTTACCCCAGATCCCTAAGGTATCTTTATTACTGATCGCGACTCTTTCGAAGTTATTGTAGGCATTCATTCCCACACTCAATAACTCACTCATGACGGCCGCTTCCGGGGCGATATTCGTATAAGGAATTATCCTTTTTCCGGAGATCACAACTAACTGTTGCATAAACCCGTCGACCGAACTGGAGGCGAACTTTGAATCCGCGCGATAGTTTTCTTTGATTGAAGAATCGGAATGCGGAATATTCGGGATCAGAACACATTTAGTTCCCTGCGGATATTCATTCTTAGGGTCATAAACGATCGAACCGATCGCTTCATGGATCAGAGTTAAAGGTAACTTCTTATCCAAGATCTCTTTCGAACGTAAACCCTGGTAATAACGCTGATCCGCCGCACAGATCGCGAGATACTGCGGGCGCACGACTAAATCATCGTCCCCGATCTTTTCGGCCACAAAATCGATTCTTAGTTGTTTAGGCGCGATCAACCGGTAACGTTCATTAAGCATTTAAACTACCTTCAATGATTGCGGTCGCCAGTTTCAGGTCGTAACCGGTCGTGATCTTTAGGTTGAAGGCTTCGCCTTTTACTAGTCCGACCGTCTTACCTTTGATCGTATAGATCTTGCAGGCATCCGTTAAGATACTCTTATCTTTTTCACTTAAACTCTCATACACTTCCATTAATTCTTCGATATAGAAACTCTGCGGGGTCTGACCCTGATAATACTCTTTCCGTTCCGGGATCGCCGAAATAACTTTCCCGTCAGTTGAATTAACGATCGTATCGACGGCCGGAATGACCGTATCGACGGCACCGTATTTCTTGACGCCGGCGATATTCTCATCCAAAATCCGTTGGGTCACAAAAGGACGGACCGAATCGTGGGTCACGATAATATCGTCTTTATTTAGGCCATAATTAACTTTAAGATACTTACAACCGTTCATGATGGTCTCATTACGGCTACTACCGCCTTCCACGATCACAACTTTTTCGTTCTGGGGTAAGTATTTATCTACGATATCCTTGGTATATTCCATCCAGATATGGGGAACGACCAATAAAACTTTATCGAATTGCGGATTCATTAAGAATTGTTCCAGGGTATGAATCACGATCGGTTTATCCCCTAACATTAAAAACTGCTTAGGTTTCTCCGTATTGCCCATCCGGGTTCCCATTCCCCCGGCTAAGATTTCACCATAGATCATGTTGTGCCTCTTTTCCTTAAAATCTTACCTTAATTGACCCTTATTTTCCAGTCCCGCCGATACTCTCGATCGCTTTGACGAAGTTATCTTTGGTCGTATAGCCCGGATAAGAACCATAGAAGGTATAATCGGAATTAATGAAGAAAGTCGTCGGATAACCCGAAACGCCCCAGTTATTACCCACGGAAGCCCCTTTATCGATCAAGATCAGATACGGTAGATCCGCACTGTCCAGGTAAGTCTTTAAAGCACTGTCGGTCTCATTGGTTACTTCCAAAACGCCGATGAATTGAACATCCGGATACTCTTGCGCTAGTTCACTTATGACTTTTATCTCTTCCTGGCAATATCCGCACCAAGTCGCAAAGTAATTGACCACGATCGGTTTACCCTTATAATCATCCAAGCGATACCGGTTACCTTCCAGATCATTTAAGGTAAAGGTATAGGATTCCACGCTAGTCGTGGTCTCTTCTTGTTTCTGTTGCGTCTTAAGTCCGGTAATTCCCTGATAGAAACTATAGAACCCCATGATTAATAAGATTGAAGCTCCGATCTTTACTAGGATCGGCATTAATTTCTTGCGATTTTTAAAGAAGTTTAAGACTTCGGTCGTAAAAAAACCGACCGCGATAAACGGGATCACAAACCCCAGGGCATATACTAACATGTATAAATAAGCCGTCGCACTGGTGGACGCATAAAGCGCGATACCGCTTAAGGCCGGACCCACACAGGGGGTCCAGGTGAAACTGAACAAGAATCCTAGGACAAAGGCGACCCAGGGATTCATATTGGACACATTTACTTTACCGGTCAGATTCGAACTCTTCTCCAGGAAGGAGATCTTAATGACCCCGAACTGAACCAAGGCTAAGATTATGATCAATAACCCCGCGATTATTTTAAAGGTACTTTGGTAGTTACTGAAGAACTTACCCACCGCCGTTAACGCTAAACCCAATAGAACAAACGCGAACGAGATCCCCAGAATGAAACATAAGGTCTGTAGTAAGACCTTCTTACGATCATAGACATAAGATCCATCGGATAGTTGGGTACGGGCATTCCCGCTCAAATAACCTAAATAGACCGGTAATAAAGGTAAGACACAGGGTGAAAAGAAAGATAGTAATCCTTCCAGAAACGCCCCGATAATCGATAGTGATTCGTTCATGTTATTGCTCCATTTTCTTGATGATCGATTCCCAATTCTTAGTCAATTCGATTACTTTACCGCTGGCTTTACCCGAGACAAAGGTATTGATATAGATATTGACCGGTTTCTCGATCGATTCTAACTTATATTCCGGATTGATCTCCAAGATCCCTTCCAGATCCGGATCTATGACCATTTCCTTAAAATGCTTAGGATCGTTATTCTCATGGGCTTTAAGGGCTTTACTGTAAGCCACATGGACCGGATTGGTATCGTTATCGTAATCGTGCATACAGATGATCTTTAAGCCTAATTCTTCCAGGAATAAGAAATATAGCGGCATCGTTGATTTACCTAAACAATTGATGAAGGTAACTTGTTTATCCCGGATCCAATTGGGATGTAAGTAAGTTTCCACATAATCGAATAAGATCCCTTCGGAAGCCCCTTCCCCGATAATCGCTACTTTGGAGAATAAGATATCGAAGAAATGGTCTCTTAAGGAAGCCGCGAGGTAACTGCGGTAATTATTCTCCACGATCTCTTTAAGTCCGTAATCGAACTGATTAGCGTTGGAGAAACGTTTTAATAACTTCGGATTACTCCGATAGAATTCCTTGACTTTTTCTTCGAGTTTGTTTATTTCGATCTGGGAGATCCGATTCACCCCGTTAATTAGATCTAACCTGACAATCTGTAAGGGATCAGTCAGTAGATCCGCGATCACATTGTCTAAGTTAGTCGCCACGACTAAGATATTTCCGACCTGTTGCAGTTCCCGGATCCGTACCATCAATTCCTGCCGGATGACCGGATGAGCCAGTAATTCCGGTTCATCGATCAGGATCAGGGAATTACTAACCTTCATTCGTTGTAAGATCGCCAGAATAATCAATCGTTTATAAGATAGATTTCCGTCTAACTGGGACTGAACTAAATTATTATAATTGATTCGTTCTTGAAGAATATTAACGACTTCCGAATTAAACTCTTCCTTAATGAATTGGTTCAAACTCTCATCGTCATTGATCTTAGCTTCATTTAAGATCTTTAAAGTCAATTCATGATCCGGAATGATTCCGAAGTGAAAGATCTTCTCCGGCTTGGAATCGCAGGTATATTTACCTTCATTGATCTCTTTTAAGAAGTTGGTCTTCCCTTGACCATGACGCCCCACCACTAACAGTAACCGATCATAGATCTCGATAGTTTTGGAACTAGACTTCAGGTAATTTAAGTAATGATCCATAATACTCCTTTGAATAACGCCTTAATTTTACCCTAGAGACCCTCTCTTGACAAACCCATATGCCCGAAACGCTTATTTAGAATTAGGACAATTATCAGATTATATCCATTGCCGTACTTTTCTTTCCGATATTCGGCAATAGGCTTTTAGTAAAGAAGGTTTATTTATAATCGCGTTTTTGGTAGAATTCTACCTTTTTGGGGAATCTAATTAGTGCCAATAATTATTCCTGCAATAGAAAGTCAACGATATTCATTTGAGATATGCCTTTACGATTAAAACTTAGTAAAGAATCCATCGAAAGAACCAATTTTTCATAGTTATCTCCGATTTTCTCTAGAGGTTTAAATTCACGATCCGTATTGTCCTGAGTCAGGATATAACAAACTTGAATATAAAGACGATTGTTTGTTTTGTTGGCAACAAAATCAATTTCAGCTAAATCTTGTTTACCGATATTGACATTCCAGTCACGGCGTAATAATTCCAGATAAATAACATTCTCTAAAACATTACCGATATCATTATCCCGGTATCCCATTACTGCCGATCGTAATCCTAGATCAGAAACATAATATTTTTCCTGGGTTTCCAATAATCGTTTTCCTTTTATATCGAATCGCGGTACTTTATAGATTAAAAATGCGCTTTCAAGTGCTTTAATATATGAATAAACGGTTTCAGTACCTAATTTCCGTCCCTGACTTTTAATAAAATCAGTTATCGTTTTCGCTGAAAAAGTATTTCCGATATTATCCATTAAAAAATGAATAATATTATCTAGCATTACCGAATTACGGATTTCATTTCGTTTTATAACATCATTAAGTAAGACTGAATTATAAATATCCGTAAGATATTGCATAATTCGTTTTTCGTCCCATTTCATCTGATGAATTCCCGGCAATCCCCCAAAACGTAAATAGTTTTTAAAATTTTCTTCCTTGGAAAAACCTCTTTCATCTTCGTTACTCTTAGCAAAATCTAGATACTCGCTAAAAGAAAGTGGATATACTCTGATTTCCACATATCTACCGGATAATAAGGTTGCCAATTCTCCGGATAATAACTTGGCATTTGAGCCAGTAAGATAAATATCGCAATCAAGATCCACTCGGAAAGAATTGATCGCTTTCTCCCAATCCTTAACTTCTTGGATTTCATCTAGAAATATATATACTCTTCCCTCCGTCTGCTTTGCGAAAGCGGTGATAAATTGATATAAGGCTCGATAATTCTTTAGATCCTCATGAGCCAATGACTCAAAATTGAGATAAATAATATTTTTTTCCGCTACTTTGCGCTTTCTTATTTCCTCACGGGCGAAATCCATAATGACACTTTTGCCACATCTTCTCATCCCAGTGATAACTTTTACTACTGGTTTATCAATGAAATCCCGAATTTGTCTCATATATCGTTCTCTAGCTATCATTGTTAATCACCCCATCTTTGTTTCCTCTATTTTAACAATTCCGTCATTTAGTTGCAATAGTTTCTCCTATGATAGAAACTTTTCGTGTTTTCTTTAATTGTTTCCATTACGATAGAATCTTTTTTAGATATTTGGAGCTTAAAGTTTCGGGAACTTTTCCAGGGCTTCTTCTTCCTTGACTCTTCCGGAACTGCGATGGAACTCATTAAAACCTTCCTTGGTAAAGTCTTCATTGAATTCTTCGGGTAAAACAACTCCGGGATGAAATAAGATCTCCAGCCTTCTGTTCTTACGGTTAGCCGCCTCCAACATGGAAGGTAATAAGATGGTTACTCGTTTCTGATCCATATTACCGCTGAACATTAAGCCCCAGAGGTCATTATCCGGTAAGTTTCTTTCCTTAACATACTTTCTTACTTTAGGACTATAGAACTTTAGGATAAGATTCTTTAAAAGATTAGAAAAACTATAGGTTTTATATAATGAGGGTAGTTTAAGAAACGGCCCTAATGGTTCATCCGCGATCCTTAAATATTCGATCTCTTCATCCGCTAAAGCTTCTTTCAAGGCTTCGAAGACGACCGGTAACATATGGGGATGCTGGTGCGAATCAATCCGTAGTTTATAATCAGGTCCCAGATCATTTTTAATTCTAGCAATCTGGGCTTTAGTCTCAGTCCTTAACTCCTCGATCAGTCTTTTCTTTTTTCCTAAGTTAAAATTACTTAAAAATAGTTTACTCCAGGAAGTATTGAAGTAACCATTCTGATCGACTAAGTCCGGTAGAGATCCCGGATCCGCTAAACATTTACCTTCCATAAAATTTAAATGAAGGCTGATCTTTACATTCGTTAGACCGATCTCTTTCTTTAATTTATTTAAGTTAGCCGGATAAGCTTTCATATTGACCATCATACTGATACTGTCTAAATGGCCTTCTTTGATTAATTTAATAATGACTTCGGAAACATGATCGGAGATCCCGAAATCGTCCGCATGCAGATCGATTACTTTATTCATGGGAGTCTTTCTTATCCTTCAGAATATAGATCGGACGTTTCTTGATCTCCACATACATGTTGGATAAATAGAGTCCGGCAATGCCGAAAGTTAACAGTTGGAACCCGATCCCGAATAATAATACGCACATTAAAGTCGGATAACCGGCTACCGGTTCACCATAGAAGATAGTTTTTAAGATGACCATAATGGTATAAATAAACGCAATTAGACAGATAATGATTCCTAAGACCGAGGATATCATTAACGGCTTAGTCGAGAAAGAGACAATACCGGTCAGGGCATAACGCATTAAAGAACCGAAGTGCCACTTACTCTTGCCGTTTAATCGCGGAGCAACTTCATATTCTAAATAGTAGGTATTAAAGCCAACCCAGGAAAAGATCCCCTTGGAGAAGCGACATAATTCCGGTAAGGATAAGATCGCCTGGGCGTAACGTTTCGTAAAGACTCTGAAATCACTCGCCGCTTCTTTTAATTCCACATCTGCCCATTGATTGATCACCTGATAGAACTTCTTCTTACACCAGGTCATAAACTTTCCTTCCGCCCGATGTCCTTGGTAAGCCGCAACGCAATCATACTCCGGTTTGGTTTCTAAGATCTCCAACATCTGATTAAGATATTCGGGTTTCTGTTGTAAGTCCGCATCGATGATCGCCAAATAATCCCCGTTCGCATTCTGTAACCCGGCATAGATCCCCGCTTCCTTGCCAAAGTTACGGGAGAAATCCAAAACGATGATCCGTTTATCATTTTCATAGAGTTTATTTAAGACCTCGATACTGTTATCTTTACTGCCATCATTAATAAAGATGAGCTCATACTCTTCTCGCTTTAATTTGATCACCTTTAATACTTCTTCATAAAAAGGTTTAATATTCTTCTCTTCGTTATAACAGGGAACAATAATGGATAGTTTCATTGCGAGATCTCCTTTGATTTGTTTCTTCGTTTACGAATGATCAATACTCCGGCTAAAGTAATCTGGGAAGCTACTGTGATCAAAGCTCCAGCCTTTAATCCTGGGGTTTCATAGACTAATTTAATCTGATGGGTTCCTGGTTCTAACCATAGTCCCATCTGGATCGTATTGACTTTCTCTAAGCTTACTTTCTTACCATCCACATAAGCGGTCCAACCGGAAGAATATGGGGTTGATAGACATAATAACCCTTCATCATCCATCGTTATCTTTCCGGTGATCTTATTAGTTGTATACATAACTTCCTGTAAGTAATTCTGTTTTAAGGTATCTAACTTCGTTTCTAGATTGCTTAGATCTAGATTTGAATAACTGCCCTTATCGATTGAATATTCGCCGGAATCGGAGAAACTGATCGTTACTTTCGTATTCTCGGGTAAGTCATAACCTAGATTGATCGTAAAATCCGCATTGGAAGAATAATAGGCCGAATTAGTAGCCCTTAGGGCGAAGGTTTTAGTTATATTACCGGCTCTAACGGTTATTACCCGATCCTTATCTCCCGCCCATAAGAGATTTCTCACTTTACTTCCGCGTTTATTCTTCTTATTGGTTTTTAATTCTTTTTTGGCTTTAAAGGTTAAACCGGAAATAGTTAGGTAAGTTTCCTGATCCTTAGCCCCATCTATCTCAATTACTAAATTAGAATTCTTCTTACTTACTTGATACTTGCCATCACTGATCTCGATCCCGTTGGGGTTTTCAATATTAACAACTTGTGAAATGATCTGATCGATCGACTGAACTGTTCCATCTTTGACCACTCCGTACAAGGACATGACCTTCTGTTGATTAACTGGGTCAAGTTTTTCAAATACTTCTTCATTGAAAGTTTCGCTATAAACATATCCGAATGGTAAAGCCAAGGAACTTTCATAAATTGAATAATCTCCGGACTTCTTAACTAACTTATCATAGCCATAAGGAAGATATTTTTCATTTCCGGTTTTAACGATAAAGTATTTAACTCCGAATATATTATCCAAATATGAAGAATTATCGACACCGTTATAGCCGTGTTCCATAAATAAAGCGATGGTATTTTGATTAGCTAAAAACTTACTTACGTCCTTATTTCCCATACTGAAATATGAGGTAACTCCGTAAATACCATGAAAAACACTTTCATTAGACAATGTCTGTTCGTTATAAGTATTGTGGTCATAACGAACTATTTCATCTTCAGCTAGATCTGTAATTTCTTTTTCAGGAGTATTATTCAACAGAGCATAAGCCTTTCCTCGATCCACATAATTCTTTAGAAATCCACCCTTTTGGTACCAGAGATAAGAAACCGAACTGATGGAAAGAATCGTTACCAAGAGTACTAATCCTAAAGCATGTTTATATTTGAACTTATTAATTAACCAGATTACGAAGACAACGATGATGATCGGTAAAACATTAGAAATCAAGGCCGTTAGTTTAGCTTTAGAGAATAGAACTGAGAAGACCGCAATGAAGATCACATATAAACTCATTAGGATCAGTAAATAAAGTCGATTCTTTTTATTAAAATTAAATAACTCGGGAATAAAGTCCACGCTGATATAAGCGATTAAGAACGCGAAGGCGAAACACCAGCGGTTGAAAGGATAAAGAAAGACATTCATCATGCTACCGATCATCGGTAGACATAAAGAAACAATACAGATCCCTAAGAAGATCTTTTCATTCTTATGACCTTTAGCTTTGATCAATAGTAATAACGACAGTAAGGATATGGTCGTAAAGCCTAGGATCGTAGCGGTGCCATGGTCCTGGATCGAGGTAAAGCCGATGATCATCCATAAATAATCTTTCAACGGATAGAACCATGGTATTGCCTGTTCAGTGCCAACTCGGGCCGAATCTAATGAAGCCAAACCAATAGGCAGTAACAAGACCGCTGCGATCCCAACGCCTAATAACCCATAACCGATAAACCGCAGAATATAGGGAATCAAATGTTTTAAACGCTTTTCTTTAACATAGTTAAAGTATTCCACGATCGCATAAACGATCGTCATAATCACTAACATGTAGAAGAAGTAATAATTAGTTAACCCCGCTAAAGCGATACTGATCACAAATAAAGACGGGTTCTTTTTCTGATAGATCAAATCCACGCCCCAGAGAATCAAAGGTAAGTAGATCAGGGCATTCATAAAGAAGACATGTCTAGTGCCATAGAATAAAGCAAAGCCACAGAAGGCATATATTAAACAACCACAGATAACCGGTAAACCTTGTTTACCTTTATTACGGCAATATAACCCAAAGAAAAGACCCGATAAGTAGAACCGGATAATAATAATGATCATATATAAAGTTTCACTGTTTCCCGGATTAGAGAAAATCGACAATAAATATAACGGATCACCTATGGCATAAAAACTAAAAGTCGTGATAACATCCGAACCATATCCGATAGCCAGATCGAATTGCGGAATAATAAACTTTCCGGTAGTAAACAAAGTATTAATAATCTCTCTCAGCCATTTACCATAATAAACAAAGCTATTGAAATGCTGAACTAAACCATCACTTGTAGTAACAAGAACAAAAGATTTATGAGCGATAATGAACCACATAAATACCAATAAAGCAGTAACACAAAAAGCAATGGTATATAGTATTAAATACCTTACTAAGCGGTGCTGTTTTAGATACTGTTTAATACGGTTCATTTGTATTATTCCTTTAGCACAATCATTATACAGCATTATATATATTTATACACTATATGTTAAACATAGCTTAAACTTACTGCTTTTTTATCAAAGAATCAATGAGTTCTCGCCACTTGCCTAATATCGTACTTTCTTTAAACAAATCAAGCTTATCCTCTGCGTTATCAGAGAATTGTTTTCGAATTTCTGAATGTTCAATCAGATAATTAATTCTATCCGCCATTTTCTTAGTATCAAATGGTTTGATCAGATAACCATTTACTCCATCCTCAATGACATCACTAGGGCCTGTTTCAATATTAAAACTAACACTCGGAATTCCGAATGCTTTAGCTTCCAACAAAACTAGCGGTAACCCTTCGCGACGAGATCCAAAGACATTAAGGGCATATTCCGGGTAAACATCATCCAACTTTGATTTTTCACCCTTAAGTGACAATTTATCAACTAAATTTAAATCCTTAATTATTTTCTCAAGTTCTTCTCGATAAGGGCCTTCGCCATAGATATCCCATGACCAATCACTGTGCTTAGCTAAAACCGTCTTTGCTACTTGAGCTATTAGTTCTAATCCTTTATAGGCATCTAAACGAGAAACCGTGATTATCTTCTTACTTGAAACATCATATAGCTGTCTCTTCTTTAATAGTTCATCTTTAATAGGATTAGGTATGACATATATTTTGTCGGCATCCACATTTAACCTTTTTGAGTATAAATATTTAATTGTCGGTAATAGGACTACCGTAGCATCAAACCATTTATTAAACTTTTCTAGTAATTTTGCACGATCTGGATGTTCATAAAGTGTGCTAAAAGTGCCATGATCACAAAAAATTACTGGTTTGTTTTGTAAATAATGCAAAGGATACATCGTTTCAATAGCACCATAAGTCCCGATTAAAATAAACAGGTCATACTTATTCTTTTTTATTAATTTTAGAAAAGGAAAAAAATCTTTAATAATTTGGTCACGAAGTCTTAACCGATTATTAATACCTAAACTCAAGTAATCAACTTCACTATCAATACCGTTTATTTCTCTTTTTGTTTCCCCATCAATTGATAAAACTGTTGTTTTATAGAATTTTGAAAGTTGTTTTGACAAATATGCCGAGATGATTCCGGTTCCACCTTTTACTGACAAATCGTTGCATATTATTAGTATCGATTTTTTAGTCATTAGTTGCTTTTCCTTTTTGTCTTAAGACCACCAATAAATAGTAAACCGGATAACTAAATTTTAATACTTTCATTGCTAAAATTCTATTAGGCTCCAAATACTCGTTACTAATTATTGTTTGATAATTAGTTCTTAATAGTTTAATTTCTTTTTTTATCGTTTGGCTTCTAAGTTCACTATGTGTTGACAGAATTGCTTTATCTAGTATCCAAAAATGGGACCATATTAGTCGCATTTCAGCTTCTTTTAGGGCGCCAGGGAGTTTTTCCTTAACTAAATTATAGTTTTTTTGGCTAGCATCTACTGAGTCATAATCCTTTAGAGAAAACGGCTTGGTCATGATACTAGCCGATCGCCTAAAGTAATAGTATCTTGCTGAAGGATCAATAACGATCCTATTACATTTTAATAACAAATCGACAATTATGTATGCATCTTCAAAATTCCTCCCAACCGGATATCTTAGATTAGCAAATAATTCTTTTTTATAAACTTTATTTGGGGCACTCAATTGAGCGATTTTACCCTGTAAAATTAGTTTGGCAGCGGCCAAAGTATCGCATACTTGAGGCTTTCCTTCTTTTTGCCTCTTCTTTTCAGCTATTAATTCTGGATTTATTTCATTAGCATACAGTGAAATAAAACGACATGTCGCCATATCTGCATCAAATTGAATTAGTTCCGTAATTAGTAATTCATACATATCCGGATCGATCCAGTCATCACTGTCAACAAAGCCTAAATAATCACCGGTTGCAACATCAATGCCCGTATTTCTAGCCGCACTTAAACCATTATTATTTTGGTTGATAACCGTAATTGCATATTTAGACTCATATTCTTCCAATATATCCTTTGAATCATCAGTAGAACCGTCGTTAACAGCTATTATTTCAAAAGGTTTATATGTTTGCACTAGTAAAGAGTCTAAACATCTTCGAAGATATTTACCGGTATTATATACCGGTACAATAATACTCAGCTTTTTATTCATTTTGGTGTCCTTTTACCCTCAAATTGTACGATAGCCTACTGTTTTTAGCAATTCAATCATTATTAGTCAATTCACCACATTTATTCTATACTATAACTGAAATAAGGGAGAACTTATGGAAAAGCATGCTTATCTGATTATGGCTCATCATCAGTTTGAATTGGTACAAAAGTTGTTGATACTGTTGGATAATCCCCATCATGATTTTTATCTCCATATCGATGCCAAAGCTGAAGATATTAGTAAAGAATATTTTACAAATTGTTTACACTACTCCAAGATCTATTTCGTCCCTAGAATAAAGGTATCCTGGGGCGATCAAAGTCAAATCGAAGCCGAACTGATTCTTTTAAAGGAGTCTGCTCCAAGACATTATCATTATTATCATCTTTTATCAGGCTCTGATTTACCTTTAAAACCATCCGAAGACATATATAGTTTCTTTGAAAACAATTATGGTAAAGATTTTGTCCACTTCAGTAGTGTTGATCCAGATAAAAAGGTTCTTAATCGAATATCCATCTATCATCCATTTCAATCAAAAGTTCATTATACTTTTTTTCGCAAAATAAATTCCTTATGCATTCGATCCCAACATTTATTAAGTGTAAATAGGCTTAAGAACACTTCATTCAAAATTGGATTTGGTGCAAATTGGTTTAGCATCACCGATGGATTAGCTCAATATGTTTTGACTAAAGAAAAATTTATTCAAAAGTATTTTTATTCAGGGTTTTGTGCCGACGAACTATTCTTACAGACCATTATCCTTAATTCAAAATTCATCAATAATTTGTATTTACCCTGTACTACTAACGATTATCATTCAATCCAAAGATATATTGACTGGCCTAGAGGAACTTCAAAGAACCCCTATGTGTTTAGAAGTAGTGATTACGAGTCATTGATTACTTCAGATTATCTCTTCGCAAGAAAATTTGATGAAAATGTTGATTCAGAAATTATAAATAAACTATTTCAATCAATTAATAAAGTAGATGTAATAAGATAAATCTGTATCTAAATAATGTGTTTGGATTTAGTTACTAAATTGCTTTTGAACGATGCTTAACAAGTAATAATGCTTTATTTTTCAAAGCTTGATATTCCTTAGTCTTCATAAAAGGCAAAGTAACTAAAAGGCCTGATAATATAAAGGTAACTAGTGCTTTTACTATCCACATTATCAATCCTGAAGCCGCTATTCGACTAGTAATGGAAGTAACTAAGATACCTGTGACTAAAGAAATCAATACATAAATAAAGTATCTTTGGTAATACTTCACGCTCGATGTAAAGAAGCGATAGTGATAAAGGACATATGGTTCAATAACTAAATTACAACATAAATTAGAGATTATTGTGCCATAGAATACGCCGTCAATCCCAAAATAATGTAATAGAATTATTGAACTAATTATATTAATAGCACTCTCTAATATTGGCCGATATCGATCTTCCCAAAACAAACCGGTAGCGCTTTTGAAAGTACCGATTGTAAGACGCATGCCTGAAAAATAAAATACCATTATTTTAACAAAAACTGTCCAAGTACCAAAGGTATTACTTGACGGGTAAACAATATGAATAAAATCATTGAAAACAGTAAAAGCTGTAATTGACACAACCGTAACGACTACGAAGCCTAAATAGTTAACTGTATAGAACAATTCCAATAATTTATCTTTTGATTTTGTTATCGAATAATTACCGATAGAGGCAGTAAATGATGCAAACACTTGATTTAAAATACTATTGATTGCATTTGTGACCAATAAATACTTTGCATTAACTCCATTGGCAGCAACCCCGATAAATTTTGAAATAATAAGGCTGTCAGTGGCGTTAACACCAACATCACCAATCTTATGATAAATGAGCGCTTTAGTGTTCTTTTTAATAATTTCGGTTGTGTCTTTGTCAACTTTAGTTTGACATTTCTTTTTCAAGAACGGATAGCGTTTATTTGCGATCATAGAAATGCATAAATTTGAACTAAAAGTAAATATCAGGTTCGTTATTAAATAGAAATAATAATTCCGAGTCTTAATCAAAATGAATATTTGAGCAATATTACATAGTGTTAAGAACAAATAGTGATTGATATTTGAAATATATTTATCTTGATCAGCAATAATTAAATTTTGCTTATAAATAAAGAAATAACTTAAAGAAGTGTTTGCAGTAAACAAGATTAAAACTATCTTTAGATTCAGATAATCTATATGTTCTTTAGTGAAATACTGAATAAAAGGTGTTAATGCTAAGCCTAATACCGCAATACCTAATCCGATATAAGTATATATTTTACGATACAAATTCATTATGGCAGCCACTTGATCGTAGTTTTTATCAGTTAAAGGCTTATATAGGCTAAAGACAATCGCGGAACCTACACCAAGTTCCATCAATGATAGCATCGACATAATTTGGGTAAATAAACTGTTGATGCCTAAATAAGTATCACCTAATACTTTTACAAAAATTGCTTGAGCAATTAAAGAAACAACTAAATGAATTACTTGCCCAATAATTGAAGTTATTGAATTCCAAAAGACTTTTTTAGTGCGCATATTTGTCCTTTATTGATAATCCCTAGAATACAAGTCGTTTAATAATTTTAAAGGTAAATGTTTCTTATTTCGATAGCAAGGCATTAGATCCATTATGCCTCCTTATTTTGATGGTCAGTCGGTAGTTTTAAGCCAATAATCTCGAACATCTCTTTCTTAACCTTTGAAGCTGAACAATCTTCGCTTAAGAGCTTCTTAAATTTTTCCAGTTTATCCTTAACTTCTTTTTCAGTAATACTTTCCGGATCCATAACATAGATCTGATTATGTTCAGTCAATCTTTGGTGCTCGGTATCATAAGATAACTGTTCAAACATTTTTTCACCAGGTCTTAACCCCGTCTCAATGATCTGGATATCTTCATTTGGCCGATATCCCGCTAATCTGATCATCTTAACTGCCAGATCATAGATCTTTACCGGTTCACCCATGTTTAAGACATAGATATTACCGTTGTTGGCGAATGCCCCGGCCTGTAAGACTAATTGAGCGGCTTCCGGAATCGTCATAAAGTAACGAACGATCTCTTTACTGGTTATCGTCACCGGCCCACCCTGCTCGATCTGTTTCTTAAAGATCGGAATTACCGAACCATGTGAACCTAAGACATTACCAAACCTGACCGCTGACATCTTCATCTTTTCATTAGGCCCATATGCCTGTAGGATCATTTCCGTCATCCGTTTACTGGCACCCATGACATTAGTAGGATTGACAGCCTTGTCGGTTGAGATTTCGATAAAACGCTCAACATTATGCTTTATAGACATCTCTATAACATTATAAGTTCCAAAGATATTATTCTTAATCGCTTCTTTTGGTTGCGTTTCCATTAGAGGTACATGCTTATGAGCGGCGGCATGGAAAACAACTTCCGGCTTATAAATGCCCCATAAACGATCGATCTCTTTTTCATCTCTGATAGATGCCACCAAAGATACGATCTTCGTGTCCTTAGGGATCGTTCCTAACATCTGATTATTCTGAATCTCTTTTTCCAACATATATAAATCATTCTCGTAAATATCCAGCATTAACAATTGTTTAGGCTTATATTTAATGATCTGTCGACATAGTTCAGATCCGATCGAGCCGCCGGCACCAGTCACTAATACGATTTTATTAGTTAAATATCCACTTATCTGGTTAGTATCTAGCTTAGCTTCATCCCTGCCTAATAAATCGTTAATACTGATATCCGCAATCGGATAACTACTTCCGGCATTTCTAAAGCCATGTGATTCATCCTGCATGATCTTAATATCGACATCGGTGCACTCACAAATGTCTACGATCCTATTAAGATCGGCTTTAGATAAACTTGGAATGGCAATATAGACTAAGGAAATATTATGTTTTTTAACTAAATCCGGAATGTGATATGTATCGCCTAGCACTGGATGTCCCGATATTACTTTACCTACTCGGTTATCATCAACGAATCCGACAATATTAATCCGACTTTTCTTATTTTTTTCTAATTCTTTTAGTAATACATACCCTCCGTCACCTGCACCAATAACTAATGTGTTGATTGGATTTCCTTCAACTTTTTGTGTATTTAACTGTGTTCTAATCATTCGATAACCCATTCTTAGAGCTAGCATAGTCGACGTATCAATAATAAAAGTTAAGCAATACACAGCCCCCATATGGACAACATGGTAAATAAAAGCATTGAATAACAGTAAAACTGCGGTTGCCGTTAAATTTGAAATGGTAATACGGATAATTTCATCATTACCGGTATAAGACCATAAACTTTTTGGTACCCCATAACAAATATAACAGATCAGATAAACGACAATTGTAACTAATAAGATAAGAATTATTTTATTGAATGGTATATCATATTGGAGTAAGGTCAGATCGGACTTAAAAAACAACGCGAGGATAAATGAGGCAGCTAAAGCACACATATCCATGATGACGACCAGTAACCCACGATGCTTTTTATAAAACGACCACTGAGTGAACTTCATTGAATGACCATCCTTATCGTTTATATCTTACACTAACCAACTAACCAATTCAATTTACTAAAAATGGAGGATAACATGAAACACATACTAATAACAGGTAAAAACGGGTATATTTCGACTGCATTAACTGATTGGATCAAGAAGAAAGATCCCGATATCGAAATAGATATTTTAGATCTATTGGATCCAAATTGGGTCAACACTTCATTTTCAGGCGTTGAAACGATCATTCATACTGCAGCATTAGTCCACAAAAGTGAAAAGGACCATAGCTTAGATGAATATCATAAGGTCAATACTCAACTAACTGTTGATATTGCTCAAAAAGCTAAAAATGCTGGTGTTTCTCAGTTTATCTTTATGAGTACCATGGCTGTCTATGGCATTGAGCCTTCTTTAACTAAAGATACAATCATCAATGAGGATACTCCAGTTAAGCCAACCACAAAATATGGTATTTCTAAACTTGAAGCCGAAATTGAGTTAAAAAAACTTGAGGATAGTAATTTTAAAGTTGTAATTATTAGACCACCGTTTGTCTATGGTAAAAATTGTCCAGGTAACTACCAATTACTGAAGGAACTTACCTTAAAATTCCATTTTATTCCCAAGATAGATAATAAAAAAAGCATGCTTTATATCGATAACCTCTGTGAATTGATTTATCAGTTATACGTTAATAAAAGCAATGGCATCTTTATGCCCCAAAATACTGAATTACCTAGTACGACCGAGCTATCAAAACTAATTGCAAAGAATAATAATGCAAAAGTATGGTTGACTGGTTTCTTTAACCCCTTGATCTTCTTGCTGTCTAAAAAAGTTGGTAAGTTAAGAAAAGCTTTCGGTAATGAATATTACTCCGAAAGCTTAAGTGTGATAAAAGATATAAATTATAATGTTGTCGGATTTGAAAACTCTGTTAAAAATACTGAACAATAACTATTTGTGGTTCGGGCCGCCCTCAACAACACCTGAATGATGAAGCACCTTGGAAAAAGTACCAAAGAAACATTTACAATCGAACCTAAAGCTCAGATTTTTTACATATTCACCATCATACTTAGCCTTAACTTCATCCGGTAATTCATCTCTGCCATTTATTTGAGCCCATCCGGTTAAACCTGGTCTAATATCATTGGCACCATACTTATCTCTCTCAGTTATAAGATCAGTTTGATTCCAAAGCGCCGGCCTAGGTCCCACTACAGCCATTTTACCGGTAAAGATACAAAATAATTGCGGTAATTCATCAATTGAATACTTCCGAATAAACTCTTGGAATGGGGTAATATATGAGTTTGCTTCCGTTAACATGTGCGTTGGCATATTTGCTGGAGCCGAGATTGACATTGAGCGAAATTTAATAATCCTAAAATAAGTTTTATGAATTCCGTATCTTTTTTGCTTAAAAAAGACCGGACCTTTAGAGTCTATTTTGATCAAGATTGCAATTATTATCATTGGTATGGCTAAAACAACTATACCAATAGCCGATAGGAACAAATCTAACAATCGTTTAATAAAGTGTTTGTACATAGTGCCCGTTCATTTTAACAATAATAATCCGATTGACTTCAATAAGCTACTTCGCCAAAGATGATACTTATTAAAAACTTTTAGCTTAGTAAGTATACCACAGCCCTTTGTGTCGATAAAATGATTAAGTAATTCAAGCTGTTGGGAACTTAGCTTTGATTTATAACAATTAAGTAATTCTTCGGCTTGCTTATAATTGTCATTAATAGATTTTGAAGTTTTCTCTGAATTTCCAACTCGATTTGCTACATATTTAAGTGATGAGGTTTCTACGGATCCTACTTCATTATTTCCATGTTGCCGATACTTAATCGTAGGCTTATTAATGAAAACAACTTTGCCAAAGCAAGATGCGATTAACACTAACCACCAATCATGCATTCTAATGTTGTTTATATCATTATACTTAACCATTTCTCTTAACATTTTATTGATGCCAATTGTGCAGCCGGTGGCAATATTCTCACTCAATAGGTTATTCAAGTCGCTACGATATGTTTTGATCTGTTCAGTAGTAACAAATGACTCTGAAACTACATTCAGGTCTTTATCAGTAACCATTAGGTCGGTATGAACCAATAATGGTAACTTATCTATTTCGTGGTTCTGAAGATAAGCAATAGTCGTACTAATTTTATCTTTTAACCAGTAGTCATCCTGATCAGCAAACATAGTATATTTTGCGTCACTATGTTTTAAAAGCTCTAAGAAATTACCTTTAGTTCCTAATCTCTTGTTATCTTGTATTAATCGTATTTTATCTGGAAAATCATTTAAGTATTTTTCAATAATTTTTATTGTATTATCTGTTGACCCATCGTCTCTAATTAAAATTTTAAAATTTGGATAGTCGTTATCAAAAATTGAATCAATTAGTTCATTTAGGTATTTTTCTCCATTATAGGTTGCTAAGAGTACATCAACAGAGTCATATGACTCTACATGCGGTATATAGTCGTTTTCAAGTTTTTTTTGTTTAGCATATAAAAAAGATAAATCATGATGGTTTAGTGCTAAATGTAGTGCTCTTTTATTAATAATATAGTTGGATATCATCTTTGATATAGTGTTCTTTTTGGTATATGTCCATAAATCATTTTTATAATTTTGAAACCTTTTTTTATCATTATTGTTGATCTGATTACCAGAAAATGATTGATTTAATTCTGATCTCATAATGCCAATCTTTATATCTTTATTTTTGCGATATATACTCCATAAGAAATCGTAGTCAACCATATCTAGGAATAGATTCTCATCATACATACCATAAGTTTCAAATACCGCTCTATTTATTACAATTCCAGAATTAATAAGGGCAAACAAACTATTATCATTTTTTTCTAATGTTGTTTGTAACTTATTCTTTTTGAAATATCGTGGAGATAATACCTGTTTTTCTGACTTTACTATTGGGGCATAAATTAAACAATCAGAATTATCTAATTTAGACAATTCAATTAATTCATCAAAGTATTCATTTGATAAAGTGGTATCCTGATCTAAAAGCACGATCCAATCACATGATTTTGATAGTAACAATTTTAACCCATGATTATACGCAACACTTAATCCAAAGTTACCATTCATATCTATATAGCTAATTTCATGAGTACAATACTCAGTATTATTATGTTTGATCGTATTATCGGTACTATTATCTATAAATGCCCATAAAAACATATCCTTTGTTTTTGAGTAAAAGGTCATAAGCTGTAAATCTCGTATGTTTTGATTAAATGTTACGACAATAATCCCAATTTTCTTCATGCTTTACCTCTTCAACACTAAGTTTATAGCATATTTAATATCCTTACGATAGAATAATACAGCTAATAAGGTGAAAACCGTTCCATAAATAATTAATCCAAGTATCGGATTAAGATAAATTCCGGATAAAATATATGAAACCATACATCCTAAATGGAAAATTATCTCTTTCCAGTCTCTATGTAAAGAAGGATAATCATGCTCGCATAGCAGATACCAGAAGACAATTGAAATCAAGGTGGCAAACGCAATTAAATCAATTGACTTAACGGTAAAACTTACTATTGCGTCTAGTACAATTGCCACACCTAGGCTATATAGTAATAAAGTAAAATAACGTTTTTGTTTTTTCTCAACCTTATACATATTAACATATACACAACTTACTACTAATAATAACGGATGGCATCCAAACAGAATGAAAATTACATTATTTGCAGGAATATACTTTTCAAGCACGAAATTCATCAAGTACCTTCCAGGGAAAGCCATGATTATAAGGAAATAGGCTAAAAGCATTATTACCCGCTTTAATCTCTTAATCATTTCGATGCTCTGATTATTTGATAAGTAATTATATAAAATCAAACCAATTGGATCAGTAAATAAGTTTACAAAAGTTGTTAATGATACTGCGAACGAATAGTAAGAGAAACTTACTATTGGGAAAAACCAATTAATAAAATACTTATCAATGCTAGTAAAGATAATGGAAGCAAAATTTCCTAACATCAATAGTATTCCAGCCGAAATATTGACTTTCATTATGTTAAGTTCAAATTTGCCATGCGATTTACCAACTAGTTTATAATAATCGATCTCTAGTAAAACTAGGCAAACATAATCAACAATTGCATAACTTAGAATAAACCATTGGTAATCTCTTACCCCACCTAGCAATAAACTAATATTTGCAAGGAAAGTTAAAACAACCATGTAATTTATAGTTTTTGAATAATGTGAATATTCACCAGCAGCCTGATATAAAAGAGAATAAAAACTCATACAGTTTATAGGATAAATCGATATTGCAATAATTATTATCATGTAATTTTTCAACACTAATCCTAAAGCCAAGAATACAATTGTGACTAATAGTTGGAAAATTTGTAAGGTCTTACGCTGATCATCTAAGTTTTGCTTATTAATCTCATCGATTTGTTTCCCACCATACGATAAATACATGCCGTCACAGAATCCTAAATGTAATACTCCAACATAACCTACATATAGTTGGAAAACTTTAATATATCCATATTGATCAACCGACAAAATTGCAGGTAAAATGAATGCTGTTATAAATGTTAAGGAAAATTTAAAAAGATTAGTTAAAGTGATTGATACTATACCCTTCCGATAATTAGCCATATATTTTTTGTTTCAGATATCTACTTAAGGCATCCTGCCAAGTTGGTAGAGGAGTAAAACCATTAGATATCAAAGTGCTTTGATCTAAACGACTATTAAGTGGTCGTTTTGCTCTTGAGGGATAAGACTCAGTTGTTATCGGGGTCACTTCAACTTGCATATTTGCTTGTTTGAAGATTTCTTTAGCAAATTCATACCAACTGACATACCCAGTATTAGGAGTATGGTAAATACCGTATTTATCTGTTTGAATCATATCAACGATCAAGCGAGCTAAATCGATAGTATAAGTTGGTGATCCGATCTGATCACTTACTACCCTAACTTTTCCGTTTTCTTTTCCTAACCGAAGCATCGTATTGATAAAGTTCTTCCCATTTATCCCAAAGACCCAGGATATCCGTAAAATGAAGTAGTTCTTAACATATTTAATAACTTCTAACTCACCTTCGTATTTGGTCAAACCATAATAGTTTATCGGATCAGGCTTATCGCTAGTTAACCAAGGCTTCGTACCGGCACCATTAAAAGTATAGTCTGTGCTGAAATACATCATTTTAAGGTTTAGTTTCTGGCAGACTTGAGCAATATTTTTAGTACCTTCGACATTGATTTTATGACATAGTTCTTTGTTGTCTTCAGCCTTATCTACTGCGGTATAAGCTGCACAATGAATGACCGCATCAACATTACTATTAGTAATAACTTCAGACACGATCTGAGCGTTAGTGATATCCATTTCTTCGATATCCACTCCAACGGTCTCAATGCCCCTTTTATTGCATTCTTTGACAACATCGAAACCCAGTTGGCCTTTGACCCCGGTTACTAAGATTTTCATTTTTCCAATCTCTTTCCATACATCTTTTCAAAATACTTCTGATAATCACCGTTTAAGATGTTTTCCAACCATTGTTTATTGTCTAGATTCCATTTGATAGTTTCCTGAATCCCGGTCTCAAAGTTATAAACCGGTTTCCACCCCAATTCACTTTCGATCTTAGTCGGATCCATCGCATAACGTAGATCATGACCAGGACGATCAGTTACATATTTAATCAAAGATTCAGGCTTATTTAGAGCTTTAAGAATCATCTTAACTACTTCGAGGTTATTACGCTCATTATGACCACCGATATTATAAACTTCACCATCTCTACCTTTACGCATAATTAGATCGATTGCCGAGCAATGATCTAAAACATGTAACCAGTCTCTAACATTAGCCCCATTACCGTAAACCGGTAAGGATTCATTCTCCATAGCCCTAGAAATCATTAAAGGTATAAGTTTCTCCGGGAACTGATATGCTCCATAGTTATTAGAGCAACGAGAAATCGTTACCGGAAGGTTATAGGTTCGATGATATGCTTGGACAAATAAGTCAGCTGAAGCTTTACTGGCTGAATAAGGACTAGATGCATGAATCGGAGTATTTTCCGTAAACAGTAGATCCGGACGATCTAATGGTAGATCTCCATAAACTTCATCAGTGGATACCTGATGATACCGTTTAATTCCGTATTGACGGCAGGCATCCAATAATGTTGTCGTACCCTGAACATTTGTGGTCACAAATACAGCCGGCCCGGTAACGGAACGGTCAACATGGGTCTCGGCCGCAAAATTGACGATCATATCGAATTTCTCTTGTTCAAATAGTTTATTGACGAATTCACGATCCGCAATATCACCTTTAACAAACTTAAAATGAGGATTATCCATGACCGGTGCTAAAGTTTCCAAATTCCCGGCATAAGTAAGCTTATCTAAGCAAACGATCTCATCATTAGGATAATGCTCAAGTTCATAAAAGATAAAGTTACTTCCAATAAAGCCTGCACCACCCGTTACACAAATTTTCATACGTTCCTCCGTTAGTTTTGATAAGTAAAGTTACAATCGCTGTCTTTTAGCTTAGGACTATTAATATCTTTTTGGCTCAATATCGGCTCAATACCATCTAATAATTTACCCCATTCAACATTGATCTCTGGATCATTATACTGTATTCCCCGGTCACATTCGGGTGAATATAGGTTATCAACCTTATATTCAAACTCGACATCATCACTCAAAGTCAAGAAACCATGTCCAAAACCTCTGGGGATAAACAATTGTTTTTTATTGTCGGCGCTTAACTCAACCCCGATCCATTGTTTATAGGTCGGACTTCCTTTACGTAAGTCGACCGCAACATCTATAACCTTTCCTCTTACGACTCTAACTAATTTAGCCTGACTCTTAGGATTGTTCTGAAAGTGGATGCCTCTTAAAGTACCCTTTTTAGCCGAGTAACTCATATTATCCTGAACGAATTCATTATTAATACCTATTTCCTGATACTTTTTGGCACTATAAGTCTCAATAAACCAACCCCGGTTATCACCATGGAAATGCGGTTCAATAATCAAGACGCCTTCTAATTTAGTTTTTGTTACCTGCATTTTTACTTGTCCAAGAACTTTCCGTCCAAAACGTCCTGTAAATAATGTCCATATTGGTTCTTACGATACTCATTGGCGGATTTAGCCAGTTCTTCACGACTGATCCAGCCATTTAAATAAGCTATTTCCTCAAGACAAGCTATTTTACGATGAGAATGAGTCTCGATCGTATATACAAAATTAGTCGCTTCGACTAAAGATTCATGGGTGCCGGTATCTAACCAGGTATATCCCTGGCCTAGTAGAGTTACATCCAAGTTGCCTTTTTCTAGATAAATTCGGTTCAGATCCGTAATTTCTAATTCTCCTCGAGCACTCGGTTTTAAGTTCTCAGCGTAGTTTACAACATCATTATCATAGAAGTATAACCCGGTAACCGCATAATTAGACTTAGGATTTTTAGGCTTTTCTTCAAGACTAATTGCTTTACCGTTCTTATCAAACTCAACGACTCCAAAACGTTCCGGATCATCAACGTAATAACCAAATACGGTAGCGCCGTTCTGTTTGTTAGCCGCTTTTAGAAGTTTTTTATCCAATCCTCCGCCTTGGAAGATATTATCGCCCAATACCATTGCTACCCGATCATTACCAATAAACTCTTTTCCCAAAATAAAAGCCTGGGCTAAACCATCCGGACTTGGTTGGACTTTATAAGATAGATTTATGCCAAATTGTTTACCTTCTCCCAATAATTCCTCAAATCTTGGTGTATCACTTGGAGTAGAAATGATAAGAATATCCCGAATACCAGCCTGCATTAGAATACTTAAAGGATAATAAATCATCGGTTTATCATAAATCGGCAATAATTGCTTACTAGTCACTTTGGTTAAAGGATACAGCCTTGTACCACTTCCACCAGCTAAAACAATACCCTTCATATAATTTTACCTCCTACTAGCATTTTCAGTATAACACAACCATGTTCTGTTTATTTAATTAAAAACATCCTCTGCCCAAGCCCTAAATGAGTAACGGTTCATTATTTCAATGGATATTGGGACGAACGGCATATCAACAAAATCTCTTGAAATTGTAGGCTTGTTACGGTCAATAATTAAAACATTCTTAGAATTATAAAAATCATAATTCTTTATATCGGAACAGGTTGTTATTAGTTTCTTTCCGTTGACAAGTGCTTCTATTGGTCTAGTTGTTAACCCGTCTTGCTTTGGATTATTAATATCCAGAATTATTTTTGACTCACTAATAATTCTTTGCACATCAGTATTAGCTATTGATTTATAAGAAAAATCAGCGTATTTGGTATCTTCAAACTCCGGCTTAATAATTTTATAAAAATAGTAAATAAAACTACTTTGAAGATATTTAAAAACAAATAGTTTATAGTTGTTTTCTTCACAAATTTTTGAAACTTTTTTAATAATAGAGTATCTATCTGAATGAATCGTCCCAACAAAACTTATATCATATATTTGATTATTATCAATAATGCAATTTTTATTGATTGAATAAAAAAGGGGACGAAAAAAAATCGACGGATTGTTAATACAATCTATACGGTCGAATGATAACACTTTGTCGAAATATTTAAACTTAGAAGTTGTGTTTCTTAAATTAGCCAAAGAATCCCATAAATATAAAATGAATTTTGCATCTGGTATCGATGCTCTGTACATACTCAACACCCTACTATCAGCCATTTGGCAATCAATAAACAAAACATAGTTATATTTGTTATTTTTAATTTTGTTTAATATACTTCTATAGTATTTATAGGTATGCAACTTAAAAATGAAAGGAACTACTTTGAGTAAAGCACGATTAAGTGCTGAAGATATCGATTTTTCATTATAGGCATCTACTATAGCCCCTAGATTGTTCAACTCAGTTTCAACTTTTTTACTTAAATCGAAAAATTTAGGTATAAAAAGTAATACTCGCTTATCTTTTAGATCAAACATTTATTTTATGTCTCTTTCTTAATACGATTAACTTATTAATAAGCCATGAAGCGCCTAAACTTCCACATATTGTTAGCCAAAATGTTAATGAGAATATAAAATCAAAAATTGCTCCAAACGATTCTCTTGGTAAATAAAATATTATAAGCAAAATTTCTAATATGAATGATGTTTTAAGCCAATGTTCGAATGTATGATTACTTATATACGCCATTAAATAGCCAATTATCATGCTTAAGATTATCACGCCTAAATATCCTGCGTCTATATATGCTTCGCCTAAATATGATGTCCCAATACCATATCCATCTAAATATAACTGACCTAGTGCGATATATGATATCTGATGTGCCATTGAAAATCCAGTTGTCGCTCTTGTAACGCTGTTATAGTTAGATATAGGTTTAATTTTAAATACAATTTCAGTTATTTTATTGTACTCAAAATTCTCAATAATATTTCCAAAAGAATAGTTTCCAAACAAATTTCTAGGTAAATCATTTTTGTGATCATATATTTGCCTAATCGTATCAAACGTTGTACTTTGTACATATGCAATATTTGGTAAAAACTTCCATGAATTACCATTATAGTCTTCACTAGAACGATCATAGCCGATTTTTCCTAATATAACTAATCCAATTATTGCAACTACAATAGTACTGATAATCAATAGTTTTTTATTCTTTGAAGAAATCTTAACTTGAGTATTTTTGTTTCTAAGCCATATATATACTATTGCAAAAATAAAATATAACACCATCCATTGTCTAGAGCCAATTATTACATCTGGAATTTTCGAGATAATCAATAAGGCCAATGCCATATAAGAGTATGTCATTTTTGGCGAAGTTGCCAAATAACAAATTATAGCAAAAGGAAAAAATCTAGAGCCAATTTTAATTAAATACGGAACAGATGAAGAATACTCTGTATACAAAGAGATGTAAGAATGAGTTGAAAAATAACTAAGTTTATCTATTTGGGATATAACTAGACAAAATGAAGATATTATTATAATTATAATAAGCACAATCCTTAATACTCTAATATTTATTTGTGAATGAGTAGGATTAACTATTTTTTCTTTATGGAAGTGCAGATATAGGTCATCTCCCCCTTTTAAAGATATTAAAGCAAGACCACAGACAAACAAAGTAAAATAAACTGATTCAATCGATAGTGTCCCGATTAGATCTATTCCTAAGACCAACGCCGATATAGGTCGATCCAAAACAAAGAAACTAAGTGAAACGCAAAAAATCAGAATCATTATTTTCTTATATAAAACACTATACACTAATATATATATTAAAATCATATAGATACCAATACTGGACAAATACAGATTATTAGTAAAGTACCCAACAAAAAATAAAATTGATGTGAAGACAATTGCTACTAAATATCCATATTTATTAAATACATTTAATTTTATTTTCCCCATTTTGATACTTCCTTTTTCATATTACTTGTAGATTCTGTTTTATAAATAAGTATATATAATATATTACCATAAATACCATTTAAAAACTTGACTGTTTATTTGAGCCCTTGCTCCTTTTCCTTATGAATATCAAACTATAAAAGTTCCATATTTTACTATATAATAGGGTGGACATAGAAGTAAGGAGCTAATATGAAATTTAACAAGAATTATATGAGTATATTCACTAGAGGCATACATCAGCTTTGGACTCAATATCATTTTTTAGTGCCGATTAGTAAGTGGAAGGAGTACTATTCGCTATTTGTTTCAAGGATGTCAAATACAACTGTAAATACTATTTTTTATCCTAATAATCAAAGCGACTATTTAAAGTGGGTTGAAAAAAACGAAAAATATGAAACAGAAATTAAATTATTATATAACCCCATGTTTTCAGTAATTATCCCCATATATAATATAAGCGAAAAGTATTTGTCTGAATGTTTAGACTCAATTCTAAATCAAACATATAAAAATTTTGAAATATGTTTAGCCGACGACAAGTCAAATTTAATTGAGACATTAGAAACATTAAAAAAATATGAAAATAAGTATAGTAATATTAAAGTTATTCATCGCAGTATTAACGGAAACATCTCCGCTGCCTCTAATAGTGCTCTATCGATTGCCACTGGTGAATTCGTTATTTTAATGGACGATGACGATATTATACCTAAGCAGACCATGTACAAAATAGCAAAAGCCTTAAACACTGATAGAAAAATTGATTTTGTATATACTGATGAAGATAAAATCTCCGAAAGTGGAGAGCGTTGCTTGCCACATTTCAAAAGTGATTGGGCTCCAGATAGTTTAATGGGCACCAACTATATTTCACATTTAACAGTTATACGAAAGTCAATACTGGAAAATACCGGTGGTTTTAATTCAGAAGTGAATGGTGCTCAAGACTACGATATTGAATGGAAAGCAATTGAAAAATGCCGGCGTATTTATCATATACCGGAGATCCTATATCATTGGCGGATGGTAAAAGGATCAACCGCCGTGGCACTCAGAAATAAGGAATATGCATTAAATGGTGGTAAGAAAGTATTAGAAGACAAACTTGCTAGAGACAATATTAACGGAGTTGTTAACAAAGCTGGTGATAGAGCATATTATCAAGTTACTTATCAATATTCGAATAATCCAAATGTGGAAGTTTTTATTTTTAATTATAATGACAATAATGATATTCTAGAATGTATTGATTCACTTTATAAGTTTACTGATTATAACAAATTAACGATTAATATTTTAGCAAAGGAATCATATTCATTAAACTCACTAGAACACACATATAATGTCATTACTGATATTGATCATTTAGTTATTGATAATTCAGATAATACTTTATATTTGTTTTTAGATGCTCATACTAGGTTCAGCAATAAAAACTGGCTATCAATTTTAATCGGTCAAGCGCTGCAGAAGCATGTTGGTTTTTGTGGGCCAAAGATCATAGACCAGAATAATCTAGTTAGGCATTATGGTATTGTGGGTGGCATTAACGATTGTTTTGATTACATGTATGATGGAACGAATAAGTATGAAATAGGATATTTTGGTAATCTCATCGGTACAACTGATGTTTTATCTATATCTCCAGATTGTTTGCTAATTAGCGGTGTAAAACTGTACAAAGTTAAACCAACAATTAGTAAACTCGATATACACTCTTGTATGCTTGATCTCAATCTTCAATTAATTGAATTAGGTTATTATAATGTTTTATTACCACATTCAGTAGCAAATACAACATATAATCAAAAACAAGCCTGCATAAATATTATGAATGGAGATTATTTACAAAAAAAATGGAAAAAATATATAGACCATGATCCATTTTATAATACAAATTTTAGTAAAGTTAAAGCATTTTATCTTGATAGATAGTTATACTTTTAGTATTTATGCGAAAAGATAATTCTGTTATATATCATTCGGATTTATATATGAGCTCAATTATTAGTATTAGCATTTACTAAGTTAAACAGACAGCACACAAATAGGTAAATAATCGTAAATGTCAAGTGTTAGATATATAGGGATAAAAGAAAAGATGTAGTTGATCAATGCTGTATCTAGATAATAATTCGTCCTTTATTACTGAATGAACCAAGATTCACTAGTAACGGATCATTTTTTGCAGCACAAATGTTTACTGATAGAATTGTAAATTTTTGAAAACTCTGGCGGACTTAGTCCACTAATTCCTGAGAAGTATCGCCATCATTTCCGGATTTTGTATACCACGATTTCCGCATTATAAGCCACTCGCCATTTATTAAAAACGGGTGGTTGTCTCGTTGTTTTATTTGATTCTCCTTGTTGTAATACTATCCTAAACGAATTAGAAGTTAATCGGTCAATTATCACTTAGCCTATGCCTTTCTTTCATTTTACAGATGGTTCTAGAAACGGTTGCCTTGGAGATCCCTATGGATTTAGCAATTATGCGAACACTTAGAACTGATTCTTTCAATCGTGCCATTTCTTTATAATTTGGCATATATGCTCACTTTCCCGGCGTAAAAAAAACTGTGTATGTTTCTTTGTACAGTTTCAGTTTATGATTTTAGAAATTGTTTAAGAAAATGACTTGCTTTTTTCTCTGGAAATGTTAGTTCTTAACTACGGAAATGGTGTCTCACAAATTTGGGAATCTATGTCCCACTTTGAGTGGAGTATTCATTACAAGAATTTTTGTGTCATTGTCTTTGTTAAAATTGCTTCAGCATAACTTTAATCAAAAATATCATATTAGTACTCAAATTATGCAACTACTCCGAATATTTATAATTTAGAATGATTTCCTTTTGAATGGAATATTCAATTATAATAAATTGATTATAATTCTAATAATATTGCGACATAAGCAACATAGTATTTGTTAAAAATATAAATGACATAAATAGCAAAGGGATACTGTTAAACAATGACTTATTTAACTTATTATGAATCCTATCTGGAAAAATTACATATAATAATGGAAATAATATTGGGAGCAAATATCGATATTGACACCCATTAATAGTATAATACCCAACCGGAGTATATGAAATATATAAAACAGTTGCGATAAGGAAAATATTAGCTATAAAACTAATTACTGTTACCAATATCATTGAAATATTTTTGCTCTTAATGCCTTCCCTATCTAAAATAGCAACCAATATACATACAATAAATGTTGCTTGTCTCCCAATAAATCCTTTTCCTAGCCATCCAAAAAGTACAGTAAATTCAGACGAATTGCCTATAAACAAATATTCGGACAGAAAGTTAATCATTACTGATAAAAATGTACCTGGGTTTGTAAGAATAAACTTAATTTGCCCTGTAGAATTAACATCTGTTCCACCTCTTTGATCGCCTGTTCCTACACCACTAATCAAAGTCGGAATTAAAAAAGTAGAGATTAAAAACAAGCCTGACATTAGCAGCCAAAACAAATACTCTTTGTACTCTTTCCTTGAATTAAATGATGTCTTCGGCATTAAAAACAATGGGAACATAATCACAAAATATATTGCTTTAGGAATACACCCTAATACAAAAGCCGATAGCATAAAAATCATATCTTTCTTTGACACCCTTTTTTCTCGATTCTGTAAAAAACCGAAAAATGAACAAAAGCCATATGTCATAAAACAAGTAACCCAAGGATCATATGAAAAATTACTAGCCATATAAATTATGGTTGGTATCAAAGCAAGTGTAGCCACTAGGACTTTCCCAAAGCGAAGTTTTCTTATAGCAAAATAGATTACAATAGAATAGAAGAGTAAATTAAAAAATTTAGCCAATTTTATGATCCATGTAAATGGAAGATTTATAGCTCTACCAAGGATTATGCCTGATGCTTCTGGAATA
>JAEZBR010000002.1 GCA_023426935.1 Bacillota bacterium | reverse complement strand
GGGTAAAACTTAAGTATAAAATATCGAAGATATTCTCCATCCATTCACTGATTTTCATCTTATGTACAACATTCGGCTTCATTTTTCGCTCCTTTTCCCCCAACCTTACGTTGGTTATTATCGCACTTACTGTCATTTCCGTTAAGTCTTTTTTGGCATAATCTATTCTTTGGTTATAATAAGACTGATGAAAAATAACCGCAAGCTCTGGCTTTTCTTCGTTTATCTATTAGTGATAGCGTTATTTACCACTTATTCGCTTTTAGATACCTTCGTACTGCCTAGAGTCTATAAGACCGTAATCGATGATGAAGATTCAACCCTTGTACCGGGTAAGATAACCTTAGAGGATGATTATTATTCCGACGATAATTTAGAAATAAAAATCACTAAAGACACTTATGAAGGTTCGAATATCTATGTCTGCGATTTGAAAATAAACGATCTTTCCTTATTCAAAACGGCCTTTGCGAAAAATACTTACGGCAAGAATATCGTCCAAACCGTTGAGCAACAAGCTCAAGAACATCAAGCAATTATCGCCATCAATGGTGATTATTACGGTGCCCGAGAGGCAGGCTATGTAATCCGTAAAGGAATCATTTATCGGGAAGTAAAGAATAATTATCAGACCGACTTAGTTATCAATAAAGACGGAACTTGGCGTTTTATTGAGGAAAAAGAACTTTCGGCGAAAGTCTTAGTTACGCAGGGAGCCTGGGAAGTTTTCTCGTTTGGGCCGGTTTTGATAGACGATTATAATATTGTCTATGATCCGACCGACAATACCGGACAAGGAGTAACGGAAAATCCCCGAACCGTGATTGCCTTCTATGACTTACACCACTATGCGTTTGTCTTATGTGACGGACGTTCTTCAACTAATCCCGGACTTACATTAGAACAGATGGCCGCCTACCTAAAAAACCTAAACGTAAATAAAGCATATAATTTAGACGGCGGCGGTTCCACAACCCTAGTATTTAACCATCAATTGATCAATTTACCCACCACAGACGCCGATATCATTCAACAGCGTCAAGTCTCCGATATTATTTATTTAGGATATTAATTCACCTAATATTCAGCATTCAGTTATAAGATTATCACGGCCTTGAACCATAATGCGAATGATAGGAGATGATCAAATGAAAGTTGCTTTGATACCAGCTTACAAACCTAATGAGAATTTAGGCAAAATTGTTGAACAATTGATTCAATTTGACATATATCCGGTCATCATCGATGATGGCTCGGGAATTGAATATCAGAATTATTTTAGTTTCTCAAAAGGTACCCTTTTACATAACCTGACTAATCAGGGTAAAGGGAATGCCTTAAAGAAAGGCTTACAATATCTCAACGATACTTTGAATGAACCTTGTCAGATCGTCACGATTGATTCCGATGGTCAGCATCAAGTCAAAGATGCCGTGAAAGCCTTAGAACTTGCCAAATCAAATCCGAATTCCTTAGTTTTAGGAGTTAGAACCTTCGACAAGGTCGTACCTTTACCGAATCGCTTAGGAAATAAGCTTACTAGTTTCTTCTTTACTTTGGCTTCTGGCCGAAAATTAGCGGATACCCAGACCGGCTTACGGGCTTTCGATGCTAAATTGATCCCGCAGTTATTAAACATTCCGGGTAACCGTTACGAATACGAAATGAATGTTCTGCTTTATCTAGGCCGCAATAAAGTTGAGTTTGAGACTTTCCCCATCGCGACGATCTATAACCACGATCATAATTCGCATTTCCGAAAAGTTAAGGATTCATTCTTGATTTATCACGAATTATTCGCCTTTATCGGTTCTTCCCTTTTCAGTTTCTTAGTCGATTACGGCTGTTTCAGTCTATTTAGTTTTCTCTTTGGATCCTTAAGTTATGGCATTCCCTTAAGTAATATTCTGGCGCGAATCATTTCCGCCACGACAAATTATTTAACGAATCGCAATCTAGTTTTTCATGACCAACAGAACTATAAGAATACTTTAGTTAAATATTTCTTGTTAGCATTAACGATTCTGATCGGAAATACCTTATTAGTTTCTTTCCTGGTTTATGGTTTAAGTTGGAATAAATATCTCGCAAAGATAATTACTGAGTTAATTTTCTTTATTCTCAGTTGGGCCTTACAGGGCCGATATATCTTTCAGAAGGCTACCAGATGAAAAAATATCTATCTTCTTAGTTTATTCTCTGATCTTAGTTTCCTTTACCTTATATGCGGTTTTAGATACTTTTGTGATTCAGAAAGTTTATTCCAAAGTTGAGAATGTCGATAGTACCGTTCAGACTAATGTCGCGATAACTTCAACTTCTTATCAAAGCGACAGTTTAGAAATCACCATTAATACTTATCGGGAAAACGAAACAAATATCTATGTCGCGGATATTCAAATCACTGGCAATACAACCATCAAAACAAGTTTCGCCAATAATGTCTACAGTCGCAATGTCGTTGCGAAAACTTCAGAGATTGCTTCTGAAGCAAACGCAATTCTCGCAATCAACGGCGATTATTATGGCGCCCGAGAAAGCGGTTATGTGCTTAGGAACGGTGTTATCTATCGGAATACAGCCGCTAAGAATCAGGAAGATTTAGTCATTTATTCGGATGGTTTTTTCGGCATTATTACTGAATCGGAGATAACCTTGGAAGAATTACTGAATAACGGAGCTTACCAAGTCTTCTCGTTTGGACCTTGCTTAGTCAACGATGGCCAAGTTGCGGTCAGCGTCAATGAAGAAGTCGGCCAAGCTATGGTCAATAATCCGCGAACGGCGATCGGAATCATCGACGATAATCATTATGTCTTTATCGTCTCTGATGGGCGGACATCGGCTTCAACCGGTTTAACTTTAAACGAACTGGCGAATTTTATGACTTCTTTAGGAGTTAAGATTGGTTATAATCTTGATGGCGGCGGATCCAGTACGATGGTCTTTAACGGTACCGTAATCAACCAACCCACGACGAATGGAAAATCAATCTCAGAAAGGAAGGTAAGTGACATTGTCTACCTCGGCTAGCACTCAAAAAATCGCGATTCATTATCTCTATGCTGCTTTAGCAACCGCGATCTTCGCCTTTATCTATGAAATATTCTCTCATCAGGTCTATTCGAACTATATGATCTATCCTTTCTTATATCCCACGTTGGGTCTAATCTTTTATGGAAGCTGTCTGTTGGTTCCCAAAATGACGCCTTGCGGTCTAGTAAGAAATCTACTTGCCTGTACTTTGTTAACATTAACTCTCGGCAGTCTTTTCAAAGGTGTCTTAGAAATATACGGAACGACTAACTCGTTAACGAGATACTATGATTATGCCTCAATCATATTAGGCGCACTTACCCTAATCTTCTACCTTGTTCAGCTTCTCAAGCCCCAAAGAAAGTAACTTTATTTTTACTGCAAGTTAAACCTAGTTTCGTCTGCAACGCTTTCGAAGCCAGGTTTTTTTCTTCGACCTGACAATAAGGTAAAATTCCTTTTTCAAGCAAATCATTTATTAAAGAAGCTTCTAGGAAATAACCTAATCCTTTTCTTCGTTGCGTGCTATCGATAAATAGAAGTCCCATCGCCCCTTCGTCATGACGGCCGATAAAACCACATAGGGTTCCTTCATACTCAATACCAATCATTCCCCTTTTAATTGTGTCACTCAAATACTCTTTATCCTGAATCAACGGATAATGCGCATAGACATATTCGAGATCCTGAAGTTCTAAATGTCGAATTCGATATTCCGCAGGTAAGGTCAAAGGAAGAGGTTCCGAATTGAAATAAGCATAATTAAAATACTTATCTTCGAAGCGGTAATGATACTGTTCGCTAAAATTCTGCGGCACGTTGCCGTTGATGCTCAAAAAATGCGGATGGGTGATTTTTCTCATCGCTGAAATAAGCTCGATATTTTTATTCAGACCTAAGAAAATCATCTCCGGATCTAAACTAACTATCACGATTTCTTCATCCGCATAATCTAAAGTTCCTAATTTCTGTTTAACCGGTTCAAGCAGATTAACATATTCCAAATAATTATCCGTTACCCAAGCCGGAAATTTTCGAATACTCAAACCCGTTTCTTACCCCAGAAGAATAAGGCGACTGTCCCGGGACCAGTATGTGAGCCAATCGTTGTCCCGACATAATTGATGACGACTTTCCCGTTCAGCTTAGGGAACTTTGCCTCAATCAAATCCGCGACCTGTTTAGCATCTTCGTAACAATCCGAATGGGAGATGTAACATTTATCCGCATATTCCAAACCGTTATCCGCATTCTCTTCCATCCGTTTAACGATTTCTTTAATAACGACCGCTTTTCCCCGATACTTAGAAACCGGAACTAAATGTCCTTCAACATCCATATCTAATAAGGGACAGATATGTAACATGCCTCCGAATAATCCGGCCGCTTTGGAAATTCTTCCGCCTTTGACATAGTAAGTGAGATCGGTGGAGAAGAACCAATGATTCATCTTCAACTTATTATCTTCGACCCAGTCTTTCAACTGATCAAGCGAATAACCTTCATCCCTAAGATCCGCTAACTTATCCATAATCAAACCATAACCACTCGAAGCCCCTAAGGAATCGATGATATAAATCTTCCGATCCGGATATCTTTCCGCCGCAATCAAAGCCGCATTGTTCGCGGAATTGATGGTTCCGGAAAGACCGCTGGATAAACAGATGTGAATGATATCTTTGCCTTGTTCCAAGAACTTCGAAAAATAATCTAAGTATTCGGTACTGTTAACCTGTGAAGTCTTGGTAGTTTTTCCTAAAGCCATTTGGGCATAAAAATCCGGAAAAGACATTGTTTGTCCTAGATCGTCATAGTATTCCTTACCATCTAACTGATAATGAAAATAAATATAATTGATGTTACGTTCTTCAAAATGTTCCTTGGATAAATCCGCTGTGGAACAGCAACTGATGACATAGTCTGAGCTCATTTTTAAGTCCTCCGATAACTAATTTAATTTTAACTTAGGAAGACTAAAAACGATTCCCTTGTTCGTTTTGACATTCTATTGTTGTTTCAGACTCAAGAGAATTTGACTCTACGAATTAGAGAATGCGTTTTAATGCATGATTTTTTTAATCTGAAAACTGAGATATACCACTACTTCCGAAGGAATCAGAACGAAAATTAACTGCCAAGGCGTATATTGTCTTAAAAGATAATACATTAAGATAAAGATTCCCAAAACTAAGGCCATTACGATATAAACATTATTTTTATGATCGTTCCATAAGGTATTTAGCACCAATAAAGTTATTAACGCGACAGGTAAAGAAGCTAAGGGAATCTCCCAGTATATTTTCCCGCGCATCCAGAAAATCACGAAGACTAAGCAGGTGAAGGTAATGATCCCAAACATCGCAACCCCGATAATCATCCAGGTATTGAATTCCTTGTTGGCTTTATTAATCTTAGGAGCACTCCATTCATCGTGTGAAGTCAATAAAAAATCAACGCTCACGGCAAAAATATCCGCAATTCTTTTAATTACGACAACATCCGGCAAGGCTTCCGCCCGTTCCCACTTCGAAATTGATTTATCCGAATAATTCAGTTTCTCGGCTAAATCACTTTGTTTCAGCTGGGCATGTTGTCTTAAGCGAACTAAGTTTGACGCAAAGGTGACCGTTAGTTCTTCGTTAGTTAGTTCTTTCATCGCTTAAAATTATGCCACATTACCGACACTTTCTCAAATCAAATTCTTCCCTGCCCTTGTAACCAGCTAAAAGTGTCCTTAATTGTTTCGGACATATCTCTAGTCGTATAGCCTAATTCCTTCTTAGCTTTTTCGTTGCTGAAGTTGGAATTAGTATTCAAGGTATACAAAGAATATTTCGTAAATAATGGCGTTTCTTTTCTCAAGTTATAGTAAGCTTCACAGATCGGCGCCACAAAATTAATAAACCATAACGGGAAGACGGTCTTTACTTTCTTAGCATGACTGCTTTGAGAAATAAGATCGACTAATTCCTTCGTGGAATAATAACGATTGCTCAATAAGTAACATTCGCCAGCTTTACCTTTTTCCCCGGCCAAAATAATTCCTTTAGCGACATCTCTGACATCCGCGAAATCATAGCCGCCATCGACACAAGCCGGAAGTTTTCCTTTGGAGACCTGTTCGACTAATTGGGTTAAATGACTGTTACCGTAATCATTAGGTCCGATGATGCCCGAAGGTTGTACGATACACGCATTTAAGTTATGTTGTTTGACTTCATTTAAAACATACGCCGCAGCCGTCGCTTTCGTTTTGGCATATTGCCCAATAACCTTATCCGGATCGAAATTAACGATTTCTTTCATTACCTGACCTTTAGGTAATTCCGGCATTGCATGAACCGAACAGACATAGACTAATTTAGCTTTGATTCTTTCGACTTCCGCCACGATATTCTTGGTTCCTTCTACATTTACTTTCGTCACTAACGGACTGTATTTATTCTTGATATAGACAATCGCAGCGCAATGGATCACCGTGACTTGATCTTCTTTAGAGACCTCAAAGAAATCCTTCAGGGTCGCTGGATTGGTGACATCGCCATAATAAATTTTGACATCTAAACCTTCTAAAGAATGGACTTTGTCGCCGGGGATAATCAAAGCCCGGATTTCCGCCTCCTTTTCTTCAAGCTGACGGACGATATTATTACCTAAAAAACCATTCGCACCGGTAATGAGATAAATTTTCTTCATGATCCTTCCTCCTAATGAAGTTGGAACTTTATTGATTACATTGTAAAACAATTAAAGTTGTTTTACTATGGATACCAGAAGATTTAAGGAGCAATCATGAGTATTATTGAGCAATTACAGGATAAAGATAATAAAAAAGCCTATGATCTGTGTCAAAAATTAAGTCGCGAATCTTCAGAGTCGAACAAGTACTACGCTTATTTCAACGATTTTATTTCCCTACTCGGTAGTAAGAATGCTTATGTGCGAACCCGAGGTTTTATCTTAGCTTGTGCCCAGGCTCAATGGGATTCAGATAATTTATTGGCAAAGAATCTCGATACCTTGCTGAAGATTATTTACGATGAAAAGCCGATCGTGGTAAGAAAAGGTCTAGCGGCATTACCGGAAGTTATCTTATATCATCCCGAATTCAGTCAGAAAATTAATGATTATCTTAAGCAAATAGACTTAACCAAATATCCTGAATCAATGCGTCCGTTAATAAAAAAAGATATTCAGGAATTAAAGAAATCCCTGAATATCTAGAAACTACATGACGATTCCGCCATCGACATGAACAATCGTGCCGGTGGTAAAGCTAGCCGCATCCGAAGCTAAGTATACATAAGCCCCAGCCAATTCATCCGGATCACCAGCCCGGCCTAGCGGGGTGAATCTTTTTAGGCCTTCTAACATCTGATCATTAACCGAATTCTTCATCATATCGGTGGCCACAACGCCTGGCGCCACTGCGTTGACTCTACTATTGAAGGGTCCCAATTCTTTCGCGCAGGATTTAGTTAAACCGTTGATACCAAACTTACTGGAGGAATATGCCGTCTGCATTCTTCCGCCATAAGTTCCGACCATCGAACTGGTATTGATAATACTGCCGCCATGTTCCTTCATGACTTTAGAAACTTCTCTAGTGAATTTAAACGGACCGGAGAGATTAATCCGAATAACACTGTCGAAATCTTCATCACTCATATCGAAGATCTGTTTAGCCGAAGTTACCCCGGCATTATTGACTAAGATATCGATATAACCCCACTTATCAACTACTTCGTTTACAACTTTAGTGATCTCTTCACTGTTAGTTACATCAACGCCAAACGGTATCAATTGCGCATCCGGATATTCCGCCAATAATTTACTTACTGCTTTCTGCGCTGATTCCAATCTACTTCCTAGTAACGCGACCTTCGCGCCCTGTTTGATAAAAGCCTTGGCGATGGAAAAACCGATTCCTCGGGAAGCTCCGGTAATAATCGCAATTTTATTTTCTAGTTGCATAATTTTTCTTTTTTATTTTTCAATCTCATACGGCCAGTCAACGATACCGCCGAATGAATAGACATTCTTATAACCCATATCCGCTAATTTTTGCGCGGCTTGTCCTGCTCGGACGCCGGTACGACAATACAATAAGATGGTCGCATCCTTGTCGGTTAATTCCATAGGCTCACTATCCCCAATCGATTCATTCGGGATTAGAATCGCATTCTTAACATGTCCGGCTTCATACTCACTTTTGGCACGAACATCGACGATCGTCACCATTCCCTCATCCATCATCTTCTTGGCTTGTTCGGCCTTGATCGTGGTAAAGGTACCTTTTTCTTCAACCATGGCAGTTTCATTATTAGAATTCTTGTTCTGTTGATTAAGATAATAAACGACACCTCCGGAAATCAATAGGACTAAGACAGCGATTACTATAACTAGTCGTTTCATATAAACTCCTTTCGTTTATACTGTTACTATATAAGATACAGTTATAAGCGTCAAGAAAGATGCTCACGGTAAAATACCGTTTAAACCTTTTTTAAATTATATTCAGCAATCAAACGGGAAACAACTTCTTCGGGAAGGTCCCCGTTCATCTCAAACTTATTGGTTACTATTTTATTACACTGCCCATACCACTCTAAATCTTCTGCGATTTCATCTAAATAATGTTTTGCATGAGCGTTCTTATAATCGTCATCGAAATACAGCACATCATTCTCATCGCTAAATACCAACCGATTAAAGATATTATCGGGAGTATCTCTTAATTCAATCGCTAAAACATCCGGATATTCCAAATAATCTTCGAAGTTATCATAAAAAGTCATTGGAGTAATCGCAATAACTTTATTCTTAGGATCTTCATCAAATATTTCCCCGATGATAACACCGCGGATATAATCTCGTTCTTCAAGTGTTATCGTAGTCACAAATGTTTCGATGGTAGTCTTTCTTCGCCTTTTAACTTCTTCGTCTAAATCATAGTAATGGTATCCTAGTTGTTTTGCTAAAAGTTCGCCGGTTATACTTTTACCTACATTAGATACCCCAAATAATAAAATTGTCATTAGATAGTTTCCTTTGTTGTTTGTTTTTTCTATCAGTAAACAATCGTGGTGTTGACAAATAGAAGGATGATACAATTAGTGTTGCCAAATATAGAAACACTTGAGCTGTCATTCGGCTCTATGTTTGGCGACATTCCCTGTCGGATGGCAGCT
>JAEZBR010000064.1 GCA_023426935.1 Bacillota bacterium | reverse complement strand
AAGCATTTACTACTTCGTAAACAGTACTATCAAGATCCGTTACCGTTTCGCCATTTACATATTCGGCGGCTTTGACTGGTAAGTTATACTTCTCATCTACTTCAGCACTGTTGCCAGTCCATTCGTAGATAACTTTATTCTTAGCTACTTTTTTGGCTTCATAAGTCCAGACACCAGTTAATTCAACATTGGCATCAGGAATAGTCTGGTCACCGGATACAACTTCACCATTGAGCATCCAACCGGAGAAAGTATAAGTTCCAGTTAAATTACCGTATGAATCGTAAGTGTTAATCGGGGAAACAAACGAACTATCTACCGTATATTTCTCACCCTTATAGATATCACTTTGCGCAGCTGGTAAATTGTTAGCATCTAAAATTTCTTTAGCCGTTACTGCTTCTCCGTCTTGAGTCCAAGAATAAGTAACAGAGTGAGCGGTCAATTTTTCCCATTGAGCCGTTAAAGTTAAATCATAATCTGGCATGAGAAAGTCATCATCAACACTCTTGGCCGTGTAAGTTTTATTGTCACTGCCTAACCAACCAGTGAAGGCATATCCTCTGCGGGTAGGATCATCAATCTTCTTTACGTAAGCATTAGCTTCATACTTCTGAGGATTGGTAATTCCTTCTTCCAAATCGCCACCGTTACCATCATAAGTTAAGGTATGCGTAACCGCTAAATAACGTCCATAAAATTGACGAGAAGTACTAGTGTCATAAGAGTCACTGGCCTTCTTTGTATAACCTACATCTTCATACCAGCCATCAAATACATAACTGATCCCATTTGAGATAATTACTGATTGAAAAGAATATCCATCAGTTGTAAATCTATCATCACCTAGATCGACGGTACTATTAACTGCTACATCATTGAAACTGCCGGAACTATTTTTAATAACATGATCCTTAGAATAATTGATCGGATCAGCGAAAATTCTGTTTATAGTATAAGAAAATGAAACGGTAGTTTGGGTATGTACTGTCATATTGACATCGATATGAAGCGAACGTTTCCCATCGACAACATCAGAGCCTGTGTAACCGACTGAAGGTTGTGCGGCGGAATAAACTCCATTAGCAACACTGAATTCATAGGTGGAATAATTGATATCGATATTTTTATACTGATCGATTCTCTTGATACCTTTCCAAATTGCATCGGCACTAGGAGTCGTCAATACTAAATTACTAACTGAATGATTTGGCCAATACCATCTGTTAGCCTGAGTAAAATTATAAGACCAAGGCAATAAAGCACTGCCATCACCCATATACATGTAATCGTTAGAATTACCGGAGTTGATATCGGAAGCCGTCGGCTTTAAGAAATAATAATGGACGGTTGCCGTATATACTGCATAGTAATCGGTCGTACCTTTTACTGCTGCCGGTAATTCACCAATAACACTTGTGGAATCGGCACTGGTAACCCAGCCTAAGAAAGTCAGATTGTCATAATTGTCGCTGGGGGTGAAACCAGTAACAGCATCACCAGCTAAATACCTCTTAGTAGTAGAATCGCGATCTCCACCTTCATCATAGTAATGGAAAACGATTTTTGCTTTGGCGTTATAAGCGGGAGCTTTTGCAGTAGCTAATGGAGCCTGTTGGGTTGTAACAACGGCAGGTTCTTCAACTGTAGTTTCTTCTTCGGCCGGAGTTTCAGCAACTTCTTCAGTCGGAGTTTCGGTAACTTCCTCAGTCGGAGTTTCCGTTACTTCTGCAGTCGGAGTTTCAGTAACTTCTTCTTCAGCTTTATCTTCTTCTGCAACAACTACCTCTTCAGGTAATTCTTCAGTAGTTTCTTCCTGTTCGGTTACCTCTTCAGTGTTTGCATCTGTGGCCGGAACTTCATCGTCTCCGGTTGCATGAATTGGTGCTGTAAACAATGAGAAAATCATTGTCCAGACCAAGGTAAGATTTAATAATCTTGTTGATAACTTGTTCATCATGGTTTATTCCTTTCTGATCAATATTTTGATCTAATCCTTTGAAGTATCACCGGCAGTAACTGCACTGTCCATAAGCTTAATCAATTCCAAGGCACTACGGAAACTTATTTTCTTTGAGCCTTCAATCCATTCTAATGAACCTTGCCAACTTCCATGGTCACATTTCTTTATACTGACCACGAAGGTTCTTGATTTGGGTAAAGTCTTAGTTTTTTTTGGCATACGCTTCCTCCGCATCTACACCACTATTATGCTAAGCACAAGTAACACAGTGGTAACAAAAAGTAATTATTTTGAACTATTTTTTCTTTTTTTTGACTTTTTTTGAAAAACCACAAAAAAACTCGGTTTTAGCTAGAAAACCGAGTTCTTAAGCTTTATTTCTTTACTAGAACCATCTTTTCACCGTCATCGGTATTACCGGTAACTTTTTTCTCGGTGAAAGATTCAACTTCCCAACTAATGTTAGCATCGCCAGAAGATATAACGATCTTATCGCCGGTTACCGTGTAAGTAATTGGCTTTTCATTCTTCTCAACCGTCATTGTTCCTTGGCCGTTACCTAAGAATACATAGGAGATTGAGGAATCATCTGCGTCAGACCAATTTTTGGTATTCATCAAGGTCTGAAGCAAGGTTTCCGGAACATAAGGAACTAATTCCATCTGTCTGCCTTCATAGACCCCAGAAATTTTGGTGGTGGAATAGGTTGAGATCTTATAGGTCATTGCTTCATCTTTGATTTTTAAAGTAATAGTAAGTTTATCAATCGTATAAGTGAAGGAGGTATCCGCACCGTCACTGGTAATCTTCCCGTCTTCTTCATTGAAAGTCCAGATATTATCTTGGCCATCATCCCAAGGCGAACCGTTGACTAAATCACTTTGTAAAGCTGAGAGGGGTATTGTGGGGGTTGGCGTCTCAGGCTCCTCTTCCTTATCCGGATTTCTTTTTACGCATCCGGTTAACAATAAACCCAGTACCATTAAGATAATTAAATTTTTCTTCATGTTGAATCTACCTCACTTTAATTAGTTCGTATGCCCGTTGCCCCAAGCCGATCTTCTGGGCGTGATCTAAGGTCTCTTGCCATTTAATATTTGGATTGGAATCTAACCAGACGTCATGATGCGGCTGCCAATCCGGCTTGCTCATGTTATCGGCAATCTGACTGTTTGGCAGGGGGGTAGCCTTCTGGCAGGCATCGACGCAAGCCTGGTCAAGTGCTACCGGATCAAAGGAACAGAACATTCCGATATTTGGCAGGATTGGAGCATCGTTATCGTCGTGACAATCACAATTCGGCGAAATATCTCTGACGATACTGATATGGAAACACGGACGGCCATAACATACCGCTTGGGCATATTCAGCAATCTTACAGCCTAAGACTTCATTGGCAGTATCATCCATCGGAGAAATTGCATCATAATTACAGGCACCGATACATCTAGAACAACCCTTGCATAAATTAGGATCGATATAAGCCTTACCGGTATCATAGGAGATAGCATTGGACCCACATTCCTTGGCACACTGACGACAGCCGCGACACGCCTCTGGATTGACTATTGCTTTACCGGAAGAGTGTTGTTGCATCTTCCCGGCTCTTGAACCACAACCCATGCCGATATTCTTTAAGGTGCCCCCAAAGCCGGTTGCTTCGTGACCTTTAAAATGCGTCAGGGAAATAAAGACATCCGCATCCATTACCGCCCTACCAATATAGGCGTCCTTTAATAATTCTCCGTTATGAATCGGAACTTCAACTTCATCGGTTCCTTTTAACCCGTCGCCAATTAAAATCTGACAGCCGGTCGAGATTGGATTGAAACCGTTAAGATTGGCACAGTCTAAATGTTCCAGCGCATTTTTACGGGAACCGGGATATAAAGTGTTGCAATCGGTTAAATATGGTTTACCGTTTTTCTGCTTTACTAAATCAACGATTGCTTTGGCATAATTCGGTCTTAAAAACGCTAAGTTACCCAATTCACCGAAGTGCATTTTTATAGCGACAAACTTTCCATCGAGGTCAAGATCATTAAATCCCCCGACCACACATAATCGTTGTAACTTGGTAATCAAACTGTCGCCTGGCTTTGTTCTCAAATCGATAAAATAGACTTTTGACTTTTCCATAACTTATTCCTCTTTCTTTTTAATTTTTGAACTTCTGGCATATTTAACGGCAGAATCACCGAAACGTTTTCGAATCGTATCGAAAGTATGCTCAAGATCTTCAGTCTGCTGATCGCGTTGATCATCAGTGAATAAATCCAACTGTTGATCATCACTGCTACTAAGGTCACTTAGCCCGACTGTCAACATTCTGATCCCATTACTGCGATCCCAATTTCGGTCAACTAATTGCCAAGCTATATTATATATCTCTTTAGCCAAGTCTGTCTTGTGTGCTAGTTTCTTTTGACGTTGCAAAACTTTCATTTTGGCATCTTTAATTTGAATGGTAATAACGCCGGCATATCGCTGTTGTTTTCGTAAGGTTCCGGCAACATCATCGGCCAGATTTAATAATCCGGTTTTTACTTCTTCGGTATCAAATAAATCATGATCGTAAGTTTCCATCCGCGAAACACTTTTAGGAACATATTCATAGGTTGATAAAGCAACTTCGGAATCATCGATTCCGTTCGCTTGCTGCCAGATTCCAATCCCGTTTTTACCTAAGATTTTTTCTATTTTTTCTTTGGGTGTTTGCGCTAATTCACCAATCGTGGTGATATGCCAGATGCGTAATATCTCTGCGGTTGCTTTACCGACGAACAACATATCCTCGATTGGTAAAGGCCAGAGTATTGTCCTAAAATTATCGGGAGTGATCACCGTTGTCGCATCCGGCTTCTTATAATCGGATCCTAACTTCGCAAAAGTTTTATTAAAAGAAACTCCGGCGGAAATCGTGACGCCGATTTCTTCGCGGATTCTTTTTCTCAATTCATCCGCAATCTCTTTTCCGGTTCCTAATAAATGCTGAGAACCAGTCACATCAAGCCAGGACTCATCAACCGAGAAAGGTTCGACGCGATCGGTATACTGTTGATAGATGTTATTAATCGCCTTACTGACTTGTTCATACTTTTCGTGATGAGCCGGGACAATTAATAACTGTGGGCATTTTCGTTTTGCTTGCCAGAGCGTTTCCGCCGTCTGAATCTTATAAGCTTTCGCCAATTCATTCTTAGCGAGAATTATGCCATGTCTGGCTTGGGGATCGCCGCCAACTGCCATCGGAACTTTTTTATATTCGGGATGATCAATCGCTTCAACCGAAGCAAAAAAACTATTACAGTCGCAATGAAGAATAACTCTTTGGTTATTCATTACTTCCTTTGACCATTTGGGCATATTCGCCTAAGCCGGACTCAAAATCGACTCCGTTACGAACTTCTGTTTTTGCCCGATATGTTCGTTCAATCGAATCGTGAACAAATTTAACGGCAATCGTTAACGAGCGTTGTAAGTCCTGATTATTCAAATAAGCCGCGAAGAAACTGCTGGCAAAGATATCACCGGTTCCATGATAATAACCCGGAAGCTTATCGGCGAAAGCGTAGAAAACTTCCCCGCTGTCCCGATCATAGCCGGCGCCGCCTAATTGGTCATCAGAAAAATAAACTCCGGTCAAGATTGCGATCCGCGGTCCTTGCGCCGTTAATTTCTTGAGTAAATCTTCGATATACTCCTTGGTATAAGGACCTTCTTTGTAAGGCAGTCCCAACATCATCGTCGCTTCCGTCAGATTCGGAATAACGATATCCGCTTGATTGCATAAAACATTCATCGCTTTTACATATTCCAAGTCAAAACCCGGATACAGCACACCATTATCCGCCATTGCCGGATCGGACATTACTAAGGTGTCTGAATTTGAAAGTTTCTTAATAATCGCGGTTAGTTTATTAATCATCTCGATTGAACCAACATAACCGGTAATAATTCCGTCGAACTGAAGGTTTAAACTCTTCCAATGATCACTAATCGGATCTAATTGGGATTCTAAACTTAAAAACGTATAATTCTTGAAACCACCGGTATGGGTACTGAGAATTGCTGTCGGTAAAATTACGGTCTCAATCCCTGCGGCGGAAATAATCGGTAAAGCGACTGTTTCTGAACACTTACCGAAACAGGAGATATCCTGAATCGAAACTACTCTTTTTTGTTTATTTATGTTTTGCATGAATCTATTATACCATCTTTGACTAAATCGAATTCTCACTAAAAAAGACAAAGTCTATGACCGTGCTTCGACTTTGTCACTGCAAGCTTTTATGACTTACCAACTGCCTTATATTTTCCTTTACGCGATGAAACTTTTAGTTTCTCCAACATTGAACAGGAACTAAAACTTTCGCCAAATAACGCTTAACGAGGAACATTGAACTCTGTTTTCTTTTGAGATTGCAGTGGTAGTCAACGGAAAACAATTATTTAACTTCTAATTCGACGGTCTGATTAAGTTTATCTAATTCAAGCTGCAGCAGTTGAATTCTTTCCATATATTTCTCATATAGAGCTTCCGCATCTTTAGGCTCAAAATTGAGATATTCAAACTCCGGAACATTACGTTGCGAAGCTTGATTCATATTTAAGCGAACAACCTTCTTGCCTTTACGCATATAATCCAAGCGCATAAGTTGCCGATTGAGCTGAGCCATTTCGACTAAAGCCTGATCAATTGTTACCCCGCAAGGAAGCTTTATAACGGTATTAAAGATATTCAATGCATGACGAAGCACGCCGACCTGATGATCGATGTCCATCAGTTCAGCATTGGTCTTATTAAGATCATATACGGGTATTTCTTCCGTCTCCCCTTTCGCTAAAACATACTTCGAATTGTTCTCTTCTTCCGCTAAGATCATCATCTTGCGATCTTCTAAAGTACGGATTCTTTTATTCAACTGTGCCGATGTCATTTTCATGGTTATTACCTCCAAGGGACGTCATAATAACATAGGCGATTTAGTTTGTAAATAAGGGTAAATAATTATATAAATCCTTTATAATTATTCTTTTGTATTTAGGTCAAAAAGGTTATTTCCCACTATATCGCTTAAGAAATGTAGTAAGATAAGCTTATGGAAATTAAATCATTTGGGCTCAATGTTAATCACAATGACCATTCAGAAGAGATTGCAATCAAATTAACGCAGCTTTTAACCGCGAAAGGTTTTAAGCATGACCAAGAAAATCCGAATCTTTGGATCGCTATCGGCGGTGACGGAAGTTTCTTGAGAATGGTTAGGGAAACCAATTTTTCGGAAAAGACTTATTATGTCGGAGTTCATACCGGGACATTAGGTTTCTTACAGGAAGTCAGTCCGGATGACCTTGAAGAATTCGTGGATAAATTAGTCAATAAAAAGTACCGGGTTGTCACCAAAGATCTGGCTTGTTCGGTAATCGAAAAAGATGACGAAAAAATTCTGTTGAATTCTTTCAACGAGATTGTCTTGCGTAACCGTTCCCTCAAAGCTTTGGGCATAACCGTTTATGTCGATAATGAACTATTGGAGAACTTCGCCGGAGACGGATTATTAGTTGCCACCTCGGTTGGTTCCTCAGCTTACAATATGTCCTTCCAAGGAGCGGTAGTCGATCATCAGTTAGCCACAATGCAACTGACTCCGATTGCCCCTTTAACAAATAAGCATTATCATAATCTATCAAGTTCCTTGATTCTGCCGGATACGGCAACGATAACCTTGATTCCCTCGTTCCCAGAATTGATTATTACGACCGATGGTGAAAATCATGAATACAGTGATGTGCGTAAGATCACTATTACCATGAAAAAAGAAGCTTTATCGATCTTAACCTTTGGTCAACAAAGCTTCATTTCCAGAATCCGTGAAAAGCTATTAATTTAATTCTCCGAAAATAACTTTAAGAGTTCCAACTCCGAATTGAAAACGGCAATTGGCTTTAAATCATCTGCTAATAGAGTTCCTTGCCAGCTGGTGTTCGCTCTGGTTTCAATACAAATAACATAGGTACGGACTTCACCGTATTCATTGATGAAGTCTTTTTGTTTGCGAACGACTTCAACCCGCGGTGAAAAATGACTATAAGCTTCGGCTTCCCCAAAAGATCTTTTTTCTTCAAATGCCTGCGGTAAGCCGATTTCATTCAATTTACTGTCAATCTTCAAAACAAACTCATTCGCATCTTTAAAAATTAACGCATCTTTAAATGCGGTCCCGTAGACCCGTCCGGCAAACTCGTTACTACTATTTTTATCGATACAGACTCTTAACATTCCGGGAGTATAGGTGGGTTCCATTAGGCTTTTCCACTCCCGTAAGTTGCTTGTTGGCCAATTCCAATCGGAGAGAGAGTATAGTTAATCTCGATTCCCGGAATCTTGCCCTGGGTCGCATATTGCATCAAAACCCGATCCATAACTAACTTGCTGGTTTCTTTAGTGCAAGTCGGCAAGAGAACCAATAACTGTGATTTACTGTATTCGCTGATAACATCACCCTGACGTAAATTAGTTTTTAGGGCTTCTAACAACCGTGCCATCGCATTACCTACTATTAATTCATCATGCGGACTATTGGAAGTTTTTTTCCGTTTAACCGATAACAAAGCCAGATGAATCGACATTCCGTATCTTTGAGCCCAACGGGAAAAAACGCGGTATAAATCTTCGAACATGTTATACTCACAGACAAACGCACCCTGACCGGCAGTCTTGCCTTGGATCTCGTCCTGAATAATCATGATATTCTCTTCAGGTCCGTGATGTGATTTACCTAATTCCTTATATAACCGTTGCATGTTCGCATTAGGACGATCGCCGAATTCGTTAAAAATCAGTTTCTCGGCCTGATTATATAATTCCATCGCTTGAGCCGTCTTACCCTGAGCTTCCAGGGCGGAAATACTAATAAAATAGATTTCTTCATCCAAACGATCCAATTCCAAACCCTTGGCACAAATCTTACTGATTGCCGGATAATCCTTATTGGCTTCCAATAAATACAGATATTCCTTAACCAAGGAGATACAGGTAGTCTTTAAACTTTGATTCTGATTTATTACCCATAATTCCCCCGATAGTTTCGGCAAAAAATCTCCTTTATATAAAGAGATTGCGTGATTGTAAGTATACTCGCGAGTCGAAGTATCCAAGGTCGTCAAGGATAAAGTCTTTTCATCCTGAAGAAATTCCTCTACATCCAGAACCACTTCGTAGTCACTGGAAATCGCATAGCAGCCGGAGCTGGTCGTAATTAGGTTAAGACCTTTGATTTCTTTATCTAATTGCGTTCTGATTCGATATACCAAATTCTTTAAAGTACCATACGGATTCTCTAGATCATCGCCAAAAAGGTCATCGATGATTTTGCTATGAGGAATACTATGTTGATGATTGTAAAGTAAATATGCCAGTACTTTCGTCAATTTAGTTGAGAATATTTCATCGATATCTAAAGTTTTACCATTATAAGTACAGGAAAAGTGGCCTAACATTTCCACTTTGAGGATTGGCTTATTTTCCGTCATTAGGAGCCTCCTTTTGTAACAAATTATATCATTTTGTTACCAATTCAATTCTTATTCCGCAATTTATTAAGCCTCTTTTGTTACTGACTAGGTTAAATGAACCAGAATTTACTCAATTGTCGTCAGAACTTAAGCGGTAATATTATATCACCCATCTTAGTTGTTACTAGTAGCTTCACGGATATATTCACCAATTTTTATACTTTTCCATATTCTAATTGCCTTTTGAGGGTATTTTTTAGGTCAAAGCACTTATAATTAACCCCGGGTGGCATTATACACTGGTTAACAATCTGCGTTTATGGTCAATCAGTATTCTTAGAATCATATATCGTAATAAAGAGTTTAACTTAGTAGCAAAGACAAAACCATCGTCATGTAACGGCAGACAATTTCCGGTTATTATGACAGTTTCATTCTCCTTGATTTATATTTTTAAGGTGTATGTTCAGTATTATTGATTATCGATATACCGTTATAATTAGCTGTTCTTATTTTCTTCCACCGGCTTTAGATTCATCCTTATTTGTTCGGGGTCAAGTAATTGACCAGAAGTTTCGGGATCTACCTTCGTTACCATTTCCATTACCGCTCCTTTATTACCGTATGGAATATATTGAGAAATAACATAGTACAATGCCTTGTCGATATATTCCAACTTGCTGTAACGGGAATGATTGTTATAAGCCCTCAACGAAATACAATTACTGCATCTGGTCGTCTTCCCCCAGACTTGGAAACAAGAAGGATTATGGCATTGACCGTTTTCATCCTTAGCGATTACGGTCGCGTCTTCCGGATTAACTAATCTGACAATATTGAAATATTTCTTTAATTGATCGACCACCGCAAATATCTTGCCTTCATTAGTCGTTTCATTTACCGTCAGTATTTCATGCATTTTATATTGTTTCTGCTGTAAGTGATAATTTTCCTGAATGCTCTTTACTCGGTGATAAACAATTTTTTCGTTATATGGTTTCAAAATATAATCATCGGCTTTCAGATCCAGCGCTTTCTGTTCCATTATATCGTCGCTTTGCGAGGTAACCACCACCGGTAAATATTTAGTTCTAAGATCTTCCCTAATCTTTCTTAACAATTGAAAACCATCGATATTCGGCATCAATAATGTTAGAAGAATCATATCCGTATTTGCATAATTCGTCTCTAGATATTTCCAAGCTAAATCGGCATTATTCACTTCGATAATCTTATAATCGTTTCTAAAAATATTACCCAAGGCTTCCCGATTAGCCGCAATATCATCAACGATCAACATGGTTAGTTTTGAGGTGCCGGTATCAGTCGAATGAACTTTGTTTTGACTAATTCTATTATTCTGAAGTAAACCATCCGACACTTTTACTTTTCTTAGCATCTGTTCAAAATCATTCTTTTTCAGCGGTTTAGCGAAATAATACCCCTGAATATAGTTACAGTCCATTGAGCGTAATAAGTTGACCTGTTCTTCGGTTTCTACCCCTTCCGCAATAACCGAAAGATTTAGCCATTTGGCTAAACTGATGCAGAAACTGAGAACACCTCGACCCGAAGAACTCAAGGCTTCACAACGGACGAAACCCATGTCGAGTTTTAAAATATCAACCGGCATTTCAGCCAACATATTCAGTGATGAATAACCGGTCCCAAAGTCATCCATTTCTATCACGAAACCTAACGCGCGCAATTCTTTAACGACCTTAATTAACTGTTGTTGATTATCGGCATAAGCGGATTCCGTTATTTCCAGATGTAATGATTGGATGGGCAGTTCATACTTTTTTATTAAGCCCTTTAAGATGTTGATTAATTTAGGATTGTATAGATCGGCACGGGAAACATTGGCCGAGATTGGGAAAACGGTGCCCTTATTTTGGTGCCATAATTTGAGATCCTGACAAATAACTTCCCATACATATTTATCTAAGGTTGTAATCAATCCGGTTCGTTCAAATAACGGAATAAATTTATCCGGCCTAAGAAGACCTTTTTCCGGATTTTCCCAACGTACCAGAGCTTCGGCTCCGACGATTGTTTCTTTCGTCAAATCGTACTTAGGTTGATAATATACAACAAATTCTTTTTTAGCTAATGATTCCAACATATTATCCGTCATCCACTTCTGTTCGACTTGGGTGCGTCTTATTAAATTATCGTCGTAGTAAGAGAATAAAGAGTCATAATGATTCTTGTTCTCTTTGGCGGCCATCGCCGCTCTTTCACACATCGCACTAACCGGAATCGTGGGATCATCGATTATATAAATTCCAAAGTGTAACCGAACACTTAATTCAACCGTCCGCAGTTTAAACTTTTCCAAGCTGGCCTTAATTAATTCATTAGGATAATCGTCACGATGTAAGACTAAAGAATAGAATTGATCGGCCGTAAAACGGGAAGAAACTAATGAATCTTTGAGGCTTAGTAAATAATTTCCTATTAGTTTTAGTAATTCATCACCGACATCATTGCCGTAAGTCTCATTAACCAAGCGGAATTTCTCAATCCCAAAACAGATCAAATCATACTTCTTTTCCGCCTGTTGACTTATAAGCTCCTCAACCTTTTCCAGGAAGAAAGGCTTATTTAATAATCCGGTAAGTTCATCCCGGCGCGCCTTATTGATTATCGCTGCGGTTTCTCTTAATTTGATTGTGTTATATAACCGATGAAGAATAATCTTGGCGTCGTATGGCTTGGCAATAAAATCCTGAGCTCCTAACGAAAGAGCCTTGATTTCCGATTGTGCATTATTGTCCCGAGAAGAAACAATAACCGGGATCTTAGAAAGATCTTTATCTCTGCTCATTCTCTCCAAGACTTCATAACCATCCATTACCGGCATAATGATATCTAAAATAACGGCTGAAATACTATCTTTGTTAGCATGTAAAATATTCAGCGCCTCTTTCCCATTGGTTGCTTGTAGGACTTGATATTCTTCCGAAAGCATTTTGTTGAGAATGACGCGATTAATCTCTTGGTCATCAACAATCAGAATAAGACGTCGTTGCATCATAGGCCTCCTACCATATTCAATCAAATCTTTGGATATGGGTATGAAAACTGACAGTGACTGAAGTAATACTCTAATAGCGGGGTTATATACAGCAGGTAGAATAACTTGTGAAATCGTAGATAAGTATATTATATACACTATATACGCTGCTTCCAACTAACTTATTTTTCAACGACAATCAAGGGCACGGTCAATTCTTCTTTGGTCATTCCGGCATGAATTCCGATCATTGGATGTTCCATTGGTTTATACCCTAAAGAATAATTATCTAAGGCAATCGCAAGGAAATCTCCCCGTCTTCAGATTTTAGCACCATTAGTATTTAGGCTGAAGAAACAGACAAAAGCGAAATAGTCCTTTGTTTATAAGGGCTTTTTTAGTTTTAAGAGTACTTGACAAAATTACTGTTCTCGGTAAAATAAGTGTGCGAGAGTGATAGGGTACTCTAAGTGATCCTATACGCGCGAAGGCCTTGTGCATTTATGACAAGGCCTTTGTTTTTTCTAGGAGGAAACAATAATGGATAAACCCTTTAAATCAATTGATGAGCAACTTCAGCTGTTAAAAGACAGAGGTCTTTACTTTAACAACGATGAAGAAGCCAAAGATTATTTACTTCGTAATAATTATTACAACGTCGTTAATTGCTATGGTCATTTTCTAAAAGTTCCAGGAAAAGATGAATTCATTACTGGTGCCGCTTTTTCTGAAATGATTGCTATTCATCAATTTGATGGCCATTTTAAATCGGCATTATTTAAGTCTCTGTTGGATGTTGAAAACAGTTTTAAATCGGTATTGGCCTATGAGTTTTCTAAAGAATATTTAAATGAAATAAATCCGTATTTAAATCAGGCAAATTATAATCAAAACAGATTGCCGAAGGTCATAAACCTTCTTTCGGACTTAAACAAGATACTGTCAAAATATATGCATATTAATATTAGCAACAATTCCATTAAGCATTATGTTAACCGGCATAAGCATGTTCCTCTTTGGGTTTTATGCAATTACATGACATTTGGTCAAGCTGTAACTATGTATGACTTAATAAACACAAACATCCAGAATGAAATCGCTAAAAACTTTAGTATAAGTCTTAATAAAAATTTTAATCTAACCAAGAAGAAATTTTTGCATCCTAATGACATATATCTGCTGTTTGGCAATTTCAAGGATGTTAGAAATCAGTTGGCTCACGACAATATGATTTTTAATTATAAAACACGTACAAGCTGTCCTTATTTTGCGGAGGTATATTCGAAATATAGCCTTAACCCCAGTTTAACCAGGCAAAACATATTTGATGTTGTTATTGATGAACGGTTATTCTTTAATGAAGGTGCGCATTATACATTATGTAATTCTTTGGCTAAATCAATGAGACGTCTTGAGAAGAAATTAAAAACAGTGAGTATAGATACGATTACGGGTTCTCTGGGTTTTCCCAAGGATTTCCGTAAGTTATGTATTAAGCAGTAAATCAAAAAAAGGCTCTCAGCTGGAACTAAGGGCCAAAAAGGTGTCACGGGATTAAAAAACCCTGTAATCACAGGGTATTTTGACCATTGGTGCGGACAATGAGACTTGAACTCACACGGATTTAACTCCAGCAGCCCCTCAAACTGTAGCGTCTACCAATTTCGCCATGTCCGCAAATGCATTGTTATCTTAACAAAACTAGCGAACTTTCTCAACAGAAACCTCTGAAAGATACTTAAAATCGATGACCCGATAATGAGGTTGGTAAAGTTTAACATAGATCTCACTATGATGAATAGCCGGATATCCCTTCTTAGCATACTCATCCAGATATTGAACCAACTCCGTTTTCGGAAAAGGCAGTTCTAACTGCGTCAAAAGCTCCAGTTTATTTTTAAAGGAAGCCAGATCCCCATGATGGGAATTAGCCGTTTTAACAAACCACTCATTGACTTCAGCCAAGTCAATTTTATGATACCGTACCGATACTAAATTTAATCGAACTAAATTATTCCCGATATCTTCGGATAAAGAGATATTTTTAGGAGATAGATCTTTACCTTCGCTATAAAGATATTCTTTTGAACTTTGAGCGTCTTCAATCAGATGTCCACCGGCAAATTCATTCTGATAAATCAATTTAACAAGATCCTGAATCATCATATGGGGATAGGTTTGTAAGTGTTGATAGATGATGTCAGTGAGCATGAAATCTCACCATCCTTAAATATGTTTTCCAACCGGTATCGAATAATAGATAAGCAGGGTAAGTTTCGAAGTTTCCGTGATTAGAAACTTCTACCTCATTATCCGCATTAATTCCGGTAATCACCATCCAATGCCAGAAGATTCCTAAGGCTTTCTGTTGATGAGTCAGAATCAAGATTGCGACCGGATCATTTTCTAGTAAACTTCTTTTAACGAAATTTAAAGAGCCTTCCGAATGTTTATCCGGTTTGTATAACTCATAAGAAAACTGTTTATTCTCTTTCTGGGCATACGCGCAGAATTGTTTAGCAAACTTATGATAGTTGATATAGCCGAAGATTGTTGGTCTGAAAATCTTAAAGATTTTATTCATCAGAGCAACTACATCAGCATACTGATATTCTTCCTTTGCGGATGATAATGCCAATCCGTAATATAAAATCAGATTCGTTGCGGCAATCGATCCGCAGCCAGATTCCCGGCGCCACTTGGAAGGATACCAATTCTGACTAGCACCATAACTTTGATTGTGACTTTTAACGATGACGGGAAAAGAAGCGAGCTGATACTTTTGCGAAATCATACATGCGGGTACTTCAATAGCTTTATCAAGTTGGCCTTGATTATAGTAAAAGAGATTATCAAGGTAACGTTTGTTCAAGGGAACAAACTCCTTCTGGTCAATCATCTCTTTGATCTCATCTATGGTGGCGTATCTGAATTGTTTGTTCGACTTTAAGGTAATTATATTAAGCTCGACATCCTGCCTGATAATATAGTAATCGTTGAATATACTGGGCGTACTAAGCGTAAAGGTCGGAGTAAGATCAGTGAAGGGCTCAAGGTCCAACTGTTCGTTTAACATGCGATTTAAGGCTTCCAAAGAAGTCTCATTATGTTTTACCCCATTATTCAGCGTTTCGGACCATAAACCTTGAAATTGAGAATTGGCTGTAATTTTATGTATCAGTAACTTACCTTCGGAATTGAAGATTGCCGCCTTTACTACCAAGCGATAAGTATCCGGAGGGACAATCTGTCCTACTTCCAAAGTTCTGCCTAACTCCTGTCGATTCTGGTCATATAGATCATAAAACGCTTTTTCCATAACTTAATTATAAACACCGTATTGCATCTGGCTACGAAAAACTTTAGAATATTAATGCGTCGCGCCCTTGGTGAAATTGGTAAACACGTAAGATTTAGGATCTTATGCCTACGCTTGAGAGTTCGAGTCTCTCAGGGCGCACCATATTGTAAAAGTCCCTGTATCTGCAGGGTTTTTTAATGCCTTGAACTGTATCTTGGGTGATTTTGGTGTAATTTTAAAGTGATTTGTTTTTTTATCATCCTCTCGAGCACAAAAAAAGACCGGATACGCGGCCTTAGTTAAAAATTGATATTTCTCTTTACACTCACTAATAACTGAATATTGCTTTAACTCCCGTCAGGTTTAGCTTCTGGTTTCCCTGACAGAATCGTAATGTTTCTTATCTTTAAGAGTTTCATATTTTAGTGATTAAAAAGAAGGGCTATAAACAGCACAATTAATAAGATTGGAACCAGAATAATCATAATCAGTAACATTCCTAGTTCATAGAATATATTGCTTCCTTGGGCTGGTATACCCTTGAAGCGTTGTCTAAGATCACCAAACACAATCCCATACGCATTCGCCGCCATCATTACTTGAATAATAGCTTTGATCGATTTAGCTTTTTCCCCATATAATTCTTTAATTCGTTGATAAGTGTCCTGTTGATTTTTCCCTTCATTCTGGGCATAACTTTGGGCATATAAAATAGCCGGTAAATGATCTGACGAAATATTACTTAATTCTCCGTCTAATAAGTTCTTGATTTCGGATTCTGACATTCCGGCTTCCAAGGCCATTTTGCTATGCGCATAAGAACACATCTTGCATTGATTGACTTGGGTGACGGCTAGGGCTAACTCTTCTTTAAACTCTTCGTTAATCTTTTTTGCGGGATCGGAAGTTTTTAATAACGGTATATTCCAAGCCGCAATAAATAACCTTTTTACCCCTTCGAAGATTGAACATCTCCTTACTTGTTTTCCATTTATAACTACTCGCATCCCATAATTGTTTAAAGCCATTAGTCAGTCCTCTGGATTTTCTTTTTTACATAAGCAGAACAAGTGTCCGCTAGGATCTTCCATCGTAACCCAAAGACCTTCGCCAAATTGTTTATCGGTTATCTTAGCCCCAAGTTTCTCGGCTTTCTTAACCGTTGAATCCAAATTATCGGTTTGAAAATCGAAGTGAATCTGTTTCTGCTGTTCCCGTTTTTCTTCCGGCCATACCGGTCGGATATAATCATCTTCCGTAATGAATAATAGTATCAGTCCTTCATCACTAATTACGCCTGGGCGGCCAAACCGGGTTATCCTTTTCCAACCTAATAATTCATGGTAGAAGGAACAAAGTTTTTCTTCGTCTTCACAATCAATCATTAAATTTCCTAAATTTATCGCCATTATTCTACCTTCCCTTGATTCAAAACCGCGTCCTGTTTCTTTTTCAATTCTGTTTCTGAAGCCAAATAATACTTCTTACTAAAACTATTATCGTCATTTAACTCATAGACCAATGGTACTCCGGTTGGAATATTTACCTTCATAATTTCTTGAGGGGTCAGGTTTTCTAGGTGCATAATTAAAGCACGTAACGAATTTCCGTGGGCGACAATCAAGATCTTTTTATTCTCCGCAATCTTAGGCAATATCTCTTCTTCATAGTAAGGGACGACTCTAGCTACCGTATCTTTCAGACTTTCCCCAAGAGGCAATTGTGATGTGGGAACATTAGCATACTTTGCCTGTAGGGAAGGATTACGCGGATCGGTTGGTTCTAATAATGGCGGCTTGGTATCATATGATCTTCGCCAAATTAATACTTGTTCCTCTCCATATATTTTTGCGGTCTCCGCCTTATTCTTTTCCTGCAAAGCACCGTAATGTCTTTCATTCAATTTCCAGGTCTCCTTATATGAAAGATCTTCAATATTCATTTCTTTCAGAATGATTCTTAAAGTATGGATAGCTCTAACTAAAACCGAAGTATAAGCTAAGTCAAAATGATAGTTTTCCTGTTTCAAAATATCACCGGCTTCTTTTGCTTCTTGAATTCCCTGTTGCGATAATTCGACATCGGTCCAACCGGTAAATCGATTTTCTAAGTTCCAATTACTTTGACCATGTCTGACCAATACTAGCTTTTTCATTAAGGTACCTCGCTTTAATTATAGGGTAATAAATTGTCTTCATTATTGGTTATGACCGTTTCTAATCTTGTCTAGCAATTTCCGAAAGTTTATAATCTAGGTATGTCAATGTCAATCTTCTTTGGAATCGTGACAGTCATTACGATTGTCATCTGCTTAATATCATACCATCACAACCCCTTTAAAGTTCGCAATGGGGTTTTATTAATAATCTTAGCGTTCTCGTTTGTTTTATTGCTGGTTGGTATTTCTTTCGATTATAAGATTGATTGGATCCAATCCCTAGTAGTCTTCGCTTTTATCTTGTTATGTTTACTAGTGGGCTTCGGGGCCATCTTCTTTATCTTCTTCTTATTTTATAACAGTATCAAATTAATCCGCAGAGAAGGAAAAGCATTAAGTAATTTCCTTTCCCTAATTCTGTTATGTTTAATTGTTTTGCAGATGATAATTCCGATATCCAATCTGAGTATTATGAATATCAAATTGGTCAACACCATCTATATGATCATTACCGGAATTGAATTCTATTTGATCTTAGTGGCCTTGGCTTATTTAATCAGTAGTGCTATGGTCTTAATCTTTAGACAGATTAGACCGGTCGATTATATAATCGTGTTAGGGTGTGGATTATTACACGGGGATGAAGTATCTCCTTTGTTAGCTTCCCGAATTAGAGCCGCTTTCAAGATCTTTAGAAAAGCCCCTTATCGAACAAAGTTAATTATGTCGGGCGGTCAAGGAAATGATGAATTAGTGCCTGAAGCCTGCGCGATGAAAAAATATGCGTTAGGGTTAGGTGTCGATAGTAATAGTATTTTGGTTGAAGATAAATCGAAGAATACATTAGAGAATATGCAGAACTCCAAGAGTATTATCGAGTCTAGACAAAAGAAATATAAAGTAGCCTTCGCGACTAATGGATTTCATGTCTTTAGAGCCGGGACTTATGCGTATGAAGTCGGTTTAAGAGCCAAAGCAATCCCCGCCAGAACTAAGTTATATTTTTCCCAGAATGCCTTGATTAGAGAATACTTAGCGTTACTAGTTTATTACAAAAAGATGCATCTGATCATTATCATTACGATTGCTATTATCGGCACCGTGCTCTTTGGTTTTATTAGATAACCATGAGGTGAAACCATGAATACTATTCTATATTGCGAAATTGATGTTCTCTGTTTAACCGTCTTGACAATCATTTTCATTAGAGAACGGAGAATAGATGTTAATCCCCTTAGGCACGAAGCGTTTAAAAATGTTATTTTAAGCACCGCCATTATCTGTCTGATGGATATCATCTGGGCATTGACCGAAGGGAAACCGGAACTGCGGATTCTTAATCTTATTGCGTGTACCATCTATATATTATTCACCGGGATCACCTGTTACTCTTGGTTAAAATATATCTTAGTTCGGCTAGGTAGGAAATATAAAGGGAAGTATCAAATCATGATTTATACTCCTTTGGTAATTCTTTCCGTAGCCAGTCTTCTTTCACCGTTTATCGGATGCATTTTTACGATTACCCCAGCCGGTAATTATACTCGGGGGATTTTATTTTTTATTCAACCGACAGTCTGTATCTTTTACTTATTACTGACAACCGTTATCGTATATATTCGTCGAACGAAAATAAACACACCGCAATCACGAAGCGATTATTTATATTTGTTGAATTTTAGTTATCTTCCTTTAGTCGCAATCGTTGTTCAAATTTTTATCTACAATATTCCGTTGGTCTGGCCGGCTTTTACTTTATCCATCTTGAATATTTACGTTAATTCTCAGAATCAACAGATTTCAACCGATAGTTTAACCGGACTAAATAACCGGCGCCAGTTTGACTATTATCTCAAGTCAGTGGTCGCCGGTCAGAACTCTAAATGGTTTTTAATCTTAATGGATATTAATAACTTCAAAAGTATAAATGATGTCTATGGTCATCTTGAGGGGGATAATGCCTTGCTTACCGTTGGTTGTATCTTGAAGAAGACCTGCGGAAGGTTTGGGGTTTTCCTATCCCGTTATGGCGGAGATGAATTCGCCATCTTAATGGCTCCAAATAAAGAATATTCGCCTGAGTATCTAATTGATTTACTCAATGAAGAAATTAAGCTTGTCAATAAACAACACCCGGATTCGTATCAAATCGCAATCTCTTATGGAATCAGTGAATATGATGGTTCTTCAGTTACACCCCTTGAGAGCTTTATTAAGAACGCCGATGCCGAAATGTATCGTGACAAAAAGCGTCAACATCTCAACTAACGATTTCCTTTTGGCATTTCGCCGCCGTTATTCGTAACGGCACCACCGGAATCGGAGATTGAAGTAATTATCTGCGATAAGGTACCGCTCATCATAACTCCATCTTCGTTCATAAGGGTATATTCAACCCCGGAAGTAAGATCACTGGACGCATATACAACATTTTGGAATTGTTTAGTACTGGTATACTCGATTAAAGTATTACCTTCGGGATCGACTAGTTTATAAACTGTCCCTGCGGTCTGTACCTGACTGTATGTTACCGATAAACAATAAACCGTCGAATTGCTTGAAATTGTGGAAGCCATACCAAAACTGCCCGCAGCTAAGACCGTACCACCGGTCATCACATAAGCCGTGCCATAATCCAAAGCACCGTTACCGGAATTAGTCGGACCTTCAACGATAATTTTTCCGGCGGTCTGAATGATTGCGTTATTCGCATCGATGCCGTCACCGTTGCCATTGACATAGATATCGCCGCCATTAATGAAAATATAGCCGGTCGAATCGGAAGCCATCATACCTTGATTGTTTCCGCTAGCCGCAGATGCCGAATATTGGTCTAGAATGGACTTTACTTCGCTAGTTGTCGTTTCATCGCCGCCCGCCCCATTTATTCCGTCATCGCTGGCCCAAATCTGAATTGTTCCGCCTTCGATCTTAACGATTGCGCCTTCAATCCCTTCAACGGAGGTATTAATTCTAATGGTCCCGCCTACAATCGTGGTTGTATGATCACTATGAATTCCATCATCACCGCTGCTTATTTTAAATGTTCCATCATTAATGATCGTATCGTAATTACTGTTGATAGCATCATCAGAGGCCGTAATGGCAAAAGTCCCATTATTAATCTTAATTGTTGACGTCGCTTTGATACCTTTACCCTCGCCGGAAGTTGAAGTACTGATGGCATAGGTTCCGTTATTAATAGTCAAGCTCTGAACACTGCTAATCCCATCATCGCCACTGTTGATGGTGAAAGTCCCGTCATTCAAATAAATATAGCCTAAACTTGTCTCTTCTTCATTGGTAGATTTTAATCCATCACCGCCGGCATCGATTGTAAACGTACCATTCTTGATGGCCAAAACATCTTTACCGATAATTCCGTCATCGACACTTTTAATAACATAAGTCCCTTCAATAATTCTTAGTTGATCGGTACCGTGAATCGCATCGTTGTAATTGGCTAAGATGTTTAAAGTACCGGTGCCGTTGAAGATTAAATCGGTCTTGGAATAAATGACCGCATTAGGATCGTCTTCCCCGGTTAGCGTATAGTTACTGCCGTCGTTCAAAGAATTTTCCGTACCGGGCACTAACGAAATCATTACCTGCTTAGCCGTAGTGACTGAAATTGCCGGTCCTTTCGCATTCGTGATAGAAGCTGAATCTAAGACAATCCGAACTTCGGAAGTCTTCGTCGTTTCCACCGTAATACTGCCTTGATCCAAGGTTCCGGAAAAAACATATGTTCCCAGTTGATCGATAATAATATCCGTACCGTTATAAGAAACCCCGGTACCATCTATGGTGATTGAAGAACCACTTAGTTTTATTGAAGTATAAGTAGTATTAGCATAATCGGTGTATTCATCACTGTCTAAGAAACCGGCCATCGATTCAGTAACTTCCTGCTCACCGGTTTCACTCTGAGTACTTGGACTAGTATTTCTATTGCGGACAATTAGACCAATCACGATACACAGGGTCAGAACCGCAACGACAACGATTAAGATAATTCGATTTTTCTTGTTCATTTACATCTCCTGATTCTTGTCCGCTTGGATTCCACAGGTAATTGAAAGATTGCCGTTACGCATTCTCATTTCATCAATCATCTTTTTCTCATTCTCCGGTGCTCGCAATTCTAACTGATAATCCAACAGATACATCGAGCCTAAGTTCACGGTCTTAACCTGTTGTAAAGAATGACTCTTGGTATACTTTGAGAAGATATCCTCAAAAACACCCGTGTAATCAAGATCTTCCGGAATCATTACTTTCAAATGTCTGCTGGTCGGTTTAGGTACTCCGAAACTAGTCTTGGATAAAACAACCTACACAATCGCAATCACGATTGTAAACAAGATTGCGTAATAGATTTGTCCCATGGCGCAGGCAACCCCGATTGCCATCGCAAAGAAGATTGAGCTGATCTCCTTGGAGGTGCCGGGAATCGACCGGAAACGGATCAGACCGAAAGTTCCCAAAACCGCAATTGAAGTTCCTAAATTCCCATTAACGGACAGTAGAACGATTCCTACTAATAACGGAAGAATAACTAAGGTAATCGCAAAATTTTTGGTGTATCTTTCCGTGGTTAACATATAGATCAAAGCGACCACGAAGCCTAAAACTAATGCTACTCCCATACATAAGAGAATACTGCTAAGCGATGCCGATCCACTGCTGGTATCGATAATACTGGTAAACATAATTTTTCTCCTAGGAACCTATTGGTTCATTGTTTCATACTGTTCACGATAAGCGTTTCCATACTTAGAATAAGAGGTGTTATAAATCTTTAATTCACTTAGATTCTTTACTAACCACATTGGCATACTGCCTAAACATTTAATTTCCAATAAGATCGTTCCTTGGGGATTAACTTGTTTCCCATAGGTTCCTTTCGTAAGATCGAGATCGTAATCCCGACCTAACACCTCTGAATCGAAGGTCATTCTGACCGCCGGCTCATCCTTGCTGATAAAAGAAATCCGATCATAGCTTAAAAGATAGCTTGGTTTTAACTGATAAAAATCCTTGGCATAGTCCAGTTCTTTAAGAATCTGATTATGCTCGCTGATTTTCTTGCCGGACATAAAGTCATTGGCTTCTGAATAAGTTAACGGATAACGCCGTTTATATACAACTTTATTAAACTTACGCTTGAATTCGAGAAAAACAATACTGTCTTCTTTAGGAATACCATAACTGCGTAAACAAATCTTTTCCTTATATACCGGTTTATCTAATGAACGAATAACCAAATCATGATTATCGTTATCGTAATATAGACTCATGATTGTTTCTTCCGGGTATAAATCCGGTTTAATCAGGGTTTCTAACCGGGCTAATAATTCTTCTTTCTGCGTCTTATTAAGCAGATATTTAGTTTCGTAACGAGCTAGTAAGGTCTCTTCGCCTTCGATATCTTGACTCATAAAAATACCCCTTTCTGATGTTAATAGCATAAGAAAGAGGTGTGTTAAATTACTGTAAAATATGTGAATATTGGCTGAAACTAATGATTTTCGCGGTATCCGATTTCTCGATCGACCACATTTAATAACTTTTGATCGTTACAGAAACGGTTAATATTCTCAATCGCAATATTTACGACGTTATTGATTGTCCGTTCCAAATTATAATTTCCCGTAACATGCGGAGTAATAATCGTATCTCTAAGCTCCCACAACTGATTGTCCTTGCCCAAAGGCTCCGGATCGGTAACGTCTAAGTAAACCCCGCCTAAATGTCCTTCCTTGACGGCTTTGATTAAGTCATTGGTTACTATGGCGTTTCCCCGACCGACATTCAGTAAAAGTGCATCTGCTTTAAATTTTAGTAACCGTTCATAGTTGATCAGATGATAAGTGGCGTTAGTCGCCGGTAAACATAATGCGACCACATCTGCTTGCGGTAAGCAAAGATCTAAGCGGTCTAATGTCGTTACTTCGTCGACATATTCCGGTTTTTCCCGAATCGTCCGTCTAATTCCGGTGACCATACAACCTAGGGCTTTCATCCGAATCGCATAACGGGAACCGATATCCCCTAATCCAACAACTAACACTCGCATCTCGCCGACATCTTTAACCATTCCGAGATTCAACCATTTATGTTCACTTTGATTCTTAAAATATCCCGCCATTTTTTTCGCTAAGGCATAAGTATAGCCGACCATCTCTTCGGCAATCGCATAACCATAAGCGCCAGAAGAATTAGATAAGATAATATTCTCCGGTAATAGTTTTAAGTATTTCTCCACGCCTGCGGTCTCACTATGAAACCAAGTGAGTTTCGAATACTCGGCCAACATCGGCGCATCAAGATTTCCGACGATGGCTTCGTAATCATTTCCGGTCGGAACAAAGTCGATTTTCGCATCCGGACAAGCAAAAATAATCTTTTGTTTATAAGCTTCGCTTAATTCGATATTAACTAAAATTTTCTTAGTCATAAATCTCCTTTAGCCTCGGGATAAGGCCACTAGTAACATCCCCGTGAAATAGAGAATACTGTTTAGTCGTAAGATTGCATCACTCTTCTCACTATGAGCTTCATTATAAGCCAAAGCGTAATCCGATAACATGAAAAGGATCAAACCGATCGATGCCGTAATCTCTTTAAGACCCGGATTATAGAATAACATGACTAACGCTAAAGATCCTTGTAAAGTTACCGAGGATAAATAATAGAAGCCGAATTTTCTTTTTACCGCGCCGACTTTCCATTTCTTCGTAACATAAGAAACGGTTAACATAATAATGAAGAAGAGCAACAATCCTAATAAGATCGGGAAGAAGATTTCAATATTTCTTTGAACTAGATAAATAATCTCGGCCAGCCAAAAAATCAGATTGGCGATCCAGAATAAGATTCCGCCGACATATAGATACTTAATTAAAATCACATCGCCTAACCAACAAAAGATTAACGCTATCATCACTACCGAATCGACTGAGTTGTTCCAAAGCTGATTCAAAATAAATTTGACTAAGGCGAAGCTTAGATATAGGGATGCCAGAATAATTTTACTGAGCGCATGTTTTAAACTTGGCCGATCAGTCTCTACAATGACATAGAAAATAAAGACGGCTAAGTAGACCAATAAAAATAATAGTTTTGGGTTCATGAATCGGTCCTGCCAGTTCCTATAATACCGCAAAATACGCTATGATATCTACTATATGAAAAGGGAACATTTAAGTACCGGCTTAGAACCGGTCTATGATTCACATTCGCGGGTTTTGATTCTCGGTTCTTTTCCTTCGGTAAAATCCCGAGAATGTAATTTCTATTATGGTCTTCCCCAGAATCGGTTCTGGAATGTTATATCTAAACTGTATGATATTCCCTTATTAAAAACTCAAGCCGAAAAAGAATCATTCCTGCTTGAGCAGCGTATAGCTTTATGGGATGTAATTTCTTCCTTAGATATCTCCGGTTCTTCCGATGCTTCAATCAAAAATGTAAAAGTAAATAAGCTCGAAATAATTATAAATAACGCAAACATTCAACATCTTTATACTAACGGAAAGACCGCTTATAATTTATTCAGAAAATACTTTTCTTATCCGGTGACTTATCTGCCTTCCACGTCCCCGGCTAATGCGAGTTATAAATTAGAAGATCTTATCGAAGCTTGGAAAGTGATTAAACTATAATTGCGTGTCCAATAATCCACAGGTCGGATCGACCGGATTGATACCGGTAAAACTGTCCTCGCCGCATAGTTTGCTTACTAACGCTTTTAAGGTCTCTTCGTTAGCGGTATACGCATTGATATAAGTTCGGATTTCAGGAACATCCTGAAGATGATAGGGGTTTGCCAAAGAAACGAAGATACTCGGGACTTCATAAACGAAACGTGGCAAATCTAAAACATATTTACCTGTCCAGTTTACTCTGACGGTGGTTTGATCACTGCGCGTCTCAAAGTTTGCCAGATATAGATCAATCCGTTTCTTGCTGATTTTTCTTGTCGTAGCCAACGATTCTTTCGTTACATCATATTGCTCAACTTTGAACCCCCGCTTCTCAAATTCTTTCTGCACTAACTCCGTTATTTTCAAATCGCTAGAAACCATTTCATTGTTTCCCACGAAGATAATCCGAATGGTATTCTGTCTATGCGGATTTAGGGGGAAGATATTTTCTTTATTCTTGACTAAGGTTATTGATTGCTTGGCCAGCGTATTCACCCATTCTTTAATGGGCAAAGCTTTGCAGGTTTGATGTTCTTGTTTGACCGGTAGTTTTAAAGCGGCTTTAGTACCTAAAACTCTTAAGACGGCTTTGTCAAAACGAGCTTGGGATAAAATTCCTTTTTTAAGACCCAATAATAAATAATCGCGGTCTTGACGGAAATCGGTATTGAACACTAACAGATCGCCACCGGATTCGATACAGAGATTTAGCGCTTCATACCGACTGCAGCTTTGACAGAATCCGCCCATAATCGTCGCATCGATAACGTTTAAGCCATTGAATCCTAAGCGATCTCTTAATAAAGAAGTCATTAATTCTTTCGATAAAGATGCCGGTAAGACCTGTTCATCCGTTAAAGTCGGATTGATTTTCTTACTGTAACTAGGTTGTTTAATATGCGAAATCATTATACCCATGATTCCTTTATCGATTAGGTTGCGATAGACTTTACCATAAGTGCGATCCCAAACATCAGGCGTCAAAGCGTTGATTGTGGTATGAAGATGTTGGTCCCGATAATCAACTCCGTCGCCCGGAAAGTGTTTAGCGCAGGCTGCGATTCCTTGTTTCTGAATCGCTTCCATATAAGCCTGGGTCATATTCTTAACCGTCTCCGGATCAGAACCGAAGGTTCGAGTATTCGTAATTGGGTTGCGAAAATTAAAATCAATATCAGCGTCTGGAGAAAAAGTCATATTTATTCCCACTAATTCCGCCTCTCGACCACAGACTTCACCTAAGCGTTTTGCCCATTTAACATTATTAGCGGCGGCAATCTGTAGCTGACAACCCATTCGGGTTCCTTCGGCAATTGCCCCATTACCGCCCTCTTCAAGATTGGCGGCTTTAATCAAAGGTATTTTTGAAAGTTGATCATACTTGCGATAACGATGTAACAATTCTTCCATCGGTAGCGGTCGCATCAAAATGCCGCCGACATTATCGTCCTGTACTAGTTTTTCCATTTCCGCTTCAGAATATAAATCGGCCAAGATACAGAATAACTGACCGGCTTTCTCCCTCAAAGATAAGGAGTCAAAACTATCTTGAACCCACTTTAATTGTTCCGTATTTAAATAAAACGGTTTCTTGGTTAAAAACTCTATATCCATAATTACACCTCACTTAAATATGTGCATAATCTTATTAGTATCTTTTAAATCTTCGAAATAATAATCCGCTTCTTTTAAGGTCTGAATATTTCCTAGACCGACCGCTACCATTCCCGCTTTCTTCGCCGCAATGATTCCGACATAACCATCCTCGAAAACAACACAGTTTTCCGGTTTTTCATTAAGTCGATTACCGGCTAAAAAATATACCAACGGATCTGGTTTCGCCTTGGTCAGATCATTTCCGTCGATGATCGCCTCAAAGTAAGTTTCGATTCCCAATCTTTCAATGATTGTTTTAGCATTACGAGAAGAACTGCCAATCGCCATTGGAATCTTTTCTTCTTTTAGTTTAAGTAGTAATTCCTTTACCCCCGGTAAAAGATCCATGGTAGAAACTTGTTTGATTAGTTCTAGATAATAATCATTCTTACGCTTACAGAGTTTTTCTTTATCGTTCTTACCATAAGTCTTATCACCGAAACTTAATAACGCTTCCAAAGAATCCATCCGACTTAAACCTTTCAAGGCTTCATTCTTTTCTAAGTCAAACGGAATATCTAATTCTTCCGCAATTTTTTTCCAGGCTTCATAATGGTACTTAGCACTGTCCACTAAGACTCCGTCTAAATCAAATATCGCAGCCTTTAATCTTGTTTGGATCATAGATGATTGAGGCGTCTCCTTTTCTCACTTTGTATCCTTCTCCGGCGAAGGTCTTAACTTCTTTGCCCACCAGTTCTCCCGAAATGACTCGCATACTCAATTCCAGCTTATTTTTAATCATTGTGGGTTCGACCGGTCTAGGTAAATGTCCGGGTAACAGATATTTAATTTCAAGATTCAAGAGCTTTTTCAAACTTAGAGCGTAGGTCTCTAAACTGGTTGAATGTTTTAAATACAACCATTGATCGGTCGCGGAAACGGTATCGCCGGAAAATAAGATCTTCGAAATAGAATCATAAACACAGACACTGCCCGGAGTATGGCCAGGAGTTTTTATGATGGTTAAGCGATGATTACCTAAGTCAAAGATTTGGCCATCTCTTAAGGGCTTAGTCTTTTTGATAAACGGAATCAGTTCGTTCTCAAATTCCGCAACCGGATGTTTAAAGATTTTACGGATATCATTTATCCGATATTCTTCACTGACCATTTCTTTATAAATATTAAGATCTTTTTGGTCTAGCCAAACTTCCGTAAACTCTCCGTTACCACCGGCATGATCGGGATGACCATGGGTATCGATAACGATAATCGGTAAATTGGTTATTTTAGAAACTTCTTTCGCCAAAGAACCGATGCCCATTCCGGTATCGATTAAAACGGCGTGATTCTTACCTACTAATAGATAGATCTGTTCATCCATCGGCGCCGTAATCGCGTAGATATCCGGTTCTATTTTTTCAATCTTAAAAGTTGGAAGACTCATTTCAAATGTTGATCCAGAAAGTCTAAGACAATGTCCGATAACCAAGTCTCATTGTACCAAGGGGTTCCGTGATGTCCTTTCCCGGGATAAGTCTGTAATATTACTTCATTGCCGGATTGTTTTAAAGCCTGGGCTAAAGTTTCAGATTGCTGCACAAGTACGACCGGATCGGCTTGACCGTGTTGAATCAAAAACGGCGGAACATTCTTTGTAACATAATGGTAAGGCGCCGCCAGTTCACATAATTCCGGAATCTCCGTTATCTTCGTTCCCAAAATTCTGGACTCCGGGGAATCTTTTTCGTTATGTTCTGGGATACCGATCTTGTTCGCTTTTATTTCTTCATCCATCTTTAAGAAATTTCCGCATGGTCCGCACCAATCAACGACGGCTTGGACACTGCTATCTTCTGCGGGATAACCTAAAGAAAGATCTTCGAAAGCCGGATTATTTGCGGTTAGCCCCAACATCGCAACAGTATACCCACCGGAAGAAGGTCCCCAAGCTCCAATCCTTAACGGATCGATTTCTAACTCTTTCGCGTTGCCGCGAAGATAGCGTAAAGCTGCTTTACAATCCCAAATAAAAGCGGGAAATCGAGCTTCTCTGGACATCCGGTAATCGAGCGAAACGACCACATACCCCCTGCTTAATCCCCGTAACATCGGTTCTAGCTTATCGTCGCGTTTCGTACCGATCATGAAAGCTCCGCCATGTACATGGAAGATAACCGGATATGGTGCTTTACCATTGTCGGGATAATAAATGTCCAGGGTTTGATTGGGGGAAACATTCGCATATTTCACTTCCAACTTTTTCTTCTTAATCGAATTGAAAATCTTATCGGGAAGTTTAGGAATAACGAACTTTGGATCTTGCATCTTAAACCCTCCAATGATTCAGGAAATCCCAAACCAACTGCAAATTCTCTTTGGATGTAAATTGTTTGTCTTCGTGATCCGCATCCTTGAGAATATGATACTGAACTTTATCTTTTCCGACTTTCTTTTTGATCGCTTCAACCAAGATCTTTGATTGCTGGGGTGGTACTAAATGATCGTGATCACCATGCTCCACAAATATCGGAACCATTTTGTCACTTATGTAAGTTATCGGATTGGCTTTATCGCATAATTCCTGCGAACAGGAAGATATCGGTTGACCTAAATAAGTACTCTCCGCCGATTCGGCCTCGTCATGATTGACAAAACTAAAACCATTTTCTTTAGCCTGTTGGTCCATGACTTTAAAATCTGTCGGTCCAAACCAATCAACCGCCGCATTAACCTGATCCGGATAATCGTTATATTGTCCTTGGGGATCTACGAATAGACCTTTCGAAACTGCCATCATCGCCGAAAGATTTCCTCCGGCCGAGCCACCTAAACTAAAGAAGTTATTTGAATCTAAATTATACTTTGCACAATTAGCACGAAGGTATTTGATTGCCGATTTACAATCATAAACCGCCGCTGGGAAAATAGCTTCGCCGGAAAGACGATATTCGATACCTGCTAAAGCCCAGCCTTGATCCAAGATACTTAGAAGGTCATTAATGTGATCGTCTCTTTTATCACCTAAAGCAAACCCGCCGCCATGAATATAAATCAAAACCGGATAGGGTTTACTTCCGTTCTCTGGTAAATATAGATCTAAAACTTGGGCCTTAGATTCATTGCCATAAGGAAGATCTAAAAACTTATTTTTTATTTTCGATACATCCGCCAAAGGTGGTTTTTTAAAACCCAGCGGTTTCTTAAAATCAGGTTTGAATCCCTTAAAATTTTCCATGTTAGGCTCCTTTAACTTTCATTAGAACTTTACGCTTGGTATTTCGTTTCGCCATCGTCATCTTAATCGCATCGAAACTAAGTGCCAGAATCAGAATAATTCCCTGAACGACATACTGTAAATAAGTACCCCAGCCGGCTAACTGCATGCCGTTACTCAGAATCTGAATAACGAAGACACCGGCGATCAATCCAAACATACTACCTTTACCACCGGCGAAACTGATCCCGCCGATGATTGCGGCCGTCATACAGGTGAACGCGACTCCCGAAGAACCTAAAGTCGAAGCACTGACGGAGTTACCTTTCGCGATCAAATCTAAAGCAGCCAAAGCAAATAAGAACCCACATAAGGTATAACAGAGTCTTTGGATTCGTTCGGTATTAATTCCCGAGAGCTTCGCGGCTTCCCTATTACCCCCGGTCGCATAGATCTTCCGTCCCAGATAAGTTTTCTTTAACATAAACTCCGCTAAACATAAGATAACAATGGCGACTAGTAGATCGATATTCAAACCAAAGGCATTATGCGTCGCCCAATAACGGAAAATATCCGGGAACGGACGATAAGATTTCGCATTGGAAATCAAGAAAGACAGACCATTATAAACATTGCCCATCGCAATCGTTAAGATTAACGGGAAGACGCCCTTTATTCTAGTGATCAAGGTTCCGTTGATATAACCCATCAAGCACCCTAGCAATAAGCCTAGAATAATAACTATGAAGGTGTTGGCATTCTTTTCGGTAATCAGAATCGCAATAATAACCCCCATCAAAGCCATTTGATTCGCCACCGAAAGATCAATCCCTCCGGAGATCATCAGAATTCCTAAACCGACCGCCGCAATGATGAAATAACTATTCTGATTTAATAGATTGATCATATTATGGAAGGTCAGAAAATACGGACTGGTGAAAGAAAAAATCACAATTAATACTAGGATGACAATAATTACTGAATTACGGAAGACAAAATCTTTAAATTTTTTCATAGCATTTCCTCTTTAGATAGACCGGATGCCATCCCGATAATTAATTTTTGGTCGAATTGTTTCTTTGCCAATTCGCCAACTAAACGGCCTTCATAAATAACTCCGATTCGATCCGACATTCCCATCAATTCTTCTAACTCGCTGGAAATCATTATGATAGTCTTTCCCTGGTTAGCTAAGTCATTCATCAATTGATATATTTCTTGCTTAGCCGCCACATCAATTCCTCTAGTTGGCTCATCGAAAATTAAGATCTCCGATTCGGCAGCTAAGGTCTTGGCAAGAACGACTTTTTGTTGATTGCCACCAGATAAATTCTTGACTTCCTGATTTAAGGAAGGAGTCTTAATCATTAATTTGTCGCTGTAGTCTTTAACTAAATCATTCTCTTTTTTCTTGTCTGTTAAGATTCCGTTGCAGATCTTCTTTAGTGCCGACATTGAGATATTGAATTTGATACTCAATTCCTGAATACAACCTAAGAATTTACGATCTTCCGGTATCAAACCGAGTCCTTCTTTGATAGCTTTACCCGGTGAGGTAATATTTATTTCTTTTCCGTTGACGATTATTTTACCGGAGGTTTTGGGGGCAATCCCGAAAATGACTTGAGCCAATTCGGTTCTCCCGGCTCCTACTAAACCGGCTATTCCGTAAATCTCATGCTGATGCACGCTCAGTGAAATATCTTCATCGCCGTTCCCGCATAGATGTTCTAAACGCAGCGTTTCTTTACCCAAAGTCAAATCACGCTTAGGATAAGTTTCCTTAAGTTCTCTACCTACCATATACGCTACTAACTGCTGGCGATTCGTATCTTTGATTAAGACCGTAGTTACATATTTCCCATCCCGTAAAATAGAGACTCGATCCGCAATTCGGAAGATTTCTTCCAAGCGGTGGGAAATATATATAATCGTTACGCCCTTTTCTTTTAATTGTTCGATAATTCGATATAAGATTTCTACTTCCATATTCGATAACGGAGCGGTAGGTTCATCGAGAATCAGAATCTTTGCTTGATGACTTAGACACTTGGAAATTTCAACTAATTGTTTCTTCCCCGGCGATAATTTCCGCACTTCTGCCCGGGGGTCTAAATCAATATGCCATTCATCAAAGATCTTCTGGGCTTTCTCCACAAACTGATTAAGGTTGAAGGTCTTTCCGAATTGTTCACCAAGGAAAATATTCTCGGCGACGGTCAAACTTTCAACTAGATTGAATTCCTGATAGATAACTTCGATTCCTAACTTTTTAGCTAACGTGGGAGTCATGTGCTGGTATTCTTTGTCAAAGATCTTCAACACGCCGGTATCTGGAGTCAAAGCTCCAGATACCGTTTTTATGAGTGTTGATTTCCCTGCACCATTTTCACCTAACAAAGCGTGAACTTCGCCCTGATAAAAATCGATGGAGATATTATCGAGGGCCACAACTCCCGGGAAGGTTTTCGTAATATTTTTTAAAGAAAGAGTTGTATTCATAAGATATTTACTACCAGTTAACTTCGGCAGCGCTAATCGTTCCGGTATTATTAACATCAGTCATTTGTAAAGTACCGGTCTTATCCATATAAACTAACGCAATCGGATCCCAGACATCTTTTTCTGCCGTACCGGCAATAACCTTTTCAGCTAAATCAGCCATTTCTCCCGGTAAGTCTCCGCCGCCAAACGCAACGGTCGCTCTAAAGACACTGGTACCGGCAATCGAACCTTCGATATAATCCTTCTCAGAACCGATGAAACCACAGCCGAAGACCGCAATCTTCGCTAATTCTTCACTGCTTAAATTCGCGTCCATAAAGACCTGAGATACTGCGCCGGCACCATCACCGGTACAACTTAAGACAATTTTAACTTCGGGATTAGTTAACTGAACATTCTGGAAAGCCGTCCGCGCTGCTTCTGCCATTTCCGCTTCCGTCTTCGCAACTAGTTTTAACTTCGCACAGTAAGCCGGATTCTCAATCTTCTTACTTTCATCGACAACCTTACCATCCGCATCGATATAGTTTCCGTCAACATCTTTTAAATAAGGTTCAAAAACCTGTAACATCCCATTGGACTTATTGATACTATCTTCATTAAGGGATGAAATTAACGCTGCGCATTCAAGCGAACCATCGGCCGCATCCGGGTAATTCTTTTCGACCCAGGTCTTGCACATATAAGCCGCATAAGAACCAACTAAATACTGATTACAGGTAGCCATACAATCATAAGCTTCCTTATCCGCTAATTCCGTACCGGTTACTAAAACCTTAACGCCGGCTTTACGGGCATCGGCTAATACACTGGTCATCGAATTCGCATCGACCGGCATAACTACTAATAAATCTGCTTTCATCGTGACATAATTCTGAACCTGGGAAATCTGCGTATTCGCATCCCCATCGGCACTGGTGACTTTAACATCTTTGTCCGCGAATTTTGCTTTAACGGCATCACCGATTCCGACCATCAACGGATTATCCAAAGTCGGCAAACATACCGCAATGATATTTGTTACTTCCTTATCCGCTACTTTAGCCTCTTCATTCTTACTGCAGGCACCTAAACTTACAACCAAAAGGATACTAAGCATGACCGATAAAATTCTTTTCATGATTTCCTCCATTCGTACTTAAAGTACGCCTTGTTGGTTTTATTATCGTTTTTATATATTTACTTACAATTCAAATAATGTTATCATCTATTCCAAGAGGGAATAGATAAAAATGGAAATTACTTATCTGCATGATTTTGTAATCTTGGCTAAAATCGGTAATTTTTCGGTCGCTGCCGATATGCTTAATCTTTCCCAATCTTCCTTATCCAAACATATAAAATCCTTAGAAAAAGAGCTAGGTGTAGAATTGTTCAATCGCACTTCTCGCCAAGTCTCTATTTCTAAATTCGGAAGTATTTTCTTGCCTTATGCCAGCAGAATTACCGAAGAATACGATAAATGTACGATAGAACTCCATAACCAAATCGAACTTAAAAAAGCTACCTTATCAATCGTTTCGATTCCGGTCTTAGCCCAATATGATCTAACCGAATTGCTATATGATTTCCAGAAAACCTATCCCCAAATTAAACAAAAAGTTACCGAGGTCGAATCCTGCGATATCTTCTATGCCTTGAGTAACGATGCAGCGGAACTAGCTTTCCAACGCTTTACTGATTATACGGATCCCCGTTTCCAGTATTTACCATATTGCTCGGATTATTTAGTCGCCGTCTTACCAAAAAATCATCCTTTATGTGCCCGGCAATATTTAATAATGAACGATTTAAAATCGGAAGTAATGTTACTGCTGGACCAGAATACCTATCTCTATAATATCTGTATGGATGCCTGTCACAAAGCCGGCTATGAACCTAAGATGGCTTATACCGGCCATCGCCCGGAGAATCTAATCGAACTAGCAGCCCGAGGCATGGGCATTACTTTGCTGATGGTCAAACAGGCGGAATATTTTAAGAATGATAATGTTGAGATCCGCGAAATAAAACCTTTCATTAAAAGTGAGATCTGTTTGATCAAACTAAAAGAAAAGGAGTTCTCAGCAAACTCCAAGTTATTCTGGCAGTATCTAAGCGAACGGACCAAGTAACTAATCTTCGACTTTATAGAAGATCCATTTCGCTTTTTCTTTCGGCAACGGAACAATATTACGAATTATCCCGGGCTTAGGTAAGACGGGATCTTTCACTTCTTTTACTTTCCAGGGATTCTGGGGAATTTTTTTATCTACTTGCATTATGCCAACACTAACCAGATAAAGATGTAGGAAACGATTACCGCACTAAGAGTGAACGGTAAGCCGATTCGCATAAAATCTTTAAATGATACTTCATATCCTTTCTTTCTTAACATTCCGATACCGGTGATATTAGCGGAAGCTCCGATCGGGGTAATATTTCCGCCTAAAGTCGCCCCGGATAATAATCCAAAGTATAACACATATGGTTGAATTCCCATGATGGATGCGACACTGGTTAGTACCGGTAACATCGTTGCGACATAAGGAATATTGTCGATAAAGGCCGAGAGGAATACCGATAACCAAACAACTAAGGTATATAACAAGAATAAATTATCGCCGCCGATCTTTACAAAGATCTTCGAAATGTCATCTATGACCCCGACCTCGGTGATCCCGCCAATGATAATAAATAATCCGGTCAGTAACAGCAAGGTTGAATAATCAATACTCTTTAAGGCCTTAATTGTTTTTTCAAAACTGTTAGTTTGCCAGTAATTATAAACGATACTCACTAACGCAATCGTCATACAGATTAATCCGTTGGCAATCTCTGGCTTTCCCGGAATAAACGAAGCACCGATTAAACAAACTACCACCGAGATTAATAATATCGTCGGGACATAATCTTTCACTAAGGTCTTTTCTTCCGCATTGACCGGTTCTTTGTCTTTTCTAAACAAAAACATCATAACCGGAATGGTCGCCGCAGCCCCTAATTCAACCGCGAAGAAGATTCCCGGACGCCCGTTCATCCAGAAGAAATCCAAGAAATCCATATGGGCATAAGCTCCTAACATAATCGAAGTAGTATCTCCGACTAAAGTCGCGGCCCCTTGTAAATTTGAAGAAACCGCAATCGCAATGACCATCGGTACCGGAGATATTTTTAGTTTCTTGCAGAGAACTAAAGCCACCGGCGCAACCATTAAAACCGTTGCGACATTATCGATGAAAGCCGAAATCAATCCGGCAAATAAGGACATAAAAATTGTAACCCACATGACATTTTTTGACTTATCCAACAAGATATCCGCCAAGAGATTAGGCATCTTCGAATCAATGAAGAAATCGACCACAATCATAGTTCCGGAAATCATCATTAAGACATTCCAATTGATGGTGTCGATGAATTTACTCCAAGGCAAGATTCCTAAGACTAAGAAGAGTCCGGCCGAGATTAAGGCCACATATACTCTTTTTTTCGGCAGAGCAATCATTAAGACATAAGTTGTAATAAACAATAATAACGCAATAGTCTTCATCTTTTCGCTTCCTTGATCTATCTGTGCCTTCTAAGTATAAGCTCCAATTCACTTAATTCAGCATATTCTTTTGCGATTTCGGCTTCTATTTCTTTTTTATCCTTGAACTTCTCAAGCACGAAAGCTAACGCCGCCGTATAATCACGTTTATATTTTTCATTAATCTGATGCCAATTGATATCTTTAAATTGTTCGACTATTTCTCTTTGGGTCCTTATCCTTCCTTGCTTCATCAGGACTGCAAGCACCGGATATCCGGGATAGCCTTGCCAATAAGTGGCGCTATCGTTAGAACTATAAATGTTGTCCTTAAAATACACAATGTATTCTTTCCGCTGATCGGAAGAAAGAATTTTAGCTTGATCAGTCTCCATTTCGATCCGTCCATCCGCCAAAACGCTCCAGGCTTCCGGAATCTTTTCTCTAGGTGGTAATTTCATAATAGTTTACTCCCGCATTTGGGACAGTATTCAAAATCTTCGGTGGTCTGATATCCGCAATTTGTACAGGTATGCACATGTTGGTAGCTTCCCTCAGGAAAAATCGACTCATCTAAACTCTTGATCGTCCCCTGACGGATCCCTTCCCCGATTTCTTTAGGTAATTCAACCGTCGTTCCGCAACAAGATAATCTAGCGTAATACTTTCGATTCCAGCGAAAGGTCGGAATAAAAAACAAGCTTAAGCAAGTATAGACCATAATAATCTGTACCGAGCCGAACTTTCCGCAATTAGGACAGACAATCGTTTGATTGAATTCCAAGTTTTCCTGACGTTGATTTACCCCGAAAATAATGAACATAGTTACCTCTAAGGAATAATTTTACCATTATTAAGACGACATCGTCATTATATTGATAAATAGACAATTCTTACGCTCATGATATAATTTTATCGTTTCAAGGAGGATGAAACTATGAAGGATTATATTATTGCGACTTCGTCTACCTGCGATTTAACCAGAGATTATCTAGATGAACACCAGATTCCGTTCATCGCTTACTCCTATGTCATGGATGACAAAGTATATGAGGATGATTGTAAGGAAAGCACTCGTTTAGATACCTATCATTTAATGCGGGACGGGAAACTATTAAAAACCAGTCAAATCACGGTTTATGCTTATCATGAATTTTTCAAAGGCTTAATGGATACCGGTAAAGATGTTTTATTTATGGATATGTCGATTGAAATGTCTCATTCATATATCTCGGCTCAGGAAGCTTCCGAACAGATCAAGAAAGAATATCCTAATCAAAAATTCTACATGATGGATACCCGTTGTATCTCTGGCGGTCTAGGATTATTGATCAAAAAACTGATTGCCTTGAAAGAAGAAGGTAAATCTTACGATGAAGTAATTGCCTATGGCGAAGCGAATAAATTGAAAGTCATGCACCGATTCACAGTTGATAATTTAAAATGGTTGAAACTTGGCGGCCGTCTATCCAACGCTTCCGCCATGGTCGGAACTTTACTCAATATCAAACCGGTCATGTATGTTCCCGATGACGGTAAATTAGTTGCGGCTAGCAAGATCAGAGGCCGTAAACAAGCCATTCTCGCCCTATTAGAAGGAATGAAACGGGATATGGAAAATCCGGATGGACAGGAGATCGATATCCTGAATGCGGATTGTTTAGAAGATGCGGAATTCTTACGAGATAAGATCAAAGAGACTTTCCCGACCGTCGGTAAGATCGAGATCACCGGATTAGGCGTCGTTATCGGTGCCCATTGCGGTCCAGGTCTATTAACCGTCTTCTATATGGGATCTTCTAGACAAGCTTAATATTGTCAATCAACCTTAAACCATTTATAATTACAAAGCGTGCAGGTGTGGTTTAACGGTAGAACATGACCTTCCCAAGGTTATAGTGGGGGTTCGACTCCCCTCACCTGCTCCAAGTGTGTATAACGACAAAGATGTCTCTTCAAAATTCGGCTTAACCAAGAGCTTTTCGGAGGCTTATTCGAAAATCCGAAAAGTTCCTAAAAGACAGATGTCATGGCTAAGAGGACAGATGAAGGAACCATTCTGAGTCGTTTTTTTGTTATATGGGGTTCAACAAGACAAAGGATATCCCCCTACTATCCAATAGGATTTGTATTTGCTATTATTGGTATGCAAAACACTGACCTGTTGATTGTGAACAATTATGGGATCAATCGACAAATCGGAATTTTCGGAGGATTTGGTATGGTAATTAGGAAATACTAGTCATCAGATTGCAATGTGTTGGCAGAACTGTTTTACAATACTGTCCACACAATAAATGCAAAGGATTACTCAGAAGAACAGTTAGATGTATGAGCAACAGGGACGGTCGATTTAGAAAAATGGAATCAGTCTTTTCTTGAACACTATACGCTTGTTGCACTTGATGACAAACAGATTATTGGTTTTGGGGATATAGACCAAACAGGCTATCTTGATAGATTATATGTTCATAAGGATTATCAAAGGAAAGGGGTTGCAACAGAGAGATTGGAACGCGCAACTCCACACAAAATCACTACATACGCTTCCATAACAGCAAAACCTTTCTTTGAAAAAAGAGGTTATAGGATGATTAAAGAGCAATAAGTAGAACGGCAAGGAATAGTGCTCATCAACTATATATTGGAGAAAGAATGAAAACTCCGACGGGTTTAGTCCACTAATTCCGGAGAAGTAGAGCCATCGTTTCCGGATTTTGTATACCACGATTTCCGCATAATAAGCCACCCGCCATTTAATAAGAACGGGTGGCTGTTTCTTT
>JAEZBR010000010.1 GCA_023426935.1 Bacillota bacterium | reverse complement strand
GTAATAAAGAGAACTAGTACAGGTAGAATCGCGATTAATGAGGCTGCCATAATAACCGGAACATCAGTTTGTTGAGCATAATGAGAGTTGAGCATTGCAATAGCTACCTGCACTGTTTGCATTGAGTTGCTATGAGTAAAAATCAATGGAGCAAAATAATCATTCCATGTCGCCATAAACAGCATAATAATGTTGGCAATTACTGCAGGTTTACTTAATGGTAAGAATATTTTCCAATATGCTTTGAAATAATTACAACCGTCTATTTTAGCTGCATCTAATAAATCAGTAGGTAAACCTAGCATATATTGTCTTAAGAAGAAAATATTATTCACATTACATAACGAAGCAGGAATGATCATCGGTAATAGCGTATCGATCCAACCAATTTTCGAATAAATTACAAATAAGGGAACTAATAACACTACTATCGGTATCATCATAGTCGATAGCAATAAGATAAAGAAAACGTTTTTTCCGGGAAACTGTAGTTTTGCGAAAGCGAATGCCGCCATCGTTGAAGTAAAGGTTGAAAACACTAAAACAGTTCCGGAAATAATACAACTATTTTTTATTCCGACTAAAAGATTGGAAGCGGTCCAGACTTCGATATAATTATGCCAATCGACCGGATCAGGTATCCACTGAGGGGGAATTGTATATACTAGATTTGCTTGTTTAAGCGAGGTGCTTATCATCCAGACAAATGGTAGGATCATTGTACATGCCCCAAGTAATATGATTATAAAGACAATTACTCTTCCTACCGATGTCTTTCTTTTCCTTTTCATCTTAATCACCTCCATATACCCATTTACGTGAAATAATAAATTGAATAATGGTTAGAACTAAAATAAACAAACCAAATATACAGGCCGTTGCACAGGCATATCCCATTTGACTACTCGAAAAAGCCTTTTGCCAAATGTAGAATATAATTGTACCGACCCCATAGTTAATACCTCCATCAGGTGCAAATAATTGAACTTCAACGAAGGTTTGTAAAGAACCAATAACCCCGACAATCATAAGATAGAAAGTAGTAGGTGTTAATAGCGGTAAAGTGATCTTACAAAACGATTGGAAGGAACTGGCACCATCAATCTCGGCAGCTTCATAATATGATTTAGGAATAGCTTTTAATGCTGCAATATAGTAGATAGAAATGATCCCTATCATTTTCCAAGTAATCATTATAACAATCATGATCTTGGTCCAAAATGGATCGTTTAGCCAGTTAGGACCAGCAACATTAAAGAATGAAAGGAAATTATTAACTAAACCATACTGTGCATTAAACAACCATTTCCAAATCAGTACCAAAGAAACAACTGAAGAAATAAAGGGTAAATAATAAATAGTTCTAAATACTTTTTCACCCAAAATATTCTTATGACAAGCATATGCAAATAATAAAGCAAATAGTAAATAGAACGGAATGGGAATTAACATAAACAAAGTGTTCTGCAAAGCTGTCCAAAACTTACCATCCGTAAACAGTTTTTGATAATTCATTAAACCTATAAATTTCCGATTTACGGAGAGGATATTCCAATTAGTAAAACTGGCATAAATACAAACAATCAGGGGAATTAAGAAAAAACAAACGAAATATATTAATGTCGGAAGAATAAAAATAAGCCCAGCGACATGTTCGTTATGATTCAGTGATTTTTGATGATGTTTCATATTGTTAATCTCCCCAGACATTGATATTACCGATGGCTCTCTTTATTATAGAGCCATCGGTAATTTATTATTCATTTATTCTATTTTGAACTATAGGATTCTTGCTGTGCAATGCTATCGTCTAACAATGACTGAACTTTGTCTTTGATGGACTTACAATAGTTTTCAGCGGTAGTTTCACCACTCATTACTGAAGCGGTATTAGAGTTAAATTCAGCGAACCATTCCTGATTATAGGTTCTAGACTGGGTTGCTAAACGAGCATGGTTTTCAAGAATATCAAACAATACATTCTTACTAGCAGGTGCTTTATCAAACTTCATATATTCACCTTCAGCCATATCTTTAAGCATTGGAATAGCCTGACCCATTTCATAGGCCGTTCTTTGAGAATCTTCATTGAAGGCTAGATATGCGGCTAAATTTGCGGCTGCTTCAGCATGTTTTGTAGTTGATGAAACTGCTAGACCTGCGCTACCAAACCAAATTTCAGATTTACCAGTACTTGGGCTTACCGGCCAATTCATAACATCCCATTTGAAATTAGTGTTAGTCCATAGATCATTTAAACTCCAAGTCCCAGCACCAACCATCGCCAGTTTGCCCTGTTTAAATCTATCATAATCACCTAAAGAATCACTTTCGGCCTGTGTTGGAGCAACATGATAAACATTTCTTAAATCAGCACACCATTGTAAGGCTTCATAGAATTCCGGTTGATCAATCTCAACTTTTGATAAAGTTTCCTGATCTACCCATTCACCACCATTAGACCAAACTGCTGATTCGATAGAATAAGCTCCACTACCATAAACCTTACTATCGCCTTCACCGGTTGTCAGTTTCTGGGCAGCGGCTAAATAATCGTTCCAATCCCAAGGATCATCAATTGTCGGAGGCGTAATTCCAGCAGCTTCGAACATATCAACGTTGTAGAATATTGGGAATACACTAACATCTTTTGGTAAAGCGTAAATATCGCCCTGTCCCTGAGTCTTTCCATCATATTTATACAGGTCTAATAAGCAAGGCCATACATTATCGGCATCGAAGATGTCATTATTGGCAACATAATCAGTCAAATTATACAAATTTCCGGTTGATGCATACTTCATCATCTTATCAATGTTGCAATAAAAGACATCTGGTGCGGTTCCGGCACCAATCATCGCTTGCAGTTTAGTATCAAACTCATTATCGGCTACGGTAATATAGTCGACTTTAACATTTGGATACTTTACTTCAAACGCATCGATCATCTTCTGGAAAGTAGCGATTTCAGAATCGGTACCCCAGCCCATAAAAGTTAATTCAATGTTTTCACTTTCCTTTTTCTGGCCGCAACCACTAAATACTGATAACCCAACTACGATACACATGCAAATGGTCAAGAACTTTTTAAACATTACGTTTTCCTCCTTTTAAGTTCATACCAACTCCTATTATGAACAAGAATCTTATTCAATACCCAATTGCATAATATCATTTAGTCGATTTCAAGCAATATTTAAATATAACTTTGTTAGTTATTTGCATTTTGTAAGCGCTTTTATCTATATTTTATGTTTTAATTAGAAGTATATAAACCACGATTTATATTTAAATCATCTTTGGAGGAACAAAATGTCGAAAATTCTACAGTTAAATGCCGATCAGGAAAACGAATTAAGCAATGTCGGCCACGCTTTATCATCGCCTATTAGGATCGAGATCCTAAAACTGTTATATTTTAAAAGTTATAATGTAAAAGAGATTGCTAATAAACTAAAAATTCCGGCTTCTAGTGCAGCGATTCACATAAAAGCCCTAGAAGTCGCAAACCTCATACAAACAAAAATCGAACCAGGTAGCCGAGGATCGATGAAACTATGCAGTCGAAAGAATGATTATTTATCAATCCGTTTAGTTGGTAATGATCCTAATGTAAATCAAACTTCTAGTGTTTCCATACCGGTTGGTCAATTCACTGATTGTAAAGTAACTCCAACTTGTGGCATTGCAACTGCTGATTCACAAATAGGTTACGAAGATCGACCAGTTGATTTCTTTAATCCAACTAGGACTAATGCCCAGATTCTATGGTCTTCAAGTGGTTATGTTGAATATAAAGTATCTGCACCATTATTAGACAACATACCTCTTAAACAACTTACTTTAGTTTTTGAAGCCTGTTCTGAGGCTCCAAATTATAAGGAAGATTGGAAATCAGACATTACCGTATGGATTAATGGAATAGAAATTGGCACTTGGCGAAGCCCAGGTGATTTCGGTGAACGTCGGGGAAAACTTAACCCTTCTTGGTGGGGTAGCGGTGTAACTCAATATGGCAAACTATTGAATTTTCAGATCAACGCCAATGAAACCACCTTGAACGGAGATCACATTTCAGATTGTTCATTGCATGCACTCAAAATCAATCCAAATGATCCAATTACTTTAAAAATTGGAAATAAAGATGATGCAAAATATGTAGGCGGTTTTAATCTATTCGGAGAAAAATTCGGTGATTATCCGCAGAATATCGTAATGTCCTTTATCTTCTAATCAATAATTGTTTTTCTTGCTATAATAAAGGTACTACTCAAATACAAATCAATTTTGAGCCATTCTATTTAAAAAAGGGAGAAAATGACTAACACCATATTTACCGTAGAAATGAAAAATATGTTGAAGAAAATAGTTGGAAAATGCTTTTTAGATTATGAGTGTACTAAGATTAGTGACACTGAGACTTTTGGAAATATACGGCTATATCTCGATGGCTTGACTTTGGAAATAATTAATGAAGTTCATGAAGAACATTTTTTTAACGAAAATGAAGATATCACTTACTTTGAAGTCAAAGAAGTTGATAAAAACGCTCCATTCAAACCATATCTTGTCAAAGATTTTAAAAAATTTCCGGTTAACAAAACGATTACTGGATTGGAAATTATTAATGATCAAATCGATGTAGGAAACGGAACTTATACATTTTCTTATGATCAAGCTTTAGTCATCCATATGGGTAATGATGTATTAATGTTAGCAAGAGATGTCTGGTTTATTGAAACTATTTTCATTTCTTCAAATGATAATCTCGAAGCAGTGTGTCCACTATCTGATGTCGTTGAAACAATGAGTTGTAACGGCGAATATGATGTTAAAGTTAATCGGCGTCGAACAACGTTATAAATTATTAATGCTAATCTATATCTATTGAATTTACCTTTCCGCCTTTCTTTTCCTATTGCCTGATGGATTCTTCCAAGCGTTTTGGGATTCTCAACGGAATAGAACAATCGGCGGATACTTCGAAAGGAATGCGTCTTTTTTTACTAGTTTTTAAAATAGATATTGATTGCGGTGAATAATGACCTGCTTATATCTTCGCAAACTATGCAATCATTTTAATTTTTTCATCTACGCGAATATTCATTTGAATCATCCGGTTAATCTTCGACAATATATCTTAATGCTATGCAATTTAAATTTATGACAAAAAAACAATAACCCTATTCAGTTATTGTTTTGGTTGCTTAGGAAATCTTTTCGATCTTTACTTTATAACTCTTGACCGCGTTGACGGATACCGTATCCCCAGCTCGGTGTTCTAACAAAGCGGAACCTAACGGAGTCGTGTTGGATAACTTGCCATGCATCGGATCGGCTTCGACCGTTCCGACGATCGTATAAGTTACGGTCTCATTTCTGGAGAGATCTTTAATCGTAACCGTCGAACCCATTCTTACCGATTTAGAACCACTTCTAACCGGTTCGATGATCTGGGCGTTCTGTAACATGGTATCCAATTCCGCAATTCGAGTTTCGATTTTAGCCTGCTTATCTCTGGCAACATCGTAATCCGCATTCTCGGATAAGTCACCTTGAGCTCTGGCAGCCGTTAATTCGGAAATTACTTCGGGTCTAGCAACGTGAACGAGATTTTCGTATTCTTTCTTCAGGTCGTTGTAGCCCTCTTTGGTCATTTGAATTTTTTCGTTTTCCATTTTTTACCTCACAGCGTGATTATTTTATCATGTTCTGCGAGAGAATACTACTGATTTTCGTTACCAGTAAATCGATGGCGACCACATTATGTCCACCTTCCGGAATAATTAAATCTGCATATCTTTTACTTGGTTCGATGAATAAATTATGCATATCCCTCACCGTATCCGTCCATTGACTGGTCACACTGTCTAAAGTACGTCCTCTTTCTTTGACGTCCCGATTCAGTCGACGGATAAAGCGGATGTCACTATCCGTATCGACATAGATCTTAATTCCACACAGTTCTCTTAATCTGACTTCCTCTAGAACGAATAATCCTTCAACAATGATAACATCGCCCGGATGCACAACTTTAACTTCTTTGGAACGGGTATGTTCCTTGAAATCGTAAGTCGGTTGTAAGATATCTTTCCCGGCGATCAAATCGCTTAATTGTTTGACTAATAAGTCAATGTCGAAAGCGAAAGGATGATCATAGTTCGTCTTAACTCTTTCGGACATCTCCAAATCAGATTGGTCCTTATAGTAATCATCCATCCGGATAATAACCGGACGATGATCCTCAAAGGCTTCCTGTAAAGCTCGGGCGATACTTGTTTTGCCGGAGGCCGTTCCGCCGGCGATGCCAATGACAACTGGTGAGTGCATGCTTATTTCCTCCTAGTAGAGATACTTATCGACATTACGCAGATGTTCGGCGTAGGTCTTCGCAAAGTAGATTGTGCCATCACCGTTAACATCCGCCATGAAGTATAAGTAATCGGAAGCGGTCGGTTCCAAAGCAGCTTTAATCGCGGTTAAGCCCGGGTTTAGGATCGGTCCGGGTGGTAAACCTTCAACCTGATAGGTATTATACGCGGAATCGATATCGGTATTCTGTTCGCAATCGGACCAACTAGTATAGTTATATAAGGCGTAACAAACCGTAACGCTGGATTGTAACTTCATCCCTGCGGCAATTCGGTTCTCAAAGACCCCGGAAATCAGTTTCATATCTTCTTCGTGCTTTCCTTCGAATTGAATTATCGAGGCTAAGGTCATGATCTGATGTACACTCATGCTGGAACTTTCAATCTCACTCTTATATTCATCTAAGACCTTCTCGGTCTGATCAAGGAATCTTCTAGTAATCGCATCGACGGTCGTTTCCTTAAAGAAATTATAGGTACTCGGATATAAATAACCTTCGAGAATGACTTTCTGGGAGTTATAAATATCTGGAGTAATGAACCAATAATCTCTCGCTAATTCGGACACATATGTCGAATCATTCCAAGCTTTTAAAAGATCATCGGCGGAAACATTGGTCGCTTCAGCCATCTGAGCCGCGATATTCTTTGCCCAACTTCCTTCGACAATCGTTACGGTCACCTGTTCGGCTTTAGCCGCCGACGAATCGTTTAGATACTGTACAATCTTTTTAGTACTCCAAGAAGTATCGAGAATAAAATCACCGGCTTTAAAATCGGTATTCCCAGATATCTTGGCATATACTTTCGTCGCTAAGGCGTTCTTGATTATTTTTTCCTCAACTAAGCGGGAAAGAATCGAAGTGCTAGTCTCTCCGGATTCAATCGTAAAATCGATTTCGTGGGATTCAGAAGATACCGGACTTAAGGAGGAAACATAGAAAGCGTATGAACCACCAACCCCAACTAAGACTAAGACCACAATTGAAAGGATAATAATCAGTTTAGTCTTTTTCTTCTTCATGCTTAGTCTCCTTATCTAGCTGCCAGCGGTTGAATTCTTTCTCCGCCCACTTATAATCGTCTTCGGTTAAGGGATCGATATTTCCCTTATCGTCATAGTAAGCACATTGGGCATCTTGGGGATCGTCTCCTTCATCCGTGAAAAAGACGATCTTCTTATCGTCATGTTCACAAGTGAATAAGATCTTCTTGCGATATTCCTTATCACCGTCAATTAAAATCAGTAAATCGTCTTTGAATTGTTCCATGGTTCACCTCAGATAAACAGGGATTATTCATCCCCGTTTTTGACTATCTAAATAACTTTGTAAAATACTAACTGCCGCCATCTGATCAATGATCTTCTTTCGCTTACTTCTAGAAACATCGAAAGAAATCAACTCTTTCTGCATACCTAAAGTCGTTAATCTTTCATCCCAAAGGATAACCGGAATACTGACCTTTTCTTCCAACATCTCTTTGAACTTAATTGAAAGCTCGCCTTTAATCCCGATATCGCCATTCATGTGTTTAGGTAAGCCTAAGATGATATTCTCGGGTTTCTTTTCAGCGATTACCGGAAGTAAAAGTTCGATGGCTTTGGCATAATCGTCGCTTTCATACCTTAAGGTCGTCACTGGCGAAGCCAGAAACCCCGTTGGATCGGATAAAGCGATGCCTAAAGTCACGCTTCCTAAATCGAGTCCCATACTCCGCATTACTTTTTCTCCAAATAAGCACGGACTAATTCTTCAATAATCTCATGCCGTTCTACCGTCTGAATGATCGAGCGGGCATTTTTATAGCCAGAAATATAGGCGGGATCACTGGAAATAAGATAACCGGCAATCTGATTTACCGCATTATATCCTCGCTCATCTAAAGCACTCGCTACGGAAGAAAGAATATCCTGAATGTTCTGACTGCGTAATTCTTCCTGATTAATCGCAATCGTTTCGGTCTTATCACCCATATGATCATCTCCCTTGGTATAATTTTAGCATTTTAATAGCTATATTCCAAGACTTTGACGGATCGCTTTGATAACTTCCGGTAACTTTTCGGTTTGCTTACCGCCAGCTTGCGCAAATGAGGGACGCCCGCCGCCGTTTCCGCCGGATAACATCGCCGCTTGCTTAGCCAAGTCGCCCGCATTATGCCCCAGTTTGATCTGTTCATCGCTGCTGCTTACCGCATAGAGAACTTTTCCTTCACTGACATCCGCTAAGAAGACTAAGCCTTTATTGAGGTTCTCTAAGAGATCTAAACTCAATTGTTTTAGATTGCTTCCGTCCTCATTTTCTAAGGTCAGGATTAGATAATCATAACCGTCAACGGTTTCTTTCTGCTTGGCTAAAGTAACCGCTTTGGCGCCATGTAACTTATTCTTTAATTCACTGTTTTCTTTCTTGAGCGCATTATTTTCTTCCAACACCTGTTGGTTCTTTTCTTTGACTCCTGCTAAAGAATTTAAATCTAGCGCTTTAGCGATCTCTCTTAAGGTATTCTCTTCCTTCTTGAGATATTCATACGCCGGATACCCGGTCAAAGAAGTAATTCTTCTAATTCCCGAGCCGATCGATTCTTCACTCTCAATCACGAAGATTCCGACTTCTCTAGTATTGGATACATGCGTACCGGCACAGAATTCCTTGGATACCGGTCCCATCGAAACGACCCGGACTTTATCTTCATACTTCTCGTCGAATAACGCCATCGCTCCGGTCTTCTTCGCTTCTTCCAATTCCATAATCTGCGTTTGTACCGGATATTCCCCGGCGATATATTGGTTAACTAAGTTCTCAACTTCTTGTAACTGCTGCGGAGTAGGTTTCTCAAAATGCGTAAAGTCAAAACGACCATATTGATCGCAGACATATGAACCGGCTTGCTGAACATGGGTCCCCAAGACTTTTCTTAACGCCGCCTGTAGTAAGTGTAAGGAAGAATGGTTGCTGCGAATCTTCGCTCTTCTTTCCCCATCGACTTCCAAGTCAAACTTCTCACCCATCTCAATCGTATCTTCCGTATCGACGAAATGTAAGAATTGTTTATGTGGGGCTTTCTTGACATCTAAAATCTGGATGGTCTTTTCTTTATTACTCATCGTCCCCATATCCCCGATTTGTCCGCCGGATTCCGCATAGAACGGTGTCGAATCGAACACAACTTCGCCTTTGCCACTCAGCTGTTCAACCGCTTTACCATCTTGGAATAACCCGATAACTTCCCCTTTGCCTATTTCGTGTTCATAACCGATAAAAGTACTAGGTTTAGTAAAGTCCATCAGATCCTTATCTTGCGAACGCATGGATTGTCTTTCGCCCCGCGCGTTTCTCGCTCGGGTCTTCTGTTTATCCATTTCGACCTTAAAGCCCTCTTCATCAACCTTAATTCCCTTTTCCAAGGCGATCTCCTTAGTCAATTCAACCGGGAAACCATAGGTATCGTAAAGTTTAAAGACATCTTCACCTTTCAGACAACCATCTTTACATTGACTTAAATACTGCTGTAAGATCTTTTCACCGTCATTTAAAGTCGTTGCGAAACTCTCTTCTTCCGCTTTGACTAATTTCTGAATCAAAGTAACTTTTCCTTCAAGTTCCGGATAATAATCTTTCATAATATCCGCAACCGTCGGTACTAATTTATACATAAACGCACCCTGAATATCTAACTTCTTTCCATAACGAACTGCCCGTCTTAAGACTCTTCTTAAGATATATCCGCGGCCGGTATTCCCGAACATCGCCCCGTCCCCGATCGCAAAAGTCACGGTTCTAATATGATCCGCGATGACCCGATAAGCCATCTTATACTCACCTGAATATTTCTTGGTGGTATACTCTTCGGTTTGATGAATAATCGGTAAAAATAAATCGGTATCGAAGTTGGTCTGACCATCCTGAATTAGACAAACTAATCTTTCTAAACCCATGCCGGTATCGATATTCTTCTGCGGTAATTCTTTATACTCACTGCGCGGTACGCCGGGTTTGGCATCATATTGGGAGAAGACCACATTCCAAACTTCAATATAACGGTCATTCTCCAACTCTTCGAAGAACGCTCTTTCGCCTAAATGCTTCGGATCGTATTTCTCTCCTCGGTCGTAATAAATTTCGGTATCCGGACCACTGGGACCCGCTCCGATCTCCCAGAAGTTATCTTTCGATTTTAAAATATGACTAGGATCGACTCCGCAGTCTTTAGTCCAGATTTCATACGCTTCATGATCATCGGGATAAACAGTGATATATAACCGCTCTTTATCGAATCCGATCCATTTGGGGGAAGTTAAAAACTCCCAGGCAAACGGGATCGCTTCTTTCTTGAAATAATCCCCGATTGAGAAATTTCCCAGCATCTCAAAGAAAGTGTGATGTCTGGCCGTTTTGCCGACATTCTCGATATCATTGGTCCGGATTGATTTCTGTGCATTCGTGATTCGGTTGCACTTCGGTTTCTCACTACCGTCAAAATACTTCTTTAAGGCCGCAACTCCGGCATTAATCCATAATAAAGTCGGATCATTATGCGGGATTAAACTGGCACCCGGCTCAATCATATGGCCGTGTTCCTTAAAATATTCCAAAAACATACTTCTGACTTCATTTCCCTTTAACTGTTTCATGGTTTCCTCCAATAAAAAAACGTCCCAATACAGGAACGTCGAACTAACGCGGTACCATCCTGATTCGTGTTTCCACGCATCTTGATTGTTCGTTAACGCTGAATAGCGGGAAGGATTGGTTCCACTTAGGGAAGTTGGCTGAAGGAATCTGATGTTTTCACCATTCGCATCTCTCTGAAGTTGTTCCTTACTTAGACTTCCGACGTTTTCTAGAAGCATCTTAGCACAATTGACAGTCAATCTCAATAACCACTTTGAGCTTATTTTTCCAAAACTCCTTCGCTTTTAGTTGTTTAAGATATTACTAATTCCGAAATTCTTTTTTAGTATTCAGAGCCCCCCTTACCTGAAAGATATTCGCAAACGGTTAATACTTATTATCCTCCGTTTGTAAGATATCCTTAAATTACCGCATTAGGTTTATCCAGCATTACCTCAAAAGGCAATCTCTGATTACGAATCACCTGATACATATCTAATCCTAGTCTTGAAAAAATCGGTTGGGATTCTCGCTTAGCACCCGCGTCAGTTCTAATTGCCTTACTTATTTTGGACATTACCTTACCATTTTTTCTATTACTTTAACCAATATGCGTTTTACATCCAAGGTAAATATTTGTTGCATAATATATCAGCCTTAGGAGTAGGCTTATTCACCACTTTTAAGGAATGGATTCTATATTTTTGTCACTATTTACGGTTTTAGGGATTATGTTCCTTAAATATTGACATTTGTTAGTAAAACCGCTAAATTAACCTTATAAAGGAGTTGATAACGTGAAAATCATTAACCGACCTGAATACTTAAATTGGCTTATCCGTTGGCGAGATCAACAAATCATCAAAGTCGTCAGCGGCGTTCGGCGCTGTGGAAAATCGACTCTATTCGAAATCTATCGGGATTATCTTCTTCATAGCGGCGTTCAGCAAAATCAAATCATCACAATCAATTTTGAAGATCTGCGTTTTGAACAACTGGCCGACTATCATCTTCTAAATGAATATGTGAATAAACGCTTGTTACCGGACAAAATGAATTACCTTTTTTTAGATGAAGTTCAACATTGTCATAATTTTGAGAAAGCAGTTGACAGTCTCTTTATAAATAAGAATTGCGATCTTTATCTTACCGGTTCGAATGCCTACTTTATGTCTGGTGACTTAGCGACTCTTCTGTCAGGACGTTATGTGGAATTGAAGATGTTGCCGCTGTCATTCTCTGAATTTACTAACGGTCTTGATTCCGCTAGGGCTTCTCTTTCAATCACTGAAAAATTTAATTTATATCTTGAATACGGTTCTTTCCCTTATGTTTTACGTTATAACTTGTTTGGGGACGATGACTCAACTTATCTTAACGATCTATACAATACAATCATTCTGAAAGATGTTGTTCAAAGATTGAAAGTCCGAGATGTTAATACCCTTGATCAAGTAACAAAATTCATGTTTCATAATGTCGGCAATCGGGTAACCTCTTCAAAGATTGTAAATACTTTAAAATCAAGCGGAAAATCTACCGATCAAAAAACAATCGACAAGTATTTGAATGGTCTCACTGATGCGATGTTACTATATAAAGTCTCTAGATTTAATCTAAAAGGACGACAATATCTCACCACGCAGAATAAATACTATACCGTCGATACGGGGCTCCGTAACAATCTGATTCAAACTACCCAAGCAGATCTTGGTCATCAACTCGAGAATCTTGTCTTTTTGGAATTAATGCGTCGCGGATCCAAAACCTATATCGGTCAGTTGGATAATAATGAAATTGATTTTGTTGCTGAAAAAAACGGAAATCTCGCCTATTATCAGGTTGCAGCTAGTACTTTGGATGAAACAACGCTTAATCGTGAGTTATCTCCCTTAATTAAGATTACCGATAACTATCCTAAATATCTACTCACTTTGGATGAGATCCAACCCAACGCTAATTATTCTGGCATCATAAAAATGAATGCCATTGACTGGCTATTGAATAAATAATCAGTCGTTAATTATCCAATAACTTTATATTTTAATCTCAGGTAGGAATCTTTTAAGGTTTCTGCCTCTTCAAGCTTCAAGATCCCTAGTTTACTTAATTCGGTTTCATTCTTCAGTGATTCTCCGCCGATCAATGAAGAAGTATTATCGCCGCCAATTAAGATCGGAGCAACTACTACATCCAGATAATCAATTAATTTGTGATGCATAAATTCCGCATTCAAAGTCGATCCGGACTGAATCGTCAATTCGTGGCAGGAATACTTATCATAGAGATCTTCCATCATCTTCTTTAAATCAAGCTTAGGATAATAAAGAATATGAACATTATCTTTCTTGACGGAATAAGCTGGATGTTGGGGATTGGAAGTTACGATGAATAGATCTTTCGAAATCGCCGCGAAGTATTCGATCCCGTGTTTCTTTAGATGCTTATTATCCAACAAAGTTGATTCCCCAGCAATGATCTGGGATTTCTTTTTCATTTACACCCATCTTTTCCTGAACCCGACCGGAATTGAGATACCACATTCCCTTAGTCTGTTCGATTTCATAGTATTGACTCAAGCCTTCTTTAACTCCGGATAGTTTAGGAAAATCTTTATCTACATCCATATTATCGGTTTGCCCGGTGCTGATTTTCCCATCAACACTCATTAACATAAATAGATTAGTTACCGGTCTCATTGTTCCCTCCCTGTTTTATTCTTCCTTAAATAAAGAGTTAAAAATATTAATCCACTAATCAAGAAGACGATAAAGATAATTATCATCAAGATCCCCATCTTAACTCCTAGATTATAATTAATAACATTTTCCGGATGGCTGCGATAACCATGAAAACTCGCACCTACAACTAAAGCGATAAAGGAAATAATAAAGGAATTAAGGTAGAGTAATTTTAAGTTTTTCTTGTTCATCGTTTCCTCCTATAATCAAGTTAAGAATCAAAACTTTGATGTTCTTATATACGATGACGAATATTTTAAATTAATACTTTAGTCCATTGCGGCTTTCTTTAAAGCTTCTCTTAAGGCATCATCGTAAGCATAAATGTAAAGCCCGTTTATACCCCTAGTCATGAGAACTCTTACTTCGTGCTGAAGTAACTCGGCTCCGAATTTTCTTTTTGAGCCATCTGATAAAGTTCTATTTTGAGTTGCTTTTTCTTTATAACTCTTGCTTGGTACAAAAACTATTTCTCCATCATGATATTGAACTGACGGGCCTAAAATTACCCCCACATAGTTTAAATCAAATCCCTGTATTGTATAAGTAGAACCTACTTCACCAAGTGTATCAGGTTGTTCAGCCCATGGCATAGATTTGATTTTCATTTTGTCACTTCTACTATAATCACGCTGAATCTCTTTATTCCAAGGTCGATGCCATCCATTAATAGATACTTCCCAATACTTTTCATTATTAGATGGTCTACTCTTTTTTATATATTCCCAATCGAATGTGGAAACTAATCTAGAAAGACTACATTTTTCATCTTTTACTTTTTTTTCAATTTCAAAATCCATATCATCTGGTGTATCAAAAATTTTAATTTCATACTTATTATCACGAGGTATTTTGTCAATTTTTCGTTCTTCTGTAAATCTATCAATCCAATGAACAACCTCATGACTAGCTTGTATCCGAAGTTGTTGATGTAACGGAATTAAATTCTTTTGCCTTTCTGACAATTTACGATATTTCTTCAATAAATTATCTTCCCAATATTGAGTAGTTTCCAATACTTGATTTTTATCAAACATTACTACTGTAACTTTTGATCTATCGATAATGTCTTGCAATTGATTATGACCAGTATATCCTTGTTTTCCCTGCGTCCATAATAGATGTCCTTCATCAATAAATGCCACATCAATTGGCTCTTTTGAGCTTACAGAAGAATTAATAAATGTTGTTGGTCTACAAACAATATTTTTACCATACTTATACTCTAATCCTAATTTCTCGACTATTTGTTTATAAACTGTGATTTGTTCTTCATGATTAACCATTAAACAACATTTTAAACTAGTTGGTAATTTGTCTCCATCTGATTGAAGTATCTTTTTTTCTTCAAATTCACGATGAATTTCATAAAAAGTACTACTTGTTAAAACTGTTTTTCCAGTACCAGCTTCTCCTTCAACAAAAATCAATTGATGTTCTTCACTATTAGTTTCTAAACATTCAAAAATCTTTTGCAATATTCTGTTTTGCGCATCTTCTTGTTCTGCTGTTAGTTTGTGAAGCGGCGAGGCTTTGAATATTGCAGAATCCTTTATTTGTTTTTCTGAAGGAAATAAACTTTCATCTTTTTCCCGCAATTTTTCCCATATTTCACTAAAAACAGCGTTTAGCTGATCTTCGGTATAATACTTATTTTGTGGATTACCACGAAGATTATGTGCTTTTTTAACTTTATCAATACAAATCATATACTGCAACATTTTATTCTCTACATCTAAAGTTAACGATTTATTAAATAGTTCATGACCAATAATAAATAATCTCGCGTCATTTTTATCTGACAGTTGATGTTCCCAAACCTTTGTATTATTTGTATTTTTCGATTCTTCAAGATGTTGCGTTGTTCGTTTTACGATATCATTGGTCTCTCCGATATAAACTTCATATTTGTCGGAGTCTTTCCAATTGTGAATATAAACTGTGGGATAATCTAAAAGAAGCTTTTTCTTAATAGCATCTGAATCTAAATTTTTAACTAATTTTTCCAATCCTTCTTTTGTATCTTCGATGCATTCGACTTCAAGCGCTAAATCTTTGATCTCGGTCATTTATTATCCTCGGAATACTTCTTATTGTTTCCCTTATACTTCTCAACGGTATATCTTTCTTTATTCTTTTCCATCTTATCCAGCAAACATTTCTCCAGGTCGAAATTATTCATCTGGGAAAAACGCAATAAGAAATAGAACACATCCGCTAATTCTCCGGATACTTCATTACGGATCTTGGGGTCTTTCATCATCTCATTCATCTGATCCTTAGTTTTGAACCTAAAAATCTCTAGTAGTTCATTCGCTTCGGTCGACATGCCAATCGAAAGTTCCTTGGGATCATGAAACTGATCCCAATCCCTGGCTTCACAGAAATCTTTTACTATTAGGGATAACTTTTCGATGTCAGTCATTTTCTAAGCCTTCTTTAATTTATCTTTTATCTCATTCATTAATTCTTCGGAATAAGTTGTGGAGATCGAAATGAAATGCGGATTACCGCCACCTCTAAGCTGATACTTCTCCTTCAATTCCTTTAGTAAATCAGATAAGGAGATATTAGTTATATCTTTTGAAGTACCTAGCATGATAGTACAGGTGTTATCTGGGTTCAAAGCTACTAAGGTAACGATGACTTTCTCTTGGGCACAGTATCTACTTACTAAGAAACTGAGATCTTTGCCGGAAAGATCGGTATAGGTCTCATTAAGATAATTAATTGAATCCTTACTAAACTTAGCGATCTTACTATCGGATAGAGATTCTAAATACTTTGAATGCAAGACGGTATACTTCTTTTCACTTGTAACTAAATTATCTTTTAATTTATTAATCGCGTTAGGAATCTCAATAAAAGTAGAACTCAATAAAGTCGAAGTTTCATTCAATAAATCGAATTGTTCATGAGCTTGATTAATCAAATGATCGCCGCAGCTGATGATTACTTTCACCCCACCGGCAATCTTATACCAACTTAATAAATTAATTCCTCGTAAATAGCGGGAACTGGGAACATGGGGACAGCCGCAAAGGTTATTATCGAGATGCGGAATACTGACTAAACGGAATTTAGTCAGATCTTCATAGTCGGAAAAATCATCGGTATATTTCTCCGCTTCTTCCTTAGTCAGGTAAGAGATATTATAAGGAACATCTTCGAGAATGATCTCATTAGCTTCCTTCTCGATCTTATCTAACTGTTCTTTAGTTAATTCATTCGTATCGAGATCCAAGTCACAATTCCCGTCACTTAAATAGTGATGAGACTTCGTTTGGATCTGATAATTCTTGATAAATAAAGCACTGATTAAATGTTGAGTACTATGAGCCTGAATATGATTTAGTCTTATCTCATAATTCACCTGCATCGATACGGTACCTTTTAATTCTTCCTTGAGAAGATGCCAAACAATCCCGTCTTCCTTCTTTAAGTTAAGAACTTCAAGATTATTAATCGTTCCTTCATCGGCCAACATTCCGCCACTTTCCGGATAAAAAATCGTTTCTTGGAAAGAATGCCAGTAACCTTCATTATCTTTCTTTACTTCCACAACAGTCGTCTCTAACTGAACTTTTAAAGCTTGATCATAATCGGTTATCGTTTTCATGGTTCTCCTCACTACCGTCACTTCTTTGGAAAGTGATCGATTTTCTAAATTCGGTCGGATTCATTTCTTCATACTTATAGAAATTTAAATTAAAGGTCTTGATATTGCTATAGCCTACTTCGATCGCAATCGCCGTAATCGTTTCATCGGAAGAAGCTAATAATTCCGCCGCTTTATTGATGCGAATAAAATTGAGTAAATTATCGAAACTTTTCTCATTGTAATACAATAACGAACGGTTTAATTCTGCGACGGAAACTTGAAATTCTTGAGCGACTTTTTCCGCATTCAATTTTTCGGTCGCATAGTTTTTATACAAGTAATCAGTAACCGCAAAGGCGATATCTTTATTCGTATGGGAATAACCGATCTTAGTCTTCTGATAGATCCGCCGATATTCCATCGGGGTGATCCCCGCATTGCTAGAAAAGTGTTTAGAGATATGCGAAGCATCCACAAAGCCGGTTAAAGTGGCGATCTCATCTAAAGTCAGATCAGTATGGGTCAGATAAGCCGTCGCCTTCTCGATTCGGATATTATTAATAACGGTAACGAAAGAAGAACCGGTTAAATCATTGATAGCTTTACTGACCGAAGATTCGGACATAAAGAAAACTTTTGAGATCTTCTCGATCGTTAGTTTCTCCGCGGAATGAGCATAAATATAACTCAAGATCGCATATTCATTACCCTTTTGTTTATCTTCGACATTAATATCAGTATCGTTCTTATTGTTATATTGAATAAAGCGTAAATATAGTACCATTAACTCCGATAATTTACAGATCGTATAGATCGAAGTCAAAGGACGATCCTTAGGAGTGATCAAAGTCGATTCTACGCCTAATTCTTCCCTTAACTGATCTAAGATCAATTCGACTTCCTTAGCTTGTTGGGAATCTAAATACAAGGCCGGTTGGGAACCTAAGATCCTTAATAATTCCCCAGTTTCCGTTTCCGAGTCATAGTTCGTTTTTAAGTTCTCATTTAAGTAAGAATAATCATAGACGATCTTAATTAGTTGCATCGTCTCAACGACCTGAATCACGTTGGTGATCTCCCAGGGCGTGATGGCGATCAAAGTGTTAGGAATGATCTTATATTGCACTCCATCGATATCGATAATACCTTTACCTTTTTTGAAATATAAGAACCTCGCGGCTTGATGCATTAAGGCTTTAGTATGGGCTTCGATCACTTCATAATCAAAGGAACAGAATTTACCTCGATCTTGTGAAGATGCATATCCCTCTTGCCAGGTAGCTAGTTTACTCATTGCTCCTCTATTCTACCTTTTATCTTAATTTAAGACAACGAAAAACCAGCCGATTAAAGCTGGTTTTAACGTTTATAAGTAAGAAAGAGAGACTAGCTTAAGATCATCATCGCAACGGTTAAGATAATACCGGAAGCGACACCGATCATAACAACAACCTTCCAAGACCATTTAACCCAAGTTGCGTATTGAACTCTAGCTAAAGCTAAGCCACCCATGATTGCGCCGCAGGTCGGAGTAATTAAGTTTACTAAGCCGTTAGCTGCAACGAAGATCATGATGGAAGTTTCTACTGACCAACCCATTCCGGCAACGATCGGTGATACGATTGGGGAAGAGATTCCCGCTAAACCGGAAGAAGACGGTACTAAGAAGGATAAGCCGATATGTAACAGATAATCTAAACCACCGAATAAGCCAGCGGACATACCAGAACTGGTCAATGCGGTAACGGAAGCTTGTACTAACCAAGTACCTAAACCCGTAGCGGTCATCAAAACGGAAGTAGCTCTCGCTAAAGCGATAACTAAGTTAACGGAGATCATATCCGCAAAGCCCTTGACCATAACTTCAGCCATCTTAGAACGATCAGGCATACCGATCAAACCAATGATAATGCCCATTACCAAGAACCAGGTAGCAGCATCATCAAACCACCAGTAACCGAAGCAATTTCCCGAGAAGAAGGCAGACCAATGCGTTCCCGCATCAGCGACATCAGCCGAGATAACTCCTAAGTCGATCCATGGAATAAATCCGATGATCATGACTAAGAAAGTCAAAGCGAATAGAACCAATACACCCTTCTGTTTGCCAGTCAGCTTAACGGTATCCGGAATATTAGCGGCATTGCCATAAGCCTTCTTGCAATCTTCCATTTCCTGCATGGAAAGGAAAGTTGAACCTTTATCCTTCTTAACTTTCTTAGCATAGCGAACAACATACCAAGTCGCAATTGCATAAGCTACTAACCAAAGGATCAAACCTAAGACGATCGTGATACCCGTATTAACTTCAACACCAGCTGCGGAAATAGCCGCGCCCGTTGCGAACGGGTTGATCGTGGAACCTAGAACACCGACACCGGCGCCCAACAGAACGGTCGCACAACCAACGATTGGATCCATACCAGCTGCTAACATCGTGGCTGCTAATAAGATATAGAAGCCGACGGTCTCTTCGCACATACCATAAGTGGTACCGCAAACAGAGAAGATAAACATAAGAATCGGAATCAAGACAATTTCACGACCATGCAACTTCTTAACCAATACTTGGATACCAGTCTCTAAAGCGCCAGTGGCATTGACTAAGCCTAAGAAAGCACCTAAGACAAAGACGAATCCAATAACATCACCAGCATTATGGAAACCCTTAATCGGGGCCATAATGATGTCGGCGAAGGTAGCGGCTTTTACTGCTGCAGCGTTTCCGTCTGCATCAATGTACCCCTGACCTGCCAAAATCCAAGAAGCTGCTGCAACCAATAACAATACGATGATAAGAATACTGTACGTTCCTAGTGAACGCTTCTTCTTATTCTTTTCCATCCTTTTTCCCTCCTTGGTTGGAAAATTCCTACTTAGTAATAATCGTTCCGGTCAACCCTTTTAAAGCTTCCGGAGCTTTGGATAATGAAGTGATCAATGCCTCTCCATTACCGGTATTTTTTGAAACGAATTCGACACAGGATTGAACCTTCGGCAACATACTGCCAGGTGCGAATTGACCCTGAGCACTGTATTCTTTCGCTTCAGCAATCGTCATCTTAGCCACTTCCTTCTGATCCGGTTTGTTGAAATTGATGCAAACCCGATCAACAGCGGTTAAAATCACTAACATATCTGCTTTGATATCTAAGGCCAGTTTAGAACTGGAACGATCCTTATCGATAACCGCAGCCACGCCTTCTAAGCCTTCGGCGGTCTCAATGACTGGAATGCCACCGCCACCAACCGTGATGACGATATCTCCAGCTTGCACTAACTGCTCTACTACTTTTAGTTCAACGATCCGCTGCGGAATCGGTGAAGGTACGACTCTACGATATCCCCTGCCGGCATCTTCCACAAAAGTGAAACCTTTTTCCTTAGCAATCTTATCCGCTTCTTCTTTCGAATAGAAGGATCCGACCGGTTTAGTCGGTTTCTGGAAAGCCGGATCATCCTTGTCAACAACGACCTGAGTAACGATAGTTGCACATTCTTTATCAATGTGTTGTTTATGTAACTCTTCCTGAATCGCTTGTTGTAAATGATAACCGATATACCCTTGAGACATAGCTCCGCATTCCGGGAAAGGCATATAAGGTGTCTTACCACCGTTATTAGCGGAGAAATCCATAGCCAGATTAATCATTCCGACCTGGGGTCCATTACCATGACCAACGATGATTTCGTAGCCCTGGGAACTTAATGATACGATCGTTTTGGCGGTCTCTTTAACTAATTTCAACTGTTCTTCAGGAGTATTTCCCAAAGCATTTCCGCCTAAAGCAATTACGATCCGTTTGCTCATACTACTTCAAAGTCGCATACATAACGGCTTTGATTGTATGCATCCGGTTCTCAGCTTCATCAAACTGTCTAGCCTGTGGGCCATAGAACACATCATCAGTAACTTCCATTGCCGGTAATTTATATTGTTCATAAATATGTTCACCGGTCGTGGTGTTGCGATCATGGAAAGACGGTAAGCAGTGTTCGAAGATAGCGGTCGGTTTAGCATAGGACATAACCTTGCTATTAACCTGATAACCCTTCAATAGTTCAATCCGCTTCGCCCATAATTCTTCCGGCTCACCCATGGATAACCAAATATCCGTATAGATGACATCGGCATCTTTGCAAGCATAAGCGACATCTTCGCTGGTCTCGACAACTGCGCCGGTTTCCTTAGCGATTTCTTTGCACTTAGCCTGTAATTCTGCACTCGGCATTAATTCTTTCGGTCCGCAAGCAACGAAGTGCATTCCTAATTTAGCACAAACAACCATTAAGGAATTACCAACGTTGTTTCCGGCATCACCCATGAAGACTAACTTTAAGCCTCTAACATCGCCAAAGTTTTCTTGAGCCGTGAGAATATCCGCTAACATCTGAGTCGGATGGAAATCATCCGTTAAGCCGTTCCAAACCGGAACGCCAGAATATTTAGCTAAATCTTCAACGGTTTTCTGAGCATAACCACGATATTCGATACCATCAAACATTCTGCCTAAAACTAAAGCGGTATCCCTTAAGGATTCTTTCTTTCCCATCTGGGAAGAACCCGGATCAAGGTAAGTAACTCCCATACCTAAATCACGGCCAGCTACTTCGAAGGCACAACGTGTTCTAGTTGAAGTCTTTTCGAATAACAGAACGATATTCTTGCCAACTAAATAACGATGTTGATTGCCAGCAGCTTTCATCCGCTTGAATTCGGCGGCCAGGTCCAAGAAATACTTTATTTCTTCCGGCGTGTAATCCAGTAAAGTTAAGAAACTTCTTCCTCTTACATTAACTCCCATCTTTTTTCTCTCTTTCTTTTTAGCTTTATTCAGCTCTAACTAACGGCATAGACATGCAACGTGGGCCGCCCCGACCTCTGGATAGTTCAGCACTAGGCATGGTCAAAACGGTTAAGCCATATTTCTTGAGAATGGCATTAGTTACATCATTACGCTCGTAAACGACAATCTTACCCGGAGCGATACATAAGGTATTGGAACCATCATTCCATTGTTCACGTTCGGAAGCAATCATATCGTCGCCACCGCACTTGATCAGAGTAATCTTCTTAACATGTAAGTATTTTTCCAATACTTTTTCCAAACTGGTGTTCAGTTTTACGACATTCAACTTACCGGCATGTTTCTTATCCGGGGTGATTTCAAAGACAACTAACGGTCCCAAGATTCCCGGGTGAACGGTAAATTTATCAACATCGACCTGCGTGAAAACCGTGTCTAGATGCATGAAGGCTCTGGAAACCGGAATCGAGAACGCTAATACGGTTCTGATCTTGGCATCCGGATCCGCAAATATATTTCTTGCGAGATCTTCGATCGCATCCGGGCAGGTTCTCTGGGAGATACCTACACCTAAGACGGTGTCAGATAAGTTCAGGATATCGCCACCTTCAATGTGGAAGGCTGCGGTCCGATCACTATAACGTTTTACCAAGCCGGCAAAATCCGGATGGAATCTAAAGATATAATCAGCGTAGATGGTTTCCCGATTTCTGGTCAGGTAAGTCATTCTATTTAAGGATACACCGGTACCGATCGATCCAAACGGATCTCTTGTAAAATACAAGTTTGGCATCGGATCAACGATCAATTTTGAGGGTTCCGAAACCATATCAACTAACGAATCATTCTTAGGTCCGCCAACTTCTTTCAGCGTAATACCTTCCATGGTCTTCAGAACTAATTCTTTACCGGAATAGTTCTTGGTTAAATAGCGATAGAGCTTATCCTGCCATTTAGCCGTGTGAATGTTTCCTTCTTCTAACCATTGATAGATAAAGGGTTTCACTAATTCCGGATGTAAATCCAATACTTCGGTCATCAAATCTTCTAAGTAAACTACTTCGACGCCGTTATCTCTTAAAATCTTGGCGAACGCGTCGTGTTCCTCCTGCGCTACTTTCAAAAATGGAATATCATCGAATAATAATTCTCCTAAGGTATCTGGAGTTAGATTTAGTAACTCACGGCCAGGCCGGTGTAACAGTACCTTCTTGAGCGGTTTAATTTCGCTCCGTACTTTAATTCCTTTCATTTGACCTCCTTGAATGCGGTTATTGCGCGCTTTTTTGTAACCGCTTCCAGCTTTCTAATTAAATTATAAACTTGACTGAAAATTAGGGTTGGAATAATTCAAAGTTTATTATTGTACTTTTTCACAAATTTACCCATAAAGAAAGATCCGCTCGTTATTCAAGACGGATCTTCTCTAAATCTTACATCTTTTCCGGAGCCGAGACTCCAATCAGATACAAAGCATTTTTCATGGTAATCATGGCGGCGTGAATCAAACCTAAACGTTGATTAGTCAGTTCCGGTTTCTCCGTATCATTGACCTTATTTGTCACATAGTAATTGTGGAAATTCTTCGCTAAGGCCTGTAGATAATTACAGATCTTGTTAGGCATCCTAGTCTTAGCCGCATCCGCAACGATTCCCGGGAACTCGCCCAATTGTTTCAGAATGACCATTTCTTTGGGATCAGTCAACAAATCATAGCTGGTTTCTTTCTTGAACTCCGGGGCCGGATGTTTAGCTGTACCTTTTAGTATAGAACTCATTCGGGTATAAGCATATTGAACATAATAGACCGGATTCTCATTGGTCTTGGTCCGTGCCAGTTTCAGATCGAAATCCATATGGGTTCCGACATCCTTGGACACGAAGAACCATCTCGCCGCATCAATTCCAACATCTTCGCATAACTCTCTTAGCGTAATCGCATTACCGGTTCGCTTAGACATTTTAACTTCTTTACCATCTTCAACCATTCTTACCATCTGGATTAAATCGACTTCCAAAGTTCCCTTAGGATAACCCAACGCTTCCAAAGCGGCGGTCATTCGGGTGATATAACTATGGTGATCTGCGCCCCAAAGGTTAACTAACTTGGTATAACCTCTTTCCAACTTATATACATGGTTGGCGATATCCGGGGTCATATAAGTCAAAGAACCGTCTTTCTTAACTAAAACCCGATCCTTGTCATCGCCATATTCCGTTGAACGAAACCATAAAGCCCCATCCTGTTCATAAGTCAGATTCATTGACTTCATCTTATCCAAGACCTGCTTGATTCGGATACTATTATCCTTATAGAAGAATCTTTCATGAACCCAGGAATCAAATTCGACCCGATATAATCTTAAGTCATCCTCAATCTTCTTGAGTTCTAGTTCAATTCCCTCATCCTTGAAATACTCCAAGCGTTCTTCCGGATCCGCCGTTAACCACTTGTCGCCCTCTTTTTCAGCCAAGTTATTAGCGATATCGATAACATCCTGGGCATGATAACCCTCTTCCGGTAACGGATATTCTTTACCGAAATGTTCAAAATAACGGGAAATTAAGGATTCTCCCAGCATATCGATTTGATGGCCGGCATCATTAATATAGAACTCTCTTAAGCAATCATATCCCGAAGCGTTAAGCAATCTGGTGATACAATCACCCCAAGCCGCTCCACGGGCATGACCGCAATGTAAATCCCCGGTCGGATTAGCGGAAACATACTCCACCAAGATTCTTAAACCGTTACCACTGGTATTATGACCATAATTATCCCCAGCATTCAAGATCTCATTGATCTTGTTAGCCAAAGCTGCTTCCTTCATTTTAAAATTGATAAAACCCGGACGAGCAACCGTAATGCTCTCCATTTCCGGTAATTCCGCTTTCATCGCTTCCACTAATTTATTCGCAATGATTTCCGGATTCATTTTTAAGGTCTTAGCTAGCCGCATCGCGATATTGGTAGCATAATCACCCATGCTGGTATCTCTGGGGGCTTCGACCATTAATAATTCATCATCCGGTCTGAAGTTAAAACTCTTTTCTACCGCATCTCTAGTTACCACTTTAATCTTCGCTTCAATATCACTCATAACTAATTCCTCCTTTATGAATACCTGTCTATTATAAAAGATTTTAGCCCTTATAACCACCAAACCTGAACACTTTTACTTTCTTTTTGCGTTTATTTTCACCTTTTCTTCCTTTTTTAGAGGTTGAAATTCAATCGATTGTTTGCTAGAATAGAAAATGTTGTAAAAGACCTGCGCCCATAGCTCAACTGGATAGAGCATTTGGCTACGAACCAAAAGGTTGTGGATTCAAGTTCTACTGGGCGCACCATTAAGAACTTCACCCTGAGATATTCAGGGTTTTTTTATGCCTTGAACTGTATCTGGTGTGATTTTGGTGTGATTTTAACGATTTACTTTTTTAACGCTATTTTGAGCACAAAAAAGGCCGGGGAACCAGGTCTTGTCTTTAAATGTCTCTTTCTATTTTTTTATAAGGCGTCGGTCTGATCGATGGATACGACCGCATGATATTCGCCAGGCCATTCATCGATTTTATGATTGATTAAATCGAGAATTTCTTGATTTGATAACTTAGTCCCAAAAGGTACCACCATATCGAAGATTAAATTGGTATGTGTCGTTCCCGAAACCATTCTAAAGTCATGAATCGTAAAGGACGGATCGATACTATGAATCAACTCTTTAACTTTTTGACGTATTTCATTCGTCTTTTCATCGTCGGTCACAATCGGATCCATATGAATGACAGCCTGACAATGTAACTGGCTGGCCAAACTCTTTTCCGCGTTGTCGATCACATCGTGAGCTTCCACGATATCGTCATGGGCAGATACTTCCGCATGTAAGGAAATCATCATTCGACCGGGACCGTAATTATGCACAACTAAATCATGGATTCCCAGAATTTCCGGATAGGCTAATACGATATCTTTAATCTGGTTTACCAATTGATCACTGGGAGCGGTTCCTAGTAAAGGATCGATTGTCTTCTTCGCGGTTTTAAACCCGGAATAAATAATAAAAATCGCCATCGCTAAGCCGACATAACCATCAATCGGCCAAGACAAATAATGACCAACTAAAGTAGACAAAAGAACCGCAAAAGTCGTAATGACATCGTTTAGAGAATCTTGGTAGACTGCACTTAAGGTTTCTGAATCAAACTTCTTGCCATAGTAGCGATTATATAAAGCCATGATAACTTTAACGATGATTGCGAGCACTAAAACCAGAACCGAAAGATAACTGAAGACGACCGGAGTAGGTTCAATAAGTTTCGAAATTGAACTCTTAACCAATTCGATACCGACCACGATGATGGCGACGGCCACAATAAAACCGGCGACATATTCGTAGCGGCCATGACCGAACGGATGTTCGCGATCTGGTTTCTGGCTAGAGAGTTTAAAACCGATTAGGGTGATAATACTGGTTCCGGCATCGGATAAGTTATTCGCCGCATCCGCCATGATGGCGATTGATCCGCTTAATAGCCCGACTAAAAACTTTAATAAACATAATGCCAGGTTTAGAAAGATTCCTAAGGCTCCACAGACCGAACCATAAATTCTACGGATTTCATAGGAATCCGCGAGGTTATTCTTCCGAATAATTTTCTGAGCTATTAGATTGATCATGATTTAATTGATACTCCTTCGCTACTTTCGCTTGTAAAGTAGTATTTCGCTGTTCGAAGCGATGATTGTTTAAACCTTGCTTAAAGGCTTCTTTAGAACCGATCAGGATTAAGGTCTTGGTGGCTCTAGTAATTCCGGTATACAGTAATCTTTTTTGTAACATAATCCCGTATTCTTTTAGTACCGGCATAATAACCACCGGATATTCACTTCCCTGAGATTTATGAACCGAAACGCAGAACGCATGGGTAATCTTATCTAATTCATCCGGGCTGTAATCGACTTTGATACCGTCGTAGTCTACCGTTAGATAAGTCTGTTTGGTCTGATTCTCGTTAGGATAACTGATCTGAGTCAAGATGCCAATATCACCGTTGAACACTTCGTCATCGGGTTGGTTCTTAAGTTGTAAGATTTTATCGCCGACTCTTAATGTTCTTACGCCCAATTTCATTTCCCGTTTTAATTTATCCGCAGGGTTACAGGCTTTCTGTAAGTTACGATTCAGGGCATCGATTCCGCAGACCCCGTTATAAATCGGAGCTAGTACTTGGACATCGTTTGGGGAATATCCTAATTCTAAGGCTTTTTGGTATTCTTGCAAGACTAGATAAGGTACCTCATAAAGATCCGCGGGTTTGAAAGTTACTTCGCCGGTAAAATGACACTCTTCTGCGAGGGCAATCTCATGAGCGAGTTCGATAATTTCCGAACCCTCCTTCTGTCTAAAGATATGTTTTAAGCGGACGCAAGGGAAGATATCCGAAGCGATTAGGTCTTTTAAGACCTGACCTGGAGCGACGGATGGTAACTGATCCTCGTCGCCGATAAATAAGATCTTACGGATATTCAAGGAAGCTTTGAGTAAATTAGCCAAGAGATATTGATCGACCATGGAGAATTCATCAACGATCAAGATACTGTCTAATAAGGGATTATCTTGATTGACCGCAAAAGTTCCGGTTTCTAAGTCAAAGCGCAAGACGCTGTGGATTGTTTTAGCTTCATACCCGGTTAATTCTTTTAACCGCTTAGAAGCTCTGCCGGTCGGAGCAGCTAAGACAATTGAACTAGTCGGATAGACTCTGCGAATCAAGGCAATAATCGCCCTGACAATCGTCGTTTTTCCCGTTCCCGGTCCTCCGGTTAAGATCATCGCATCCTTCGCAAAGAAAGTTTCAATCGCTTCTCTTTGGGCATCGTCATAGGTAATCGCAAAAGAATTCTCAACTTCTTTGATCATCTTATTTAATCTATTCTTTTCGATCTGCGCAAAAGAATACTCTGGGAATCTCGCAAAGTAAGCCGCAATCGTTTCTTCGGCATCGTATTGGGCATAAGGATAGATCTTATCGGAATCGATAATTGCCATCCGTTGACGAACCAACATATTCAATAAATTATCTTCGTCATATAAAATGTCTTGAAGATTTCGTCTCAGCAACTCAAGATAATCGTCTAATTGAAGATAACTATCGCCTCTACTCATCGTCGCTTGGTTAAGGGTCAGATACGCAATCGCTTTTAAGCGCCGCGGATCGTCTTCGGAGATATCTAGGGATTTTCCTAAACGGTCTACCGTTTTGAACATGAAGCCCTTAACCTCGTTAACAATCCGGTAAGGGTCTTCCAAAATCTTATCCATCATTTCTTCCTTGTAAACATTTTGGATGGTCAGAATCTGTTTCATGGTTAAGTAATGCTGGGAAAAGAACTGATAGACTTTCTCATTCTCATCGCTGCTGTTTAAGCAATTATTTCTTAAGACTTCTTTCTTCTTATCACTCAAATAACTTACTTGGTCAAGAATCTCCGGTTGTTTGATCAGCAGATCTAAAAAATGATCCCCGAAATCTTTAACTAATCTAGTTGCGGTCTTTTCACCGATTCCCGGAAACTTCGGGCTGCAAAGATAATCGATGATTCCGCTTTCTTCTTCGGGGTTAATCGATTCATAGTGATCCGCCACGAACTGCAATCCATAGCGGGGATGTTCTTGGTAAGTGCCGAAGAAACGATAGTTCTGGTCAGGATTCAACGGAGGGAAATAGCCGGTTACGGTAATAATTTTAGTCGGATGATCATTTGGGCGGATTAAAGCGACCGTATATCCATTAGTTTGGTTATGATAACGGTTATGCAAATAACGCCCTTCTACGATCGTCTCAGACAATTGATTTCCCTCCTATAAAGATAATAATATCGCTATCCCATTATAAAGTGCATGCATGATCATGGAGCCATAAATGTTTTGCCGGTACTCATACATTCCCGCGAACAAAATTCCCAGGAACCCATAAACTATTACATACGCTAACTCGGCGAAATTTCCTTGTAATAGAGCTTGGGAAATATGTGCCAGTCCGAATAACAGGCCCGATAGCATCATGGCGCTAGTCGCGTCTAACCGCAGTCTTAAGCAACGGTAGAAGATTCCCCTAAAAATCAACTCTTCAACAATAGGAGCGAAAATAACGGCCGAGAAAGTCGCCAATAAAGGTACGTTCTTCAACAAGGTATCGACACTCTGTTGATTCTCACTGGAAGTTTGTTGCGATAGAAAGTTCGCCAACGCACCTAAAAGAGCTGAAAAAACCAGAATGATTACTAGCCCCAGCACACAACTGATTAGGGTCTTAGACCAATCGGACTTAAAATTAGCCCAGGATTCCTTTAATAAAGGAAACATGATCCAGAGGGATAAAACCAGAGTCGTGATAAAGACTAAGAAATATTCCCAGACGGTAAAGATTGCTTTACCATAGATCAGAATTGAGAAACGGCTATAGAGCCAAGGATAGAGATAAGCATAGCCGATAAAATAATTAATAAGCATCAAAACCATTCTTAACTTCGATAATTTTGCTTTCTGTTTGGTAATTGGTTGTAATTGGGGATTTTCTAAATATTTAAGCATGAAGTTTGTGCTCCATTTCTTCATTTAATACTTTTCCCCCTTTGTATACTTCGTCGATGACACCGCCGCCTAAACAGATCTCGCCTTGGTAAAAGACAGCTTGCTGGCCAATGGCGACGGCTTTGATTCCCTGCGGATATAAAACAAATACGCCTTTTTCATTTACTTCTAAGGTAACCGGATTATCCGGTTGCCGATAACGAAACTTTGCGGAAGCCTTAATCTTTCCGACTGGAATCTTGGGAATCAGCCAATTGACCTTCGTCACTTGGCAGCTATCGGAGATTAGCCAAGGATTATCTTCCCCCTGAACGATATAAAGCTCATTGCGGTTGACATCCTTGCCGGCCACAAACCACGGTCCGCCTTTTCCCCCGACCATCAAGCCCTTACGCTGTCCGACCGTGTAGTATAAAACCCCCGCCATTTCGCCCTTGACTTCACCGGTTTCTAAATCAATTAACTTTCCGGTTTTTGCCGGTAAATAATTCTGTAAGAATTCCTTAAATCGCCGTTCCCCGATAAAACAGATTCCGGTCGAATCCTTCTTATTCTCCACGGACTCCAGATCTAATTCTCTTGCGATCTTTCTGACCGTCGGTTTATCGACATTCTGTAAGGGAAAGATAACTTTATCTAATAAATTACGGTCGATCTGATCCAAAAAATATGACTGATCCTTATTAAGATCCTGCGCTTTGGTTAAGTAAGAAATTCCGTCTATTTTTCTAATCCCGGCATAGTGTCCCGTTGCCAGATACTCAAAGCCGTTTGTTTGGGCGTATTCATAAAACTTCGAAAATTTAATATATTTATTACAGAGAATATCTGGATTCGGCGTTCGACCTTGACGATATTCGTTAATCAGATCACTGAAGACGTCATCCCAATATTCCTTAACGAAATCAATCCGTAGTAAAGGCAATCCCAGTTTATCCGCTACCGCTTTGGCGTCAAGATAATCCTGTTCTTGGGGACAGATGGAATTTAAAGCGGTCGGATTTCCTAAGAGATCATCGTTTGCCGTCGAGTCCCAGTTACGCATAAAACCACAGGTCACTTCATAGCCCTGTTTCTGAAGTAAAGATGCGGCAACCGCGGAATCTACGCCTCCGGAAAGGCCTAAGAAAACTTTCACTGTTTATTTAAATCCTTAGACTTACAGTCATCTTGATGTAAAGCCGCACAAGTCGCATAGTTAGGACAGTCTTCCCCGCATGCTTCTTCCGCAATCGCCCGTAAGCCTCGGGGAATGAACATTTCAAGTTCTTCCGAATCATAACCGACCATAAACTTCTTCTCATCCAGAATAATCGGACGTTTTAAGACGGAAGGATTCTGCTTGATAAAATCAATCAGCTCATTCGTACTCATTTTATCCAGATCGACTTTATTTTCGGAAATAATCTTGGAACGCTTGGAAATCAAATCATCCGTCCCGTTTTCCGAACGCTTTAATAACAGTTTTAATTCATTATCGTTCAATAACGAAGTAAAGATATTTTTTTCCACGAACGGAATATTTCGATCTTTGAGCCATTCTTTAACTTTACGGCAGCTGGCGCAGCCGAACGATGTATATAGTAGAATCATTGTGTTCACCTCGGAATTATTATACGACATTAACGAAATACTTCATAATATACCGACAGATAATTATGCTTTTTTTCTAAAGATTTTCTTGGTTCACAAAGGCATAGAAATCGTCTTCTTTAGTTTTATCCTGTGGCGAGATCTTCCCGACCGGGCAAGCATAAAACATAAATTCTTCCTGGCCGTCTAATTCAAAGGCCTCATCCAACACTTCTTCATCAATATAGCCTAAGGCACAGGCTCCTAGATTAATACTGGTGGCACTAAGATAAACATTCTCGGTAATATGGCCCGCGTCGATTAAAACGACTCGATGGGAATAAATCCCGTAACGCCATTCGCTCCGATATGCCACATAACTGTAATAGAAAACCACATTCGCCTTATTAGCCCAACTTTGTCCGCCTAACGAGCGGGAAATGAAATCGGGGAGATTCTCAACTTCTTTAAGATATTCAATCGCATGAAATTGCGGCAGATAATGATAGAGACCGTCCTTTAAGCCGGTAACCTTATGTATCGCTAGGTAACATTCGAATTCATGCCTGGCCCCGCCGCAGGGTACGGTTCTAATCGACGCATAAGCTTTCCCGCGAATCGACTTAACGCCTTGAGAACACCATAGAAGATAAGAAAGTTCCAATATTGATAAAGGTTCTTCGGTATAAACCCGATGCGAACAACGCTCATTGATTATTTTTAAGAAATCTTTCTCGATTTTCAAATCGGAAAAATCCCTCGGCAGTTTTAAATAATCGTTCCGCATTTTTGCCTTGAATAAAGGCGGCTGCGGTTTTTTTAATTCCTGATCGCTTTTATAATCCTGATCTTCCTTAGGCATCCGACAAAAATCTCGGCCATTCTTAATCAATCTTTCAATTTCTTTAGCTTCCATAATGACCTCCGTCTAAGAAATATTATGCTTAAACTGTTTAACTATTTCAACTAATCGTTGAAAGTTCGGCGTAATAAGACTAAAATTCAAGCAGATAAACGTTGAACGGTCGAAGTAAGCGTCAGATCCATCGTAGAAAGTCCTGAATTGTTGAAAAGGAATGGTGAAGCGACTGAAGTGGCGGCCGGGAGTGGACTCAAAGTTTAAAGTACTAACAAGGTCAAACGACAAAGTTAAGGTGGCACCACGTGGATCCCCACGTCCTTAATCACAGGGACTAGCGAGGTACAATAATGAAAAGAATGTTAAGTGCGATTAAGCCTACCGGTCAATTGACTCTAGGTAACTACATCGGGGCTCTAAAAACCTTTGTAGGTTACCAAGATGATTATGAGATGTTTTTATTTATTGCGAATTTACATTGTGTAACGGTGTATCAGGAGCCGGAAGTTTTAAGAAAGAACTTAAGGGATGCCGTCGCCTTATATTTAGCCGCGGGCTTAGATCCTAACAAGAGTACGATCTTTTTACAATCCAATGTTTTGGAACAAGCGCAGCTAGGCTGGCTATTATCCTGCAATACTTATCTAGGCGAATTAAACCGGATGACTCAATATAAAGATCATGTAGCCAAGCAGAAGACGAATATCACTTGTGGCTTGTATGCCTATCCTTGTTTAATGGCAGCCGATATCTTAGCTTATGATTCCGATTATGTTCCGGTCGGCGAAGATCAGAAACAGCATGTCGAATTAACCAGAGATGTCGCCATCAGGTTTAATAATGCGTATGGAAAGACTTTCACGATTCCGGAACCCTTAGTCGCCAAAGTCGGCTCAAGGATCATGTCATTGAGTGATCCGACGAAGAAAATGTCCAAGTCCGAAGAAAGCAATAAAGGCTGTATCTACTTATTGGATGATCCGGAAGTCGCCGCGAAAAAGGTTATGGGCGCTAAGACCGATTCTTTAGGCAAGATTGCTTACGATAAAGAGAATCAAGCCGGTCTCGCAAATCTTTTTGAGATTGCTTCGATCTTAAATAATGAACCAATTTCTTCCCTAGAAGAACGTTTCAAGAATGAAGGATACGGCACTTTCAAGAAAGAAGTAGCTAACATCGTCAAGAAAACCTTGAGCGACTTACAAGCCAGATACAACGAAGTTCTTAATAGCCATCAGATCGATACGGTCTTAGACCAAGGATGTGCCAAAGCCCGGCCGATCGCCAAAGCGACTTTAGATCGCGTTCAGGATAAAATCGGGATTGAGATCCATGACTAAAGAAAAAAGAAAACTGAACAAGAAACATTTAATCGCCGCCCTTGCGGTCTTATTGCTGGCAATTGTTTTAGGTTGGTTCGGATATCCTTTTGTCAGATTGCTGCCTTTGGGTTATCCGGCGGAATCAATCATTTCGATTGGTCAAAAAAACTTAGTCTCCCAATTTGCCCAAGAAGAATCTTCACCCTTAATGATTTATGCGTTAAAGCAAGATAAGAATAATTTGAATAACTATGAATACTATCTAGTAAAGACCGGCGATTATCCTGCGGGATATTCGACGGAAGAATTCTATGCGTTAATCAATAAAGTCAAAGAAAAAGGTTATACCGCTACTCAAGCCAAGGAATTATATCCCTTGCTGAATTCACATTCCTGGGAACAATTACTAGCCTTAGATAAACCTAACTATCCCGAAACTTTCGCGGAAGCTTATGCCAAGGGTTACTCATTTAATAATAGTTATACCTTAGCTTCCTTAGATTCCGAGTTGGCTAAATTAGTCTTGGAAAATAGTTTAGATCCCCAATTAATTATTACCTTAAGCACGAAAGGTTATACGACCGAAGAGATAAAGACCTTGTCTTCGACTTTAGAAGCAGGGCAGTTACAAACCGCTTCCGAAATGAAATATTTTAAAGATTTGCCTTCTTTAGTATCTACCTCCAGTTTCGATTTCAAGCGTTTGGCTAGATATCTGATGCAAGTGGATCAAGGCAAGAGTATTGAAGAAGCGGTCGCCTATATCAATAATGACGGTGATTATGTGGCCGAAGAAAATATCGATTGGTCGGCTTATTATTCTAATTCCCAACCGACTCCCGATCCCGGTTCTTTAACGGCTTTAGTCAATAAGAAATATTACCTGACCAGTGATTATGTCCCCGGAGACTTGGAATACTTACCCCGAGGATATTATGTCAATAATCACCCGATGCGCACCGAAGCGAAAAATGCGGTTATTGCCTTATCCGATGCCGCCGTTAATGCGGGTTATGGCAAGATTCGGGCACAGAGTAATTATCGTTCCTACAGTTTACAGAATGGTTTATACAGTGATTATGTCGCGCAATCCGGCGTCGCTTTAGCGGATAAATTCTCCGCCCGTCCCGGTTACTCCGAGCATCAGACCGGCTTAGTTTCCGATCTCTCCGGCAGTGGGCGCGATATGTTATATTTCGATGAATATAACGGTTATTCCTGGGTCTTGGAACATGCGCATGAGTATGGATTCATTCAGCGCTATCCTCAATATAAAGAATATCTGACCGGCTATGAGTTTGAATCCTGGCACTTTCGTTATGTCGGAGTTAAACCGGCAACGATTATGTATACCTACCAATGGACCTTAGAAGAATATTCCTACCTGTTTCAATAAAAAATAAGCTGTATCTTAGCTTATTTTTTTACTTTAACTTCAATCTCAACTTTGTAAGGCAACTGTACCCAATCAACCCCCGCCGCTTCCAGCATTCTTTTACTGGCATGGATTGCCGAAGTATCCGCATATTTATCCGATTCATAAATAATATGTTTGATTCCGGACTGAATGATCGCTTTAGCACATTCGTTGCAGGGAAATAAGGAAACATAGATAGTACAATCGTTTAGTTTTTGGGTGCTGTTTAAGATCGCATTGAGTTCCGCATGCACAACATAAGCGTACTTGGTATCTTCCAACTCCCCTTCTCTAAGCCAAGGGAACTTATCATCGGCGCAGCCAAACGGCAGTCCGTTATAACCGATGCCGACTACTCTTTTCTCCGGATTTACGATTACCGCCCCGACTTGCGTATTGGGATCTTTAGAACGTAAAGCACTAAGATGAGCCAATCCCATAAAGTATTCGTCCCAAGTAATAATATTTGACATCGTTCCTCCTAGAAGCCATGCGTGGCATAGTATTTAAATAAATCCGTGACAATATGATTGGAGTACCAATCCCACTTGATATTCTTCGCCAATAACGCCACGGCGTTATCGGTACCGGTATAGATTTGATCAAGCTGGGTTCTAGTCACTAAGAAAACCATCACGATACATAAAGCGATTCCCGCAATAATAAATTGTTTTTTAAGATTCGCAAATCGCGAATGTTTAAAGAGAATAAAGGATAAAAAGAACCCCCCGATAAAGCCGCCCAGATGGGCTAACCAAGAAATACCAGGCATAAACGAAATCATAACATTGACCGCAATCAGATAGATAAACTGTTTACGTAACGCCGGGATTTTAAAGGCTCCCGTATCGATATAGTAAATCATAATCGCGGCCATCAGACCATATAAACCCCCGGATATTCCGTTAGCGACATTATTCTTATCCCCGACTAAAACCCAGAGATTTCCGAAAATGATGGAACCCAAGATAATAATCAAGAAGTTCTTATGTCCGTAGATATTTTCGATCAGCTTTCCGAAATAATATAAAGCCATTAAGTTCATTAGGAGATGAAAGATTGAAACATGGACAAAACCGGCCGATAATAAGCGCCACCATTCATTCAACCCAAGAACGAAAGCTTTGTAGTAAGCCCCACAAAGAACCGCAATCGAGACGGTGTCGGTGGTAATGGTTGAAAGATACAGCGAGAATAAATAGACGATAATACAAATTGCCATTAAGACATAAGTCATATAAGGCTTTACGATAGGTTTGTTATTCTTATGAACCATCTTACCGAAGGTCTTAGCCTGAACCGCCTTCTTGATCATATTGCTATTCTGCTGATTGATCTTATGACTCAACTCAACATATTGATTCTGCAGATCCGTAGTTGAAGCCAATTGGTACACTTTATCCAAATCAGGAAAGATGTTTAATAGTTCCGGATCCGGTTTCCATTGCGGTCCCACAGCCACCCTAAGAAAATCATCACCGGTCTCCGGGGCTTCGCTGTTATTAGATACATAGATTTCTAAACGTTTACCCTGAGTTTTTAATTGTTCGCTAATTGCTTTAAAGACAGCTTTTTTCTGATCGTCGAAAGTATAGCTTTGCGCATAATTATCTTTCGTAATCATGATGACCGGAAATTTCGAATTACCGGGGTTCGCCAACCAAACATTATTAGTCTGACCGGTGACCTGCACCATAATGTAATTATATCTCGTCACGAAAAAGTTGATGTATTGTAACATTACGACATCTTGAAAAGTGATCTGGATCATTTGAATAATTCCTCTCTTTCTTCTAAGTGTTCTAGGATATCCGCGAATTCCTTGGGTAAATCCGCATTGAAAGTCATGACTTTCTTCGTCGCGGGATGAATAAAGGAAATCTCATACGCATGTAATAATTGTGAAGATGCTAAATCGTTATTCTTCTTACCGTATTGTTGATCTCCGACAATCGGATGACCGATATATTTTAAATGAACCCGAATCTGATGCGTTCTTCCGGTCTGAAGATGACATTCAATCAAAGTATACTCTTTAAATCTTTTCCGGACGATAAATTCCGTTACGGCCGGTTTAGAATGATCGGCTCGGATGGCCATCTTGGTACGTTCGTGAGGATCCCGACCGATTGGGGCATCGATTAGTCCGTTATCCGGTTCAATCACGCCTTGAACTAACGCCAAGTATTTACGCGATAAAGTTTTATCCGCCAGCTGACTCGCTAAGAAGCGATGGGCTTTATCGTTCTTCGCCACTACTAATAAACCGGTCGTATCCTTATCAATCCGATGCACAATTCCGGGGCGTAGTTTTCCGTTAACCCCAGATAAACTCTGGCAATGGGCTAAAAGACCCGATACCAATGTCGGTTCAACCGTTCCCGCTCCCGGATGCACGACTAAACCCTTAGGTTTATTGACAACCAATAAATCATCGTCTTCATAGACGATATCTAGCGGCATCTTGACCGCTTCCACTTTCATTTCTTTGGGCTTAGGATCTTCATAGCTAACAACATCATCAGCTTTGACCTTATAGTTCGCTTTCGTTTTTTCTTCATTAACGAAAACTTCACCGTCTTTAATCATTTCCTGCCACTTGGTTCGCGATTGACCGCTGACCTCTTTATCTAGCCAAGAATCAATCCTTAAACCTTCATTTTCTTTGGTAACAATTATCTTATTCATGTTTCTTCTCCGGAATTAAAAAACTAATAATTAATAAAGCCGCCCCAATTGTCAGTTCCATATCCGCCACATTAAAAATCGGGAACGAATAGTTGAAAATATAGAACCCGATAAAATCACGGACATACTGTAAAAATATTCGATCGATAAAATTACCGAAAGTTCCGGCAATCATTAAGGTTAAAGAGATGCGTTCTAATTTCGCATTTTCTTTCGTTTTGCCTAAGTACCAGATAAATAATCCCAGTGCCGCAATCGTAATAACATAGAAGAACCACATCTGTCCTTCCAACATACTCCAGGCAGCCCCGGTATTCTCGGTGTAAGTTAGGTAAAAGAAGTTCGGAATAATTGTTATATCCCCATCTTTAAAGTAGTTTGTCGCTAAAATCTTAGTCACTTGGTCTAAGATAATTAAGATAAATATCGCTAAAATCTCTTTTTTCTTGAATTTCATAGCTTAATTATACACTGACTTATCTTGAGTAGGTAGTTTGAATGCGTTAAGATATTATTTATGGATAAATCACAACTGCCATGGCACACCCGTTTCTGGGGTCATTTAAAAACGATTACCCTACATAAATTCCGGGTTCAGAACCTTTGTTTCCGGATGGGACTATATAAGCA
>JAEZBR010000073.1 GCA_023426935.1 Bacillota bacterium | reverse complement strand
CATATTGGTAAGTAATCTTCTCGGTTGTATCGGGCTTTGAATCATAAGTTATGGTTGCCGCTTCTTTATCATAGGTACCATTAGAAATCAATTCACTGATGTTTACCGCGTTCAACGCGGCATCATTCTGTTTTAGATTAACCACATACTTATTGCCAACCTTCTTGGCAACAAAGACAGGAGTTTGGTTAACGGGTTTGTTTTCCAAATCTAAGTTTAGTTTTATATTTGCACTGTTTAATGCAGTATTCTCACTTAGGTCTAGTGCGGTTAGTTTGTTACTATAGCAAGACAATTTTTCTAACAAAGGGTTGTTGCTGACATCTAACGCTGTTAGTTGATTGCTACCGCAATACAAATCTGTTAACTCCGTATTGTTGCTGACATCTAATGCTGTTAGTTGATTGATAGCACAAGACAATTTTTCTAACAAAGGGTTGTTGCTAACATCTAATGCTGTTAGTTGATTACTATCGCAAGACAATACTGCTAATGCCGTGTTATTGCTGACATCTAAAGCTGTTAGTTGATTACTATCGCAATCCAAATATGTTAACTTCGTGTTATTGCTGACATATAAGGTTGTTAGTTGATTACTATAGCATTCTAATCTCGCTAACTTCGTGTTGTTGCTAACATCTAATGCTGTTAGATTATTCCTATCGCAAGACAATACTGCTAATGCCGTGTTATTGCTGACATCTAAAGCCTTTAGATTATTAATATAGCAATGCAAATATTGTAACTCCGGGTTCTTGCTGACATCTAAGGCCGATAGTTCATTAATGCTGCAATACAAATATTCTAACTCCGAGTTCTTGCTGACATCTAAGGTTGTTAGTTTATTCAGACTGAAATTCAACCATGTTAACGCCGTGAAGTATTCAATACCTTTTAAGTCGGCAATGTTCTTACTGATCACAGTAATCGCTGTAGTATTCGTAATCATGTCTGCCGTTAGCGTAGTAGAGCCACCGGTAATATTATCTAGTACCCATTGTCTAAATGTGGTATCCGGGAAAGTAGTCGCATCTACTGTGACATCTCCTTCGGCGGCATAGACATAGTTTCTTGGTGATTCAGTAGCTAAGCCGATACTTAAGGTCATAAATACGACGGTTAAACATAAAGCGAACTTCGATAATCCTTTGATAAAGCTTTTCATAATCCTTTTCCCCTTTGACTGGAGCAATGACGATTTATTCTATCTAAGAAAAGTACATATATATTAATGTACGGTTATTTCCCTAATTGTTTATTTTCTTTTTCGATATCGGCTCCTCATTTCTGGTTGGCTCTTAATTAATCATTCAACTAATTGAAAGTCTAGCATTAAGTTTCTTTACTTTCAATGGGAACCCTGCTTCCAAGCCACCAAAAAACGAACCCGAAGGTTCGTCTTTTAAGTTTAGTAGTTAACTTCCTGAATCCGGAAATAAGCCTGTGGATGAGCACATACTGGGCAAACCGCCGGTGCTTCCTTACCTACATGTAAGTGTCCGCAGTTACCGCACTTCCAAACGACAACTTCATCTCTCTTGAAGACGATACCCTTGTCAAGATTATCCAATAACTTTAGATATCTCTTCTCGTGTTCTTTCTCGACTCCGGCAACACCGTCGAATAGATTAGCGATAGTCTCGAAACCTTCTTCTCTGGCATCTTTAGCCATTCTGGCATACATTTCGGTCCATTCGCCGTGTTCACCAGCTGCTGCCGCTTTTAAGTTAGCCGGAGTATCACCGATACCCTTTAATAACTTGAACCATAATTTAGCGTGTTCTCTTTCGTTTCCGGAAGTCTCCATGAAGATTTCGGAAATCTGATTGAGGCCTTCTTTTTTAGCTTGACTAGCAAAATAACTATACTTGTTAGTAGCTTGAGATTCTCCTGCGAATGCTTCCCACAAATTCTTCTCTGTCTTCGTTCCTTTTAAATCAGCCATGTTTTTACCTCTTTCTTTTTATGACTTGGCATTATGCTGACAATCCGCACAGATTCCATTGACGACCAACGAATAACCGGTTACTTCAAACCCGTTAAGGCTAGGCTCTATCTTAAGATCGGGGATTGTCACTTCTACATCGAAAACGCGACCACACTGTAAACAAACGGCATGTGCGTGATCACTTAGCTCACCATCGTAGTGACGGGTACCGTCAGCGACGTCAAGCTGCTTAATGACTCCTTCATTGGATAACTCGTTCAAATTCCGATAAACCGTCGATAAGGATATCGCCGGATTATGCGGATGAAGGTAGGAATAAACATCATCAGCCGTGGGATGAGTTCTATGACTTTTAACTGTTGCCAACACTAATTCGCGTTGACGAGAATAGTTTTTTCGCATCTTTCCTCCAATTTGAGAATCATTACTATTTTATTTTAACTGCCAAATTTTATCCTGTCAAGACAGTTGCTATCTGTCCTACCCGTATCATAGCACGCTAAAATAAACTTTAAACTAATTCTTACCTTTTCCACTAAAAAGTATATGACCGCTCCCCATCAGTCATATACATATGACTTGCGCCATATAAGTCATTTTAGCACAAATTAACCTATCAAGGCTAATACATCAGATAACCAATTTCCGATATTTCTGTTTAAGTTTAATTATTAGCCAGGAAACTAGGTGCGTGACCATAACGACACCAAGAAGATAATAAAACGGATTTTTCTTAATCCCCGAAAAGAAATTATTTACGATAAAGATAATCATCGGATGAACCAGATAGTAGTATTTCGAAAGATCTCTAAACGGAAATTTAGTCTTAATGATATTGGTAAGATAGATGACTGAAGTAAATAAGTAATATACTAAGGGAATACAGGAAAGCAGAATATTACTGTTTAATCTGGCGGTATCTTGTAAAATCGTCGCTTCAAAGATCAATAAAAAGATCCATACAATCAGTTTTAGGAAAGAATACTTTGAATAAGGATCTTTTTTCGTTCCGAGATGATATCCAAGTACCACATAGAATAACCCAAAGAATAAGAAGTTTCTGGTCGTGAAGAAGACCTGATAATAATAAGATAAAACTTCCTGAACGCTAAACGGTAAAACCCCGTAATAAGTTTCCGTGGCGCCAAACAGCAGTAAAACAAAAGAGATAATCAATAAATACTTCAGTTTAAATTTACTTTTCCATTTAGCGAGAATCAATAGCGAAATGATTACCGCCGGGAAGTACCATAAGTGATAATAAAAGCCCGTATAAAAAAGCGCCAACAATAAGGCAATCGGAGCTAAGAAAACGACCAACGGAACAATAAATTCCTGGGGAATATTCAACTTTTCCAGATAACTGTTAACTAACGGAACATTATTGATCGCCGTCCCGATGATCGCCGGAAGATATAGGATACTCCAAACCAAATACATCGGAATTGTCTTCTTAATAAATTTCTTAATATATCCGGGATCTTTACGCTCATTTTTGGCCACAAAGTATCCGGTAATCAGGAAAAAAGTCGGAGCACATAATCTGGTAATAATATTGTTGAAGAAAAAATCCAAACTGTTGGAGTAGGCCACAAATGGTCTCAGGTGCAACACTAAGATTAGGATCGAACAAACATACTTCAGAATATCGACATTATCGTAGTTGATTATTCCCGCTTCATGATTGTTATCGATATTATGCTGAAATAATAAGATATCGCCGCTCAAAAGAAAGATAATAATCAGCACATTGAAGGGATAACCAAAACTGCTTTCCAACTTAAAGAAACCAATCTTCATTAAGATTAGAACGATTAGCGTACTGATAGAGACAGTAAACATTATTTTCCGAAAGCGCATCTTAATCCCCGTTTCACCAATATCATATCTCAAATCTTACTTTTCATTAAGCGCCGATAATAGTATAGCCATAAGAGTCCTTCAAATATGGCCGTGATAATCCAACTGAGCGGAAAACAAAGATAGATTATTGGTAAGGAACGATATTGCGGAAACACGGTCCAGAGCCAAACTAATCGGAAGCCGCAGACACCAACCAGCATCAATAACGTCGGAATTCCCGAATGTCCCATACCCCGCATCGAATTCGCGAAGATATCTAAAATACCGTTTAGGAATAAGAATAACGTTACCCAGAATAAGCGAACCGTTCCCGCTTGAATGACCGAAGGATCGTTAGTATATAAGGATAGGAAGAATGAAGCGAAAAGGTTGATCACGCCGGCAACTAGGATTGCGGAAATAATATCCAGCAACATCGTCAAGCCCATGATTTTTTTGACCTGCCCTAGATTCTTCGCTCCGATATTCTGCGAAGTAAAAGTAATTGCGGCACTGGAGAAAGCTCCCATTCCGATATAAACGAAGTTTTCGATATTTACCGCTGCACTGTTACCGGCAATAATCGTTGATGAGTCAAACGAATTAATGCTGGA
>JAEZBR010000072.1 GCA_023426935.1 Bacillota bacterium | reverse complement strand
CATATTGGTAAGTAATCTTCTCGGTTGTATCGGGCTTTGAATCATAAGTTATGGTTGCCGCTTCTTTATCATAGGTACCATTAGAAATCAATTCACTGATGTTTACCGCGTTCAACGCGGCATCATTTTGTTTTAGATTAAAAACGTATTTATTTCCAACCTTCTTGGCAACAAAGACAGGAGTTTGGTTAACGGGTTTGTTTTCCAAATCTAAGCTTAGTTTTATATGTGCACTGTCTAATGCAGTATTCTCACTTAGGTCTAGCGCGGTTAGCTTGTTACTATAGCAATATAAAGATTGTAACTCAGGGTTCTTGCTGACATCTAACGCTGTTAGTTGATTGACGGAGCACGACAATAAGCTCAGCTTCGGGTTCTTGCTGACATCTAAGGTTGTTAGTTTATTGCCACCGCAATACAATTCTGTTAACTTCGGGTTATTGCTGACATCTAAAACCGTTAGGTTATTACTATAGCAACGCAAAACTTCTAACAACGGATTTTGGCTGACATCTAACTCTGTTAGTTTATTACTAAGGCAAGACAATATTGTTAACGCCGTGTTCTTGCTGACATCCAATGCCGATAGTTTATTAGCGCCGCAATACAAATGTTCTAACAACGTGTTCTTGCTGACATCCAAGGCTGTTAGTGGATTGCTACTGCAAACCAGCTTTGTTAACGCCGTGAAGTATTCAATACCTTTTAAGCTGGCAATGTTCTTATTGCTCACATTAATCGCTGTAGTATTCGCAATCATTTGTGCCGTTAGCGTAGTAGATCCACTTGTAATCTTATCTAGTACCCATTGTCTAAATGTGGCATCCGGGAAGTTAGTCGCATCTACCTCGACATCTCCTTCAGTGGCATAGACATAATTGCTTGGTGATTGAGTAGCTAAGCCGATACTTAAGGTCATAAATACGACGGTTAAACATAAAGCGAACTTCGATAATCCTTTGATAAAGCTTTTCAGAATCCTTTTCCCCTTTGACTGTCACGATGACTAGTGTTTTTCGATATAAGAAAAGTACATAGATAATAATGTACGGTTATTTCTCTAATTGTTTATTTTCTTTTACGATATCGGCTCCCTCATTTCTGTTTGGCTCTTTTAGATAATTAATACTTCAATTAATTGAAGTCTAGCATTAAATCAGCCAACAATCAACTAGCCTTTTTAGGACATTTTAGGAGCATTTGAACTTTTGCAAAATAAAGAAGTGAGCCTAGACATCGCGAACCAAGGCGGTTCGCGGTAGGTACTCACAACATTATCAATATAGCATTTAAACACATAAGTCAAGCAGTGCTTTTTCGTTATGAAAGGAGAACAACGGCTCGAATATGATATAGGATTTACTCGTTCAATTTCAGATATTTTCGGGGGTTAACGGCTTCATGATCACGGATGATCTCTAAGTGTAAGTGGGTTCCGGTACTCCAACCGCTTGATCCGACTTCACCGATCTTCTGACCTTTTATGACATTCTCACCTTCGGTAACCGTGATCGCTGAAGTATGCCCATAAGCACTGAAGATCCCGCCGCCATGGTCGATCACACAGTATAATCCTAGGCCGGTCTTGTCTTCTCTGACTACGATTACGGTTCCATCAGAGATTGCATAGATATCTTTTCCATAGGATTCTTCCAGATCTAAACCGGTATGGTAAGCGGAAGTGACAGTGCCATCGCTTAAGGTAATCGGATCTCTGGTCCCAAATTCAGAAGTAACTTTCTTAGTCCAGTCGCCTGCGATCGGTGAAGAAAAAGGAAACTCAGGAGGCTCGGAAAGTAGACTGCTTTGGATCCTTTCTTCCCCGATGACTCCGACCAGCCAGGAATCGTGCATCTTCTCATTCAATAGTTTCTGTGCCTGATCATTCAGAGAATCAATGGAGACTCGATCCGAATCACTAAGGGAGTAATTGAAACTTTGACTGAAGGAATCCAGATCACTGCTTAAACTTCCGGTGGTAAAGCAGGCAAGATAATCAGGAAGTCTCTCACTATTGAAAGGTCGGGATCCTGATTTAAGATACAGATAAAGATAAGTTACTTTAGCATAGACTAGATCCGTATCCTCATTTGCACTAGAATCCATCTGCTTGAATTCGTCTACCACTATAGACAATGCAGATCGCATTGCCTCAGACGAACAGGACGAAAGATCCTGGTAATATAAAACTGTTTCTAAAGTCTTCTCATTCTGACTTTGGGAGGCACTGCCCAAAGCCATCAAAGGTAAGCCGATCAATAGAATAGGCAATAATAAAAGAATTAGGATGATCTTAATTGTTTTGGACATTTCTCCTCCTTATATATATAGGGCAGTAAACTATGGTTCGACTGTCAGATACTGTTCCACCGATAGAGATGCGGTAGCCGAACCGAATATTTGAAGCGTTACGATGGACAGTAAGGGACAATGATACTAAAATAGAAAAGTTCGTTAGCCGATGCTGTTGCCCCCACAACTCACATCGACCGACGGGCATTTTTTATTTATCTTCCGGCAGCGTTCCCAAAAAGTTTCTGTTTGTATTCCGGAGCTTGGACTTCCAAACAATAGCGTTCATTGCCACAACGGTATAAGCAGGTTCCTCTACGCGGGTGCAAGATCAACTGAAATTCGGATTCGGTTAAGCCGAGCGTATCCATGTAAAACTTGGAATCGATCGTTCCGGAATTGAATAAGAATTGATGAGTGGGGATCGCGAACAGGGGCTTGGTCAGCTCTTTTATCTCGGGCAATTCGAAGTCTTCAAGATTCTGAGAAGCGATTATTATTGCACTGTCCCGCTTTCTTACCCGCTTGGAGAAGTTACGGATATATTCGACCGCGGTCTTGTTGCTTAAGAACAAATAGAATTCATCCAGTGTTACCACGGTATTACCGAGGGAGAGCAGTTGGTCAGACATATAGGAAAGCACATTGAATAACATTGCATCCCTTAAGTCGATAATGTTGCTTTCTGATACTGATTGCTCATAATGAAGGATGCGATCTTTGTTGGCGTCCCTTCGAAATAATACTTATTCCGATACATATCATTCTCATCCATAACATAACCGATAACCTGTTCTTGTTTATTCATGTTGTTTTTCCCTCCTTGGAAAATAAAAAGCAACCAGAGTTTTTCTGATTGCTTTAAGTCTTAAATTGAAATGATTCTAATCTGCTTTTTCGATGAACCAGGAATTGTCATCCTGCAGGTAAAGGTGGCGCTTCTGTCCTTGGATCATACAGGTATATCTTAGTTAGACTCCTCCGGATTTGACGGAGGCATGTTTATCCAAACTGATGATCTTGTCGATCTCAAAGCGGCGGCCGTTATACCAAATAATCTGCAAGGGTTTTATATGACTGCCTTTATAATGAACACAAATGACATCGACTATGTGATATAACATTTTAGTTATAGAATCATTAGATAATATTAGTAAAAAAGAATAATGTTTAGCAATGTTAATTCAATTAAGCTCTTTTTTCATGATTTAATCTTAATTTTTTTAACATTACCTGAAATTATAATTTGTTTCAAACTTTTGCATTTCGAAAATGCACCCCTAACAATTTTTGTTTGTCCATTCTCAATTTCTACCTTTGTCAAATTTTCACAGTCGCTGAAAGCCTCCTTTCCGATTTCCTTTACACTACTAGGTATTTTTATGCCGGTTAAAGAAACACACTTTGAAAATGCTTCGTCAGCAATTCTGGCAACTCCATTCTCGATTTCTACCTTCGTCAAATTTTTACAGTCGCTGAAAGCCTCCTTTCCGATTTCCTTTACACTATTAGGAATTTTTATAGAAAAAATCTTACACCTTGAAAATGCATCGTCGTCGATTTTGCTAACTCCATTTGGTATTTCAATGCTTTTTAGATTAATGCACTGATTGAAAACGCCCTTACCGATCTTGGTGATACTGTTTGGCAGTTTAATATTAGTTAAATTTTCGCAATTGCAAAAAGTTAGATCTTTTATTTCGGTAACCCCATTGGGGATCTCAATACTAGTCAAATCCCAGCAATCCGAGAAAGCAGAATCACCTATCTCCATAACACTTGCAGGGAGATTAATATGGGGCAGGCTTCGGCATTGACCAAACGCATAAGTGTCAATTAATGTGACTCCATCTGGGATTGTAATATTTTCTAGATTCCAACAATCATAGAAGGTAGAATCACAGATTTTTGTAATTCCGGCCGGAAGCACAATTTTTCTTAAACTCATGCATCCTTCAAAAGCACCATCATAAATTTGGCAAATACTATTTGGAATATTGATCTTTTCTAGGTACTCACATTGATCGAAAGCATATTCATTAATGGTGGTAACGCTATCCGGGATTTTGATCTTAGTTAAACGTACGCAGTTTTGAAAAGTCGCAAATTCGATTTCTTTTACCCCCTTGGGAATAACGATACTGGTTAAATTAATACAATCAACGAAAGCTGAAGCACCTATCTTAGTAACACTTGCTGGAATATTTATTTCTTTTAGTCTTTCACATTGTTCGAAGGCATTTTCACCAATGACAGTGACACTATCGGGAATTTCAATACTAGTTAAATGATTGCAACCAAAGAAAGCATATTCACCAATTTCAGTTACGCCACTAGGAATAATAGCTTTTCGGATTGTTTTCGACCTACATTCAATTAGTTTATTATTTTCAATAAATAACGGAGAATCGACTGGAACTATTCTTTTTTGTTTTGTCACTGCTTCGTTCTTCTTTATAACCTTTGACGTGGATTTGTTAGCATTCTTAATAACTGATATTTTCTTTTTTACTGGCATGTTTTGCCCCTTTCGTTATTGTTAGAACTGTTATTTTCGTTTTTTATACCAGTCGTAAACAGTTAATTGTTCACCATAAACGCGGAACATATATTCACTTAAGATCTTTAACCCGTTATGCATTTCATAGGCTTTTTTCATCTCCTTCTTATTGAACTTGATATTGTTTCTCATATCGTAGAAATCTTCTTCTTCTTGTCCTAGATCACTGTATATAGCTAGTAAGACATCTTTGCTGAACTGATTAAGATAAACATCGTTAATTTCTTTCTCATCACAATACTGTTTTTCGATTCGCAATCTTTCTTCAAAGCTTGTGAAGGGCAGATCGCAATGATATTTATTATTGACATAGTTTTCAATTCGCCCAGCCCGATGGTTTAGTTGATCGATCTGCTTTCTTCTTTCAAGATTGAAACCATTCAGGCGTTGAATTTCATCAAGGGCATCTATTCGTTTATCCAGATCCGAAAGAATCTTCAGTAACTGTCGTAAATCGTATAGATTAAGCACTTGATCAGAGATCTTACCGGTACTTATAAATGTCTCGATAATCTCTGTTCTTTTGGTTTTGCTCATGAAGACACCGCCTTTCTTTGAATGAGGAGTATTACTAATGCATTCTAGTATCGATGTATTCCAAGTCGATAATATCTAGACTGTCTTTATTAACACCGTTGAATATGTGCTCGGGTAGTAATAATGAATCATTCTCTTTCAAGGAAGAAATAATCGGTGCTTTTTGATCGTATCGATCGATAACAATTACCTGGTCAAAATTCTTTATTAGATCTTTCCGTTCATACAGATTACGGAAAGTATCTAAATTATCTCGATGAAGAATGAGAATATTTTGGTTACTATCAGGATTTAAACGATGAATGTTCTTATCGATTAAATCGTAAATATTGCTTAAGCTCCAGATTACGACGATGTGATAACCTAAGGGCTTTACATGTTGGATAAGACTCTCGAAATCTTCAAGGTGACAGTTTTCTAACTCAAACATAATGTTAGGTAATTTGTCTGGCCAGGAATAGTGCATGGTATTCGCAAACTTATGTAGAGAACCCTTAAGAAGTGAATTGACTAGGGAGACATATTTTTCATTACTTAGATCATAAGGCGGAATCATACCGGTGATCGGATGATGCACCCCATCGCTAGTAACGATGCTATCCCGATCAATCTCGCTTTCTTGGACCTCATAGGTTGTAAGGTCCTCCAGATCCATGATTTCATAATCAGCCGGAATAATATTATCCGGTAAGTCTTCGTGGTTACCGCAGCAGTTGATGAAGCACCAGATGTCATGCTGATTGTTCAGTTTGTTCATAAGTTTCCCCCTTTAGTGTTACTTGGCTACAATCGCGTAGTTGTTTAATATCGGAATAGGTCAGAACTTCTTTTTCCATTAAAGCTTTAACAGTATTATCTAAGAAAGTTCGGTTCTTATTCAGGATGTCTTTGACAAGAAACATATAACGTTCTAATTCGGTATGGACGACTAATTCAGTTTGTTCGGTAAACTTGTCGGAAATTTCGTGATAAAACCGATTCTTTAAAGAAAGCATTCCCAGGCCCAACGTGCCACTTTCGGTTATGGCCGAGCGAATACTGTTCATGGCACTATTTAGATCGCTCTGACAACCGCCAGCACAATTCTCGCAGTTATATAGCTCTACGGCAGCTTTACCGGCCAGCGAAACGCTTATCATCTCAGAACGTTTAGTCATCTGTTTACAAAGATGAATGAAACCCTGTACCGAGTCAGTATCGGTAACCCGCACTGATGCTAAGCCCACACTGCCTGGTTGTAATACTTCGGCGACAACTAAGTGACCGGCTTCATGAATCGCATTGCTTCGCAATTTATCGGAAGTCAATTTGGTAAAACTGTCGGGTAAAGAATACTGTTGTTTTAACACTGCTTTAATAATATCTTGCATTGTTATTTCATCTTCGCGTTTATAGGCAGCCGTGATTGCGGCTTCGTTGAGAATCGACTCCATACTGGCACAGGAACAACTTTGCATCATGTTAACTAAGTCTTCGATATTGATATCGTTTGAAACTTTCTTATCTTGTAAGTAATAAGAAATTATTTTCTGCGCATCAGTTGTATCGGGATACCAGAAACGTAATTGACAATCAAATCGTCCGGAACGAAGTAAGGAATCCGGAAAGCAATCGATCGTATTGACGGTCGCAATAACGTAGACTAAGTCATTCTTCACTTCGTCAATCCCGGCTTGAATCGCGGTAAATTCAGCGGTCGGTTTATCATCGTCCGAACCCGAAAATTTATCGAGATCGTCGAAGAGGATAATCGAAGGTGCGTTTTCTTTGGCTTGGTTAAAGGTATCCGCGATCTCGGTTAAGAAGTCATTACCGCTTTTAGTTTTACGCACGGTATAGGACTTTAAGCCAGTCTTTTCAATAAAACAACTGGCCATCAAGGTCTTGCCTAAACCTGGGGCACCGTATAGAAGGATACCCTTGGGAGTCTTTGCCCCTAATTTCTCATATACTTCAGGATGCGAAATAATATCGCAGATCTGCAGAAGTTCATTCTTGATCGAATCGTAACCGATGACTTTATCAAACATGTCCATCAATATACCCCCTTTATGTTTTGGTTAAGATTGATCCAACCTTTGTTTACCGAATAGATTGCAAAGGCGAATTGAAATAAACCGAAGTTATCGTAAGTTTTTATATACTTAGCGGAATCGTCTTCGTTAAACTTTTCTTTAAGAATAGTTTGAAAGAGTTTGTTAAGGACAAAGGCCAAATCATCGTTGTGATAAATGTTAGCGTAATCGGTAGTATTCAGCGAAATTTTAACGATGAAGGTTGTCACCTTGGAAAGAGCTTGATTTGAATCATAGGCCGAATAACTTATCTTAGCTAAATTATTTCCTAAACCTGATTCCTCAATCCCATCTTTGATTTGCTTAATAGTATTAGAAATAGTAGTTTCAACTTCCGCCTCCAGTTTATCTTCACCGGCCATCAGCGACTTTGGAATAATGAACCCGGTTGTGTGGTAGCTTTTAAGTTGGTTACCTGTCGATTCTCTTTGCATCGCATCTAATAGACCATGAGCTTTAGTAATATCCGGAAGGATATCTTGAATATTGAAACGATGAGCGTAGATTTTCGAGTAGTAATCTTCAAGCTCGGATAATTGTAAATGATCATAACTTTTGATTACGGTGCCAAACGATTCTTTTTTGGTCGAAATAATTTCGGCTTTTCCATCCGAATTGACAAACAGAATACAATCTTGATCATATCTGCTCGCTAGATATAAGCCCTCGTTTTTCAAATCGCCAGCCGTATACTTGATCATTGCGGTATTTTCAGAAGTAAACAGGATAGCTTTTTCTAAATAGTAATTGACGAATCTTTTTGCGATGATCTGGTTATAATGAAACCCACCTCGGCGGATCTCATCTTTCAGTTCTAAATAGCGTTGTTCGTTTGCTTCGAACGATAAACCATTAAGGTAAGCTGCCATAAAGACCAGCGGAATACCGGAATTCAGGTGTTGTTTCAAGATTGATTCAGGGTCAGTTAAATCTGTATTGTTCATAGTAACCTCTCTTTCTTTTAATAATGAATAACAATAAAAGGTTCAACACTGAGATGTCTCTAATAATGAGAGAAGTCACCAGGTTCCCATTCTATCCAACCGTCATTTATCGAATACATTGCATTGGCATAGGTGTAGATATCATAATTGTCTTCCGCCAATATATATCTACTTGGATTTTCAACCCCAAATCTTTCAGTAAGAATCGTTTGAAACAGCCAACTTAAAGTAGAAGCCTGTTCAGTATTTTGATACTCGTAATAGTAATCGTCGATATTTACCGAAATGCTAATAAAGAATACTGTAGTTTTAGAAAGTGACTGATTGTTATCATAAACAGAGTAACTAACCCTAACTAGATCTTTTGTTAAGTCAGATTGAGCAATACCTTCTTTGATATTTCTAATTACTTCAGAAATTTTATCTTCAACTTCTTCTGGAAGTTTATCTTCTTTGGTCATGAAGGCTTGGGGTATCGTAAACCCAGTTTGTCGATATTTCATCAAGCGGTTATATGGTGCTTCTCTTCGCAACGTATCATAGAGACCATGGGTTTTAGTTATTTCGGTAATGATCTCTTCAATCTCAAAATGATGATGATAAATTTGCGAAAAGTATTCTTCAAGTGCCGCCAAATTGAAATGATTGATTCTATTGAGTGTTTGACCTAACGATTCTCTTTTAGCTGAAATGATAAACGCATTCGCGGCCGGATCGACAAAGATGAAGGAGGTCTGTTCATATTGAACGGCTAAATACAAACCCTCATTTTTCAGATCTTCGGCATTGTATTGATAACCCGCCGTATTTTTAGAAGTAAACAGAATAGCTTTATCCACATAATCTGCGTTTTTTTTGGCCGCGATTTGATTATAGTGAAACCCGCCTTGTCGAATCTCATATTTCAACTCATCATATAATTGTTGACCAAATAAATCGCCATCATGACGAGCGGCCATAAAGACCATCGGAATACCGGAATTCAGGTGTTGTTCTAAGACTGATTTGGGATCAGTTAAAACAGTGTTGTTCATGACAACCTCTCTTTCTTTGCTGCTTGATTAGATAATCGGTTCTAAGCGTTCGGTAGTCTTGAAGTAAGATGGCTTAGGATCATGGACTAGATACAATGCGGATAGTTTATATAACACCTTATTAGAAACATTATTAATATTCTTATGCGTTGCGAACACTTCCGCTAAATCAACATTTCTATACAGCAGGATCGTTTCACCGGGTTTAAAGACTTTATTAGGTATAATCTGAATTTCACAATACCCGTTATTGTCTTTAAAACCGATAGTAATCTGCTTATACTTTTCACCTAATTTAAGCGCTTCTTTGAAGGGAAGATCATTGATAATTAAGAACCGTTCAATTGAAGGTTCTCTACCTTTGAGCCAATGAGCTTCAAACTTAAGGTAACTGTGTTGATAAACATCATGTCTTAGATTTGCCAGATTAGCTTTATTATCTTCAACTGAGTATGCATCGTTATAAGGACAGATAAGAGACCAGGAAAGGAATCCATTCAGGATATCATTTTTCATTTGTTCACCGCCTTGGTTGAATTTGAGACTGATTTTGTACAAATTGACGACAATAAAAATAACAAATAGATTTGAAATAAATATCGCTGTAATTATGCTTAACTGCTATCTTAATTAGTAATCGGAATGATTCGCTAATTATAAACTTTATTAGTTATAAGATGAGGTTGTTTATTGGTTTATTTGTCAATATTTCTACCTCCTTTGACATGAATATAATACCACTCTGCAAGCAAAAAGGAAACTAAAATACGGGCCGTTTATGGGTCATTTGACATCCGTACCATATATGGGATATTCCCGACTTGAGCTAGAATTTTTACGAGTTTTAAGTGTTAAATATGTCTTATAAATCAGAGCTTTTGAGTGCTAAATAACTGAAGATAGAGTTTAATTTAAGACAATAAAACCCGTTGAAATATATGAAAGCAATTCCAACGGGTCGAATAAATACTAGGAAACTGAATCGACGATTTTCATTGATTCGGCATAGTCATGAATAACCATCGCTTGAGCCAGCAACTTTGCTTCGTTAGTTATGATAATTTTAGGAGCGTCCATTGACATCAATTTATAAACTCTTTGAGCTCGGATAACCACATCATAAGCCGCAACATTATTTCCTATGCGTTTTTGTGCTTCGGAAGTGTTCATTGTGCCTAGACCTTGGATATAGGTATTCCAGACCTTTAATTGCGTGTCGGAAAGAAGATCTCGATTTTCGTCAAGTGAAGAATTAAGGCTATCGTACTTTTCAGCCAATTCACTCAGAACTTTATAAAGATTCTCATAATCAGCTACGGTTTTATCGCAATCGGATTTATTCCAATCCATTTTGCAAGCATATAAGCGGTTTTGTTTATTTTCATCACTATCATTAGGCCATTCAGGAAGATATAAGTTACCGTCAGAGTCAGTATGATCAAACATAGCTGAAATGCACTGAGAAGGAGTTAGGTTAGTATAAACGGAATCATCATCGAAACAAAAAGATTTTTTAGATTTGCTCATTTTTTACCTCTCTTTTTTGAGTGAGTAAATTATATATCGGTCGAAATAAAATACAAGCGTAAAATCGTTTAAATCTCATTCGTCTCTCAAGTCGTATTATCTTTGTACCATTTATGGAAGGTTCTAGCTCTGAGTTAAAAACCTTGTACCTATTTTGTTTCATAATTTGGATCAAATATATTCAAAAAATAAGAAATTGTGGACTTGGAATAATTACTTTAAGAAGTCAGCTTTAATATCGGCTTTCATCAACAAAACCTTGCCGGGAGAAAGTTCTTTTATGTCAAAGGCTGATTTCCTTATTGCACAAGGTATCGTACCTATGGCGGTGCTTACTTCGGCCAAGACAAAATCGACAATGTTTTCGACAATATCGATTCGAACAAACTTATACGAAACGAGGGTACCGATAAGGAAGGTAAAGGTCTCACCATCTTTAGCCCCACAGGCATCGCCGGGACTCATAAAGTTAAGGTCAAGGCCGGCTATCTTAAATTCATTGCCTTCGATCATTACGGTTGTTTTCATTCCTAGACGGTCATTAAGTTCATCCAGATTATCATAAATATTTAGGTTGAAAGGAAAAGCTGAGATATATACCGCTTGGGTCGTATCTTCGAGATTCTCAAGCTCAACCGCATGACGATTGACGGTCTCGATTTGTAAATGTGGACCTTCATCGCCAATAGAAGCCAAGTAATATTCATTAGCGAGTGATGACATTGGTAAACGTTCCAAGAAATTTAGCGGAATCGGTTGAGCCGAATCCAAAGTAATATCGATATCAATCAGCATTAGTTGTTTAGTTCTTTGGTGGGTTTCAAAGGTAAAGACAAACTTACCAATCTTTTCTTTAGTGGTTAGATCGATAATAGGATTAGCCATTAAGATAATTCGCTGGTCTTTGCTAGTACCTGACTGTTTATAATTCTCAGGATCTTGATTAACTAACGCAAAATCATTTCATCGGTTAATTCTAGATCGGTTAGTGCTTCCAAATGTAGCAGCATAATTAATCTCCCTTTGTTTAAGCTGTTAAACATAGTCTATCATTTAGACGGAGAACTAAAATGAAAAAAGTGGTATTACCACTTTTCTTACTTACAATGTACCAAATATGACACTATTCACCCTATCACTTTTATACTTCTAGCGATACAATACAATTGTAACGAATAGAGCATAAGTGGAGAATTTATATATGGGGCGATCGACGAGGCTCGAACTCGCGAAATACCGGAGCCACAATCCGGCGTGTTAACCAACTTCACCACGACCGCCATATGCTTAAATATTCTATACTATCCCTAGCTAAAAGTAAATGATAAAAATTCCTCGAAAGGAAGGTCTGAACGATGACTGAAGATTTATATTCAATGATTTGGAAACGAAAATCGTTTCACTTGTTTAAGGATTTAGGCAAGGAAAAACTAACCTTAACGGAATTGAAGATGATTGAAGAAAAGTATTTGACCTTGAAACCTTTAGATCCAGCGATTAAAACGGCACTAAGAATAGTTAAAAGCAGTGATGCGGATTGTGGCCGGGGTGAAGAATACTGCCTATATTTTTACAGTGAAAAGAAGAACGATTATCTACGAAACATCGGATATTTGGGTGAACAATTAGATTTATATTTGGCATCCCAAGATATTGCCTCGTTATGGTTTGGGATTGGACAAGAAGACAATAAATTTCAAGGCCTCGATTTTGTGATCATGATGGCAATCAGCAAAGTTTCCTTACCCAATAAGTTTCGAAAGGATTTAAAGAAAGCTAAACGGAAAGAACTAAGCGAGATCTGGCAAGGTGATGATTATAGTTCGATTGGGGAAGTTGTGCGTTTCGCACCTAGTGCTTGTAATACGCAACCTTGGATCGTTAAAGCGGATAAGAAGCAACTGACGGTCTACCGCTACCAACAACCGGGAAAACGGGGAATTATGGCAGCGGATAAAGTCAGTTATTATAACCGGATCGACACCGGAATTTTCTTACTATTTCTGGAAGTGTGCTTGAACAAAGAAAAAATAGACTTTGAGAAAAATCTCTATCACGATGACGGTGAGAGTCGGGAAAAGACGAAAATCGCTGAATATCAGTTGAAATAAGTAGCACATTGCTTGTTTGGGTCGGAAGCGTTGTATTATAATAGTTTTGTAAAAAAGGAGACAAAATCATGAGTGAAGAAAGAGTATTAGTAGAGATTTCAGCCCACCACGTTCATGTTACCCAGGAAGACCTGGAGACTTTGTTTGGCAAAGGCTATCAATTAACGGTTAAGAAGATGTTATCGCAGCCGGGAATGTTCGCATCTAACGAAAGAGTAACGATTAAGGGCGTCAAACACGATATCGGCAATGTTTCAATCTTGGGACCATGCCGTAAAGCTTCCCAAGTTGAGGTATCTTTGACGGATGCCAGAACTTTAGGAATTACCACGCCGATCAGAGAATCCGGCGATCTTGATGGAACCCCAGGGGTAACTTTAGTCGGCCCAAATGGTGAAGTAGCTTTGAAACAAGGACTGATCGTTGCCAAGAGACATATTCATTTAACGCCGGCTGATGCCAAGAAGTATAACGTAACTAACGGTGAGATCGTTAAGATCCAGTTAGATACGGCCGATCGGGCAACGGTGTTCGATGATGTAGTAATCCGGGTTTCGGATTCTTTCGCACCGGCTTGTCATTTAGATACCGATGAAGCAAATGCGGCAGCTGTACCAGGCTCAACCATGGGTCTAATCATTAAAAAATAACCAAAAAGGGCTTCAGCCCTTTTTTTCAAGGAGGAATTATGCGCGCATATGAAAGATTATTGAAGTACGCCAAGATTGACACCCAGTCAAATCCTAATAGCGATACTTTGCCCAGTGATCCTAAAGAACTGGATCTGACCAAATTATTACAGCAAGAATTGGAAGAAATGGGAATAAAGGCCAAAATCTCCGATCGGGGCTATCTTTATGCTTGTCTCAAAGGAAATGTTGAAGCTCAGGCAATCGGATTTTTAGCTCATGTAGATACTGCTCAGGGCATTACGGGTAAAGATTGTAAGCCGAGGATTGTAGAACATTGGGATGGCAGTGATATTAAACTTAACGAACAATATTCGCTTTCATTAAAAGATTATCCTGAAATGGGTAAGTATATTGGCAAAAGTCTTATGGTTACCGGTGGCGATACTTTATTAGGTGCCGACGATAAAGCCGGAGTTGCCGAGATTATGACCTTAGCGGAAAAGTTAGCGAAAGATTCCTCAATCAAACATGGCGACATTTGGATTGCGTTCACACCAGATGAAGAGATTGGCCGGGGCACCGAAGGATTTGAACTGAAAGAATTCCCAGTAAAGTTCGCCTATACCTTAGATGGTGATGCGGTCAACGGTGTTGAGTATGAAAATTTCAACGCTGCCAGTGCCGTTGTTGAAGTAACCGGAAAATTGATTCATACCGGTGATGCGAAAGGCAAGATGATCAATTCCCAGAATATTGCGATTGATTTCCATAATCTTTTACCGGTACCGATGCGTCCGGAATATACCGAAAAGCGCGAAGGGTTTTTCCATCTGGATAGTATTACCGGTGATGTTGAAAAGACGACAATGGAATATTTGATTCGCAATCACGACAAAGTGGCCTTTGAGAAAATGAAACGGTTAATGATCGAAGCGGAACATTATCTTAATTCGCTATATCCTTCAAAGGTTATTAAAGTTACAATCACCGACACCTATGCGAATATGTTCGATTGTTTCAAGTATAAAAAGTATATCATCGATTTGGCGAACGAAGCGATGAAGAAGGTCGGATTAGAACCATATTCTTCGCCAATCAGAGGCGGAACGGACGGTGCCAGTTTAACTTATATGGGCATTCCGTGTCCCAATTTAGGAACCGGCGGCGGTAACTATCACGGACGTTATGAATATGCGGTAATCGAAGATATGGATAAAGCCGTCGAAGTAATTGAACAAATCGTTAAGTTAGTCGCCGATAAGCAGTAGTTTAAAAAGTTAAATGGATTATAATAGTTATGGAAAGACAGGAAAAATGAAACTTTCGAATCGTCAATGTTGGGTTGAGATCCAAGCCCAAGCGGCTCAGATTAACCATTTCGTCCTCAAAGAAAACAACTTTGAGTATATTTGGCAAGGTGATCCCAAATACTGGAGCGGTCGTAATCCGATCTTGTTCCCGATTGTCGGCCATACTTATTCCGGTTATTACCGCATTGATGGCAAGAAATATACCATGGGCAATCATGGCTTGGCTAGACATGCTTTATTTAAAGTTAAGGAACATTCCCGAACCAAAGCTGTGTTGGAATTCGATTCAGATGAGAAAACCAAAGAACAGTATCCGTTCGATTTTAGATTGAAAGTTAAATTCGAATTACACGACACTAAACTTTCGATGGAATATACGATTACCAATAAATCGAAAGTACCGATGCCATTTTCCTTCGGATTACATCCGGCCTTCAACTGTCCGTTAGATCCAAACGAAAAATTCGCCGATTATTATCTTGAATTGGCGAAGAAAGAAACGTTACAGCGCTTCGATTTAACGACTGGAGAATTTATTAAGGATACCAAACAAACTAAAGTACTCAAACTTAATCGAAAGAAACTAGCGGAAACAATCATTCTCAAAGATCCGACCAGTAACTATGTTAGATTAACTAATGGGAAACAGTTCGTGGAAGTTCAAACGAAAGATTATCCGTATTTGGCCTTCTGGTCAAAACCTCAGGCACCGTTTGTCTGTTTAGAGCCTTGGCAAGGTCATAGCGATTTCAAAGAGAATCACACACCATTCGCCAAACGGGAAGGAACGATCGTTCTAGACCCGGGCAAGCATTATCGGTTTAGAAATTATATTTTAATTGGTTAGAAAGAACATGGAGGGAAAAAAGATGTTCAAAATTATCAAGACTAACGATTATGAAGAGATGAGTGAGAAGACTTATGAAGTGATTCGGGAAGTTGTCGTCAACAAACCAGACTGCGTCTTAGGCTTAGCGACCGGTTCCAGTCCAATCGGAACTTATCAACGGCTGGTAAAGGATCATAAGGAGAACGGAACTTCCTACAAGAAAGTTACGACTTTCAACTTAGACGAATATTTAGGAATTCCTAAAACACATCCGCAGTCTTACTGGACCTTCATGCATGAGAATCTGTTCAATTATTTGGATTGCCCGGAAGAAAATATTCACGTTCCTGCCGATGGACCGGATAAACAGAAACAATGCGACTTATACGAAGAATCGATGAAGGGTTACCAAGTCGATATTCAGTTACTAGGTATCGGCACCGACGGTCATATCGGATTCAATGAGCCGGGAACCTCTTTTGACTCCTTGACGCATATTGCCGACCTCAAAGAATCAACGATTAAAGATAATGCCCGCTTATTCTTCGACAACGATATTTCTAAAGTTCCGACTCAGGCAATCACCATGGGTATTGCGACGGTCATGAAAGCAAAGAAGATTATTTTAGTCGCCAGTGGTAAGAATAAAGCTAAAGCGATTCACGATATGATTAATGGTCCGATTACGGAAGATATGCCGGCTAGTATTCTCCAGAAACATCCGGACGTGGTCATTGTTGTTGACAAGGCCGCAGCGGAATTGTTATAAGTTTAGTATCAGGAGGTCAAGAAGATGAAAGTATTGACAAGTGCAGAATTTCCGGAAGCGATTAAGTCCGGAGTAGTTATGGTAGATTTCTTTGCGGACTGGTGTGGTCCGTGCAAAATGATGGGACCGGTTGTTGAAAAATTAGCCGAAGCGACAGGCGATAAAGCTAGCTTCTATAAAGTTAATGTCGACAATTCTCCGGACATTGCCCAACAGTTCGGAATCATGTCGATTCCGACTATCGTTATCTTCAAAGATGGCGTTAAGCAGGTACAGGATGCCGGCTATCGTCCCTTACCGGAATTAACGAAGATGTTAGAGAAAGTTCTAGGATGAAACCGGAACCCCGGCGAAAAAAACATCGAAGAAAATTAAGATGGGGGCGGGTATTACTCGCCCTTTTTCTCGTGTTCGTCCTTATTATCGGGCTTGTTGGCGTCGGGGCTTATTACTATATCGATTACCGTTTGAATCACGGAACCAGTACCTATATTGCGATCATGGGAACGGATGAAAGGCCTAGCGATACTAGCGATCAGCGTTCGGATGTTATTATGTTGGCACATATCGATTTCATCAATAGTCAGGTCAATTTAATCTCGTTACCGCGCGATTCGTATGTTTCTATTCCCTGTGAAGATAATAGTTATGATAAAATCACGCATTCTTACGCCTATGGCGGTTCGGCTTGTACGATAAAGACTTTGGAAGGTGTGTTTGAGTTAGACAACATTCCGAATTATGCGATTGTCAATTTCGACTCAGTTATTGAGATGGTCGATGAATTAGGCGGAATCTCCTTGACCCCAACGAAGACTTTCTGTGAGCTGAGCGTCGATAAACAAAGAGAGTATTGTTACACCAAAGGACAGACGATGGAAATGGATGGCGAGACGGCATTGACTTATGCCAGACATCGTCATAGCGATTCCGATATCTATCGGACGCAAAGAACCCAAGAAGTTTTAACTGCGATGATGGTTAAGGCGAAGTCACTTGATATCTGGCATGTTTACCAACTAGGTACGAAAGTGTTAGGGCAGATTAAAACGAATGTTTCAATCACTGACGCCTTGACTTACTATAAGTTAGTCAAACGGGAAAATTTCAGTTTGACTAAAGAGACCGCTGACGGAAGTGATTCCTACATCGGTGGTGTCTATTATTACCAATTGGATGACGATTGGTTGACTGGTATTAAAGTTAGATTACATAACGCTAATTAACGAGCATCCGCAAAGGATGCTTTTTTGTACCTAAAAAAGTTTAGCAGTTCTAAACAAAAAGTTTAAAAAACTATTGCATATCGTTGTAGTATTAGTATAATAAAAACCGAATAAAAGGGGGTATGGCGATGGATATTGGAAAAAGAGTCAAACAATTACGAACTAAGAAGAATCTAACCTTGACGGAATTAGCAAGCCGTTGCGAGTTGACCAAAGGATATCTTTCTCAATTAGAGAATAATACCGCTTCACCTTCGGTCGCAACTTTGACGGATATTGTGGAAGTCTTGGGAACTAATTTGGCCGACTTCTTCAAGGAACCTAGCGAGGAACAGTATACCTTCGGGACTGGTGATTTCTTCGAAGATGCGAAAGAAGATTCTAAGACGACTTGGATTGTTCCCAACGCTCAGAAGAATCGAATGGAACCGATTATTCTGGAATTAAAACCGCAGGGAAGAAGTGAAGAAGTGCTCCCGCATGACGGGGAAGAGTTCGGTTATGTTTTATTGGGTAGATTAACTTTAGTTTTAGGGGAAGAAAAGAAGATCATTAAAAAGGGCGAGACGTTTTACTTCAAAGGAGATCGTACTCATTACCTTGTTAATGATTCACAGCATTTGGGCAAAGTCCTCTGGATTTGTACGCCGCCGGTATTCTAAGGGAGAAACACATGAGCGAAAATCGTAAATTAATTGAGTTTCATAACATTGTCAAAAGTTTTGACGGTTCCGTTGTTTTAAAAGGAATTAATCTGGATATATACCAGAATGAATTCGTAACTTTATTAGGACCTAGCGGTTGCGGTAAAACCACTTTATTAAGGATTTTAGCCGGATTCTTAAAACAGGATGAAGGAACCGTAATCTTCGATGGGAAATGTATCGATGATGTTCCGCCCTATAAGCGGGAGATCAATACGGTCTTCCAAAGATATGCTTTATTCCCACACATGGATGTTTATGACAACATTGCGTTCGGTTTAAAGATCAAGAAGATGGGTAAAGAGCTTATTGAACAAAAGGTTACCAGAATGCTTGATTTAGTTAACCTTCAGGGCTATGAACACCGTAATGTTACCTTGCTGTCCGGTGGTCAGCAACAACGGGTTGCGATTGCCAGAGCGTTAGTCAATGAACCTAATGTGCTATTACTTGATGAACCTTTAGGTGCTCTAGACCTAAAGCTTAGAAAAGAAATGCAGCATGAATTGAAACGAATTCAACAAGAAGTCGGAATTACCTTCATCTATGTTACCCATGACCAAGAAGAAGCTTTGACTATGTCCGATAAAATTGTCGTAATCAGAGATGGTGAGATCCAACAGATTGGGACGCCACTAGAGATTTATAACGAACCTAACAACGAATATGTTGCCCGCTTTATCGGCGAATCGAATATTCTCCAAGGCGTGATGAAGAATGACACGACCGTGGTTTTCGATGATAAAGAGTATACCTGTGCTACTCATGATTTCAAACCGCAGGAAAAAGTCGATGTTCTGATTAGACCGGAAGATTTCGATATCGTCAAAGATAAGAAAGCCATGATGAAAGGTGAAGTTAAATCCAGCATCTTTAAAGGCGTTCATTATGAATTAATGGTTGAGACCATCTCCGGTACTTCCAAAACGATTACCCTGCATGTTTTAGCCGAACATGATCAATATAATGCGGATGCGAAAGAAAATATTACCGCAAACGATTTCTTCATCGATATGGAAGATGCGGGAAATATCGACGATACCGACTTGATTGATCGGGCTAATGCCCATGCCTGGGATGCTCAGGAGAACGATCTCTCCGTAGCTAAAGTAACCCACGATATCAAGTTAGAACCCGGAGCTTATCAAGTGACCTTCGCGACTAGTGACGATACCAGTATTACCGTTAAAGCCTTCGTGGTTGAAGCTAAGTATGTTGAGGACGCCCGTCATAATATCGGAATCTCCGCTTTCGATATTTATAAATCAGCAGATGAAATTCATGAATCGATGGCGATTTCCACTGACCTTAAAACCTGGGCCGGTGCGGAAGCGTGGAATCTGCAGGATGATACGAATGTTAATATTACCGATGTTAAGTATGATTTTGATCCGATGACCGTAACCGAAGGTTCTTATGAAATCACCTTCGCGACTCAGGGCCGAGAATTCAAAGTAGAGACCACCGAACGTTATGTTGAAGGTGACAAAATCGAAATGAAGTTTGATGCGGATGATATTCATATTATGCATAAAATGGTAAAGGGGTGAGATCGATGAAATCATTTTCCCGGATGTCTTATCCTTATATCGTTTGGATTGGGGTCTTCATCGTTATTCCAATGTTGATGATTGTCTTCTACGCTTTCACGACGCAAGGAAATTCTACGACGATCTTCCAGTTTACCTTCGCGAATTTCGCTCGGTTCTTCTCGGATCCGACTTTTCCGAAAGTACTCTGGCAGTCCTTACGAATTGCCATCATTACAACCTTATGTTGTGTTGCGATTGGTTATCCGGCAGCTTATCTGATTGCGAAACAAACTCAATCTAAACAGACTTTGCTGATTTTGTTGATCACTTTACCGATGTGGATCAATATGCTGGTACGGACTTATGCTTGGAGAGGTATTCTCTTGCATTTCGATCTAAGCTCGGAAGTCAAAATATTCGTAGGAATGGTTTATAACTTTTTACCCTATATGATTATCCAAATTTATACCTCTTTAGCGAAATTAGATAAAAATCTGATTTATGCCGCGAATGATTTGGGTGCCAATCCGATGCAGACTTTCTTAAGAGTAACGCTGCCGCTATCGGTTCCGGGAATCATCTCGGGTATCACCCTAGTCTTCTTACCCGCCGTTTCGAGCTTCTTTATTCCAAAACTCCTAGGTGGCGGTGATTATGTTCTGATTGGTAATTTAATCGAAACCTACTTTATTACTAGCGGTGATTGGAACTTCGGCTCGGCAATCTCCTTGATTATGGCTTTGATTATTATTGCCAGCATGTATCTAACCAGAAAGTTAGATAAACAATACGAGGAGGAGTGAACATGGAAAAAAAGAAAAATAAATTCGGCGGCTCACTCTATCTGATTCTAATCATTCTATTCTTCTATATTCCGATTATCTATGTCGTATTGTTCTCACTTAACAGTTCTAAGTCGTTGACCAACTTTACCGGTTTTTCTTTGAAGTGGTATGAGGCAATGTTTGCGAATCGGACAATGATGGAATCGATTTACTACACGGTCTTAGTTGCGGTCATCGCGACCGTCATCTCAACTATCGTTGGTACGATTACAGCAATCGGTTTATCTAAGTCCCACAAGATCATGAAAGAAATTGTGCTGCAGGTCAATAACCTGCCGGTTATGAATCCGGATATTGTTACGGCTATCGGCTTGATGCTATTCTTCGTCTCAATCAAAGTCAAGAGCGGACTATTGACCATGATCCTAGCTCACATTACCTTCTGTATTCCCTTCGTAATCTTAACCGTCATGCCGAAATTAAGGCAGTTGGACGATAACGTTGCGGAAGCGGCGATGGATCTAGGCGCGACACCTTGGCAGGCTTTAATTAAGGTTATTATTCCGCAGATCAAAGATGCAATCTGGTCAGGAGCTTTAATCGCCTTCACGATGTCCTTCGATGACTTCGTCATCAGTTTCTTCACCACCGGTCCTGGAGTTAACAATATTTCAATCTATGTCTATACGATGTACAAACGAATCAATCCTAGTATTAACGCTTTATCAAGTTTGATAATCTTCGCCATTGCGATTGCGTTAATCATTATTAACCTTGTTCCTTTCATTAAAGGACGTAAACACAAAAAAGAGGAGGTAGCAGAATGAAAAAGTTATTATCAGTGTTATTAGGCTTAGCTTTGGTGGTGGGAATGACTGGGTGCGGTAGTTCCCAAAAATCGGATTTCGATCCGATTGCAGAATTCGGTTCGGATACATTGAATGTTTATAACTGGGGAGAATATATTGGCACTGATGTAATCAAGAATTTTGAGAAGGAATACAATGTTAAAGTTAACTATTCCTTATTCTCCTCTAACGAAGAAATGTATACGAAATTGATGTCCGGATCTTCTTATGATATCTTAGTACCTTCGGATTATATGATTGAAAGATTGATTTCCGAAAGCATGTTACAGAAGTTAGATAAGAGCGTTATCACTAATCTCGGTAACCTTGCGGACGGAGTGAAGAATTTAGACTGGGATCCGAATAACGATTATGCGGTTCCTTATTTCTGGGGTACGGTCGGAATCGTTTATGATTCAACAAACGTATCTGAAGCTGATATCAAGAAGGAACAGTTCGCAATCTTTAAGGATACCAAGTATAAGGGTCATATCGATATGTATGATTCTGAAAGAGATGCGTTTATGATTGCCTTAAAAGATCTGGGTTATTCCATGAATACTTCCAATGAAGCGGAGATTCAGGCGGCATTTGAATGGCTAAAGGATATGAATGCGAAAGTTAATCCGAGTTATGTCACCGATGAAGCTATCGATGAAATGGCTAATGGTGAGAAATGGTTGGCATTAATGTATTCCGGCGATGCGGCTTATATTCTATCTCAGAATGAAGATATGAAATATTATGTTCCAGATTATGGAACCAACCGTTGGGTCGATGGAATGGTTATTCCCGCTAATGCCCAGAATCCTAAACTGGCCAATGTCTTCATTAATTACATCTTAACTTATGAAGCGTCCTTAGATAATTCCGAGACGGTTGGCTATGCTTCTTCTAACCAACAGGTACTTGATGAATTAACGGCTAAAGGCGGAGCTTACTACGGCAACGATGCTTATCTGCCTCGTACCGATAATGCTAAAGACGAAACTTTCCATAACAACGATGTTTTAAGAAAAGAACTGTCTGATCTTTGGGTTAAAGTTAAATTAAGCTAATAAAAAACTAGGCCTCTATCGAAGTTGATAGAGGTCTAGTTATTTCTTGTTTATATCATAAGCAACAAAGTTATGAAATGCTTCTACCTCATCGGCACAGTCTTCGCAATAGTATTCGCCATCTACTTCTCTACTTTCGTCTTTGGGAACTCTTCTTCCACATTGATGGCAAACGATTGTTTCTGCTGAATTATTTGGACTCATTGTGTGTTTCCTCCATAGAATCTTATTAAAATCATAGCATAATTATTAAGCCAAATTTCTAAATTATTTTAAGTGTTTGAGTTGCAAACAGTATCGTAATTCGCTATAATCAGAAAGCATTGGTTCCGTAGCCAAGTGGTAAGGCAGCAGACTGCAACTCTGCGATCGGCAGTTCGACCCTGCCCGGAACCTCCATATCCTGTTGGGGATGTGGCGTAATTGGTAGACGCAACGGACTTAAAATCCGTTGGTAGCGATACCGTGCGGGTTCAAGTCCCGCCATCCCCACCATTGTTAATAAAAGCCCTGTAAATACAGGGTTTTTTGATGGACAAAACTTGCCTTATGCATGAATTATGTATGGAACATTGAAACTTATTGATTAATCAACAATTACAAATACTTAAACTAAGTAAATAAGTGTTAACTCAGACCTAGGATTTTAGGATGTTATTTAAGATCTATTCTATTTGGTTATTGACAATATCGTTCCAAACGGCTAAAGTAACCCTTGCTCACTCGGAGGCGAGTCATTCATTAGAAATGATAAACCGGATAAGGTGACAGGTTGAGATACCTGTGATCTTGTTCGTTTTTTTTTATATTAACGGAGGTAAAAAATGAACTTATTGAACGGGAATCTGAAGAAAATCTATTTAAAGTATCTGTATGCGTCTTTCGGCAGTGCGTTAGTAGCTTCGATCTATGGAGTAGTCGATATGATTATGGTCGGGCAGTATCATGGCCCGGAAGGTTCGGCAGCGATGGCAGTCATTGTGCCAATTTGGAATATTTTATACAGTTTCGGTCTTTTAACCGGAATCGGAGGTTCGGTCTTATTCAGTAATCTTAAAGGAAAAGGGGAATTTCAAACTAAACAGAATGAATACTTCACGATTTCGTTGATACTAACGATTTTATTCAGCATTCTGTTATGGATTGGCTTAAACCTTTATGAAGAACCTTTATTAAAACTATTCGGAGCAAATGAGACGCTGATGCCTCTAGCTAAACAATATCTACTGCCAGTACGGTTTACCGTGCCGATCTTCTTATTTACTCAGATGCTGGCGGCTTTCTTAAGGAATGATAACGCTCCTTCCTTAGCAACCAAAGCAGTAATGGCCGGGGGAATGATCAATGTCTTCGGCGATTATTTCTTAGTATTTACCTGTAAGTTAGGAATTTTCGGGGCGGCGATCGCAACAGTCGGCAGTGCCAGTGTTTCGATCATGGTAATGTTAACGCATTTTGGAAGTAAGAATAATACTTTAAAAATAGTGAAACCAACATTTATCTTAAACAAAACGAAAAAAATAATCACGATGGGATTTTCGACATTCTTTATTGACATTGCGATGGGATTTTTAACCATGCTGTTTAATCGACAAATCATGACCTATTTAGGCACTAACGCTTTAGCGGTCTATGGAATAATCGTAAATATCAGTACTTTCGTTCAGTGCTGTGGTTACGGAATCGGACAGGCTTCTCAGCCTTTATTGACGATCAATTATGGAGCGAAGAAAACCCAACGAGTTTCTCAACTAGTTAAATATAGTTTATTGACGGTCGGAATCGTCAGTATTATTTGGGTCTTGATTGTCGTGAGTATTCCCGCGGGTTTAGTTAAACTATTCATGACACCTAATGAACAGGTATTACAGATTGCTCCGACCATAATCAGAGTATATGGTCTTTCTTTCTTACTATTGCCTTTCAATGTTTATGCGACTTACTATTTCCAATCAACTTTACAACCATTCGTCTCGTTCATGATTTCTTTATTACGAGGCGCATTATTGAGCGGTGGTCTGATCTTGTTACTGCCATGGTTATTTGGCGGTCAGGCTATTTGGTGGGCGATGCCGTTAAGTGAATTATTAACGGGCATCTACGTTGTGATAAGGATGAATAAGACACAGAAAAATTATTTACAACTTAATACTTCTGCGAATTGAGCGAACGATATTCTTTAAAAAGCTCTAAACATTTATCTCTTTCATTCTCAATCATCGGTAGTTCACGATGATCTTCACTCTTTAAGTAATCATAGAATTTTTCATCACGGAACCCGATTGAACTGGTATCGTCAATTGTACAACCATAATAAACCTTTTCGATGTTAGCCCACATGATCGCGCCTAAACACATGGGGCAAGGGGCAGCGGTAGTATATAAAACACAACCGCTCAGGTCGAAACTATGTAACACTTTACTGGCAGCTCGGATTGCCTGCATCTCGCCATGGCAAGTCGCGTCCTCGTTTTCAAGTACTTGGTTATGACCCCGACCGATTATCTTCCCGTCTTTGACGATTACGGAACCGAAAGGACCGCCTTCGTTATTACGAATTCCAATTTGAGCCTCTTTGATTGCTTCTTCCATGTAGTTCATAAGCTTCTCCTAACGTTAAACATATTATAACTAAAACTAGGAATTCGTCGAATATTGACGCGTTTTGACATTTTCGTTATTATATCTCCACTTATGCAGCAAGGAGAATTAAGTAATATGAATAGTGATGGTTGGCTTCTAATCTTTGTCCAAGTAATTCTAATTGGGTTGAATGCTGTTTTTGCGGGAGCCGAAATTGCAATTATTTCCTTTAACGATCAAAAAATGCAATTAATGGCTAAACAAGGAAATAAGAAAGCACTTCGCTTAGCCGTTTTGACCAGTAAACCAGCGCGTTTTTTAGCCACGATCCAAGTTGCGATCACTTTGTCCGGATTCTTAGGGAGTGCGTTTGCTGCCGAGAACTTTTCCGATCTGTTAGTTAATTGGATTCTGTCCTTAGGAGTTACGTTGCCTTATGAAACTTTAAATACGCTGTCAGTAATCATTATTACCTTAGTCTTATCCTATTTTACCTTAGTATTCGGCGAATTAGTTCCCAAGCGTTTAGCAATGAAAAAGGCGGAGAGTCTAGCCTTAGGCGTTTCGGGCTTAATAACGATAATATCGAAAGTCTTTTCACCGCTTGTAAGTATTTTGACTTTATCTACGAACGGAATCTTGAGAATTCTCGGGATCGATCCGGAAGCCAAGGATGAAGAAGTTGGCGAAGAAGAGATTCAAATGATGGTTGATGCTAGTAATGAAAATGGTAGTATCGACCCGACCGAAAGAGACTTCATTCATAATGTCTTTGCGTTTGACGACCTAAGTGCGCAGGAATTGGTGACCCATCGAATGAGCCTAACTGTCTTACTAGATGATCAGCCTCTGGAAAAATGGGCAGAGATTATTAATAACAGCCGCTTCAGTCTTTATCCAATCTGTAGCGGTTCCATTGAGCATATCGTGGGAATCTTGGATACTAAAGAATACTTTCGTTTAAAAATAAGAACGAAAGAAGAAGTTATGAAAAAAGCTGTCCGCTTAGGATACTATGTTCCCGAGACTTTGAAAGCGGATGTTCTGTTTAGAAATATGAAAGAGACGCATCAACCGATGGCGATTGTGATTGATGAATATGGAGGCGTTAAAGGTATTGTTACCATGCATGATCTAATCGAAAGATTAGTAGGTGATCTCAATGACGATAATCAGGAAGGTTAATCGAAATAACCCATCGGAGAATATATGTTAAAATAGGGATGGAGGTACTGATGGATAACTTTAAAACGATTTCCGTTGCGGAATTTAAACTATCACCTTTTATGGCAATTGGTGATGATTGGATGCTGATCAATACTAAAAACGACGAAAAAGTTAACAGTATGACCGCTTCCTGGGGTGGCTTAGGAGTGTTATGGAGCCATGATGCTTCTTTTATCTTTGTTCGCGATTCCCGTTATACCGCGGAATTACTGCAAAAAGAACAGACATACTCGCTCTCTTTTCTTGATCATGCCAAGTATGCCAAAGATCTAAGTTATTTAGGCACAAAAAGCGGAAGAGATGCGGATAAACTGGCTAACACTTCTTTGACGATCGATTATGTCTTAGATACGCCGATTATCAAGGAAGCCAATTACAATCTGATTTGTAAAATTATGACGGCTCAGCCGTTAGAACTAGCGAACATTCGTGATCCGAAAGTCATCGAAGAGTATTATCCGGAAGGTGGTTATCATCGTTTCTATGCCGGAGAGATTTTAAAGGTACTTAAAAATAACCAGTGCGATTAGAATTAATCGTCTAAGGCAGTATGACGAACAAGCCAAAGGTATCTAGATTTCCAAACAGTATATCTAGTGAACGGAATTAAAACCCCGTGTGATTAAATGGAAAAAGAATTAGGAATGACCGAATTAAAGATTAAAAGAATCATCGTTACAACTTCGCTACCCAAAAAACAGTTACTTTCTGTGGAGTTATTTCCCTAGAAGAGACAGCGAATGGAAGCAGTTGGTACTTAACGCTAAAAAAGGAGCCAAAATGAAAAAGTTAATTGTTAGTTTACTAGTTGGATTATTAGTATTAGGTAGTGTAGGATGCAGTAAAAAGAATACCGGAAGTTTAGACGGCTCTCTCTCATCCATCATGGATCAGATTATTGACACCGTCGATGTGGATAAAGAGACGAAAGAATATGTTTTAGGAAGACTTAATAAGGCAGAGGTTCCGGATGATCAGAAAGAATACTTCTTTGGGACTACGGATATTGAGTATGAAGAAGCTTTCAGTGCCGAACCGTTGATCAATGCCCAAGCTTTCTCGTTGGTTTTAATCAAAGCGAAAGACAGCGATGCGGCGAATAAGTTAAAGGAATCATTATTGAAAACCGTTAATCCTAACAAATGGATCTGTGTTTCTGTCGATGAATCTCAGGTAAAAACTTCGGCAGTTGGAAATATTGTGTTCTTGGTAATGGCGGAGAACGCCGAGAAGTATATCAGTGCGTTTGAAGCCTTGGCAAAATAAATGCTGTTTTCTGATTTAGCTTTCATCTATGTTTTTCTGCCCATTACCTGTTTAGTGTATTTTCTTGTGGGTAAGAAATTAAAGAATTTGGTACTGGTTATCGCCGGTATCATTTTCTATTTTTATGGGGAACCTAAGTATGGGTTTCTATTATTAATTACCACGTTAATAACCTATTTATTCGGTTTATTAATCGCTAAAAAGAAAAAGAAGATCTGGTTAGTTATAGCGGTGATTGTTTCACTTAGTTTATTGGGATATTTCAAGTATATGGATTTCTTAATCACGACGGTCAATTCGTTATTGAGTATGAATCTGAAACTAATGAATGTTATTTTACCGATCGGAATCAGTTTCTATACTTTCCAACAGTTGAGTTATTTGGTAGATGTTTATCGGAATCCGGAAGTGGTGCAAAAAAATCTCATCGATTATGCGACCTATATCATGCTATTTCCGCAATTGATTGCCGGACCGATTGTACGCTATGGAGATATTCGACCGCAATTGAAGGATCACCCAGTTACCAGAGAAAAGCTTTCATCGGGGATTTTTAGATTTGTGATTGGATTAGGAAAAAAAGTTTTGATCGCGAATGTCTTAGGTGAATTGGTAACACAATTAAAAATTGTTTCGCCAACTTTTACTTCCGCTTGGTTAGAGGCTATCGCTTATACGCTGCAACTTTACTTTGATTTCTCGGGATATAGCGACATGGCAATCGGTCTAGGTAAGATGTTAGGCTTTGAGTTCTTGGAAAACTTTAACTATCCGTTATTCGCGTCAAGTATAACGGATTTCTGGCGGCGCTGGCATATCTCTCTAGGGAATTGGTTCCGCGACTATGTTTATATTCCCTTAGGCGGTAATCGGGTAAGCAAACTGAAATGGTTGAGAAATATTTTAGTGGTCTGGTTATTGACGGGCTTATGGCATGGTGCCCATTGGAACTTTGTTCTATGGGGATTATTCTTTGCGATCTTTTTAATCTTGGAGAAACAACTAAAAACCTACCTTGATAAATTGCCGAAATGTTTAACTTGGTTTGTAACCTTTGTCTTAGTCGTGATCAGTTTCCGTTTATTCGAAAACACTGATTTTAATTTGGCTTTGAGTCAGCTTAAGCTAATGTTCAGCGCCGGAACCTTCATCAATTCCGAAACTTTATATTATTTGCGAAGTTACGTGGTTATTGTAATTATAGCGTTTATCGGGGCTAGTCCCTTGTTAAAAAATATCGTAATGAAATTGGATTCGCAGAAAGGAGGACAGGGAGTGATTGAGATCGGACAGCCGATTATCATGGTGGTGGTACTGTTGCTAGTTACCGCCTACCTGATTGACGGAACTTTTAATCCGTTCTTATACTTCCGCTTCTAATGAAAAAAATCAGTCAATATTTAACTATCGGTCTCTTTTCTCTGATTATCCTTGCACTTGGAATTTATGGGATTATTCAACCGGATAAAGAACTTTCCTTAACCGAGCGAAGAAAGTTAGCTTCTTTTCCAACCTTTACTTGGGATAGTTTCTTCGAGGGAACTTATACCGAGGATTTTTCGGAGTATGTCAGTGATCAATTTCCGGCCCGCGATAGTTTCCGTACCCTAGCTTCATTATCGAGATTAAATCTATTCAAGCAGTCAGATGCAGCCGGATTATATTTAAATGACGGGTATATTTACAAGCTTGATTATCAGTTGAATGAAGAACGAGTTATTAAATTTGCAACCAAGACGAATGAAATCTACGAAAAATATCTTAAGGGCAAGATTAATAATTATTATGTCAGTGTAATTCCTAGTAAGGAGTATTACGAAGATTCGGCACACCTTAAAGCCGACAGTCAAAAGATCGCCAAAATATTTAAGGATGCAGTGACTGAAGCTGAATATCTAGATTTGTTCCCCTTACTTGATAAAGAAAGTTACTATCGGACCGATACCCATTGGCGCCAAGAAAAATTATTACCGCTAGTCAAATATTTAAGCGAAAAAATGGGCTTTATGAGCAGTGAGAATTATACCGTTAATTCTTTGGCTTCTTTCTATGGCGTTTATTATGGGCAATTGGGAATCAAGATGGAACCGGAACTGTTATTTTATCTAACCAGTGAAACAATTGAGAGCGCAAAAGTAACTAACCTTCAAAAGCCGGAAGTAACGACCGTTTATGATTATGAGGCTTATGATAGTTTAGATCGTTACGATATCTATTTGTCTGGTGCCAGTCCCTTGATTACGATTGAGAATCCGAATGATACTTCGGGCAAAGAATTAGTTATCTTTAGGGATTCCTATACTAGCTCTTTAGCACCATTATTGATTGAAGGCTATAAGTCGATAACCTTAGTTGATTTAAGATATATGTCCAGTGATCTCTTAACAGACTATATCGATTTTACGAACAAAGATGTCTTAGTTATCTACAGTTCTCTCTTACTAAACTCGACTGCACAGCTTAAGTGTAGTAATTACGCATGAAGAATAAAAGGTGTTTAAATACAAGGAAAAAACAACTTACGGGTAATCACCATAAGTTGTTTTCTATCTGAGGTTAAATTTTAGAAGAACATCGACAAACTGCTTAAGAT
>JAEZBR010000025.1 GCA_023426935.1 Bacillota bacterium | reverse complement strand
AAGCCCAAAGCCAACCAGCAAGATAACTATATCCTATACGTGTAAGACTAAGTTCAAGTAGAAGTTCCTATAAGACTAAATTCAACTTCGCGGGTCTTGAAGTGGAATTTAACTCTTCACTTCAGATGGTTAAGCGGTTTAAAAAATAGACTGGACAACAGCGCCCGAAATTAGTATAATCTAATTAGAGATATCCTTAACTAATTAGGGAGAACATAAGAAACATGAATCAGGTAATCGCTAAAGATGAAAAGGGTTTGAAGTATCTTTCCGTTAACCTTCCGGCATCTTGGAAAGCAACCATCGCTTCCCGACCGGTTTATGGCGGCTACGGTTATCCGTTTCGTTTTAACCTGACCGCGCTTTCATCTGATAATAGGCAGAAAGTTCAGTATTTTAGCCCGCTTAATTATCAGCAGGATTATTTAAACAATTATCGGGAAAATACTTTCGATAATTATGGATCTTTACATCGCTCGTTTATGAGAGTCGAAGATTTCTTGGATCTAAGCGCCAAGAGTATTTACGGAAAGTTTGAAAACTTCCAATTTGGAACGCAAGTAGTCTCAATCTTCGCTCCCCAAGCCGATTACGCTGACTTAACGTTAAAAAAGTTTAATGAGATTAAAGAAAGATATGCGCAACAAAACCCGGATCGGGTCTTGAATTCTTACTATTATTATGGGGCGACGCGAATATATACCTATGTTTATAAGGGAACCCATCGTACCGTCGCTTTCAGTGCTTTAATTGAAGCGGAAGAAAGCACTGACTATTTCGAAACGCCGATTCCTTCCTCATTGTTAAACGATCCGCTTAATATGGGATTGGTTAATATAGTGTTTCCTGGACTTTCCCGCGATTCTCGCGGACGCTATATGTCTTTGGGTAATCACTCAACCTATTGGAAAGTCTTAAACCGAACACTATGCGATGCGACGGAAGCCGATTTTGATGAATTATATAATTGCGTTTATAAAGAATTCTGCCTGGGTATTAGTTGGCAGGATGATTTGAAAAAAGAACTTAATAGACAGCAGCAGCAAATCAATGAAAAGAATCGGTTACAGCGTGAGGATGCTAGAAAGGCCAGCGAGATTTATCATCAGATGGAGATGGACAGAATCAAAGCTGCCAAGCAACGGGCAGATATAAATCGGGAAACCAGTAATCAGATCAGCCAGATCCAACGCAGTGCTTATGAGAACCGGCAGAAAGCCCTCGATAAAGCTAACCGCCAATTCAGTGATTCTTTCCTAGGAAATAAACGCTATGCCGATCAGTATGGCGATGAACATCTGGTGCATTCGACTAATCGTTACGCCTTTAAGAAAGGAAACAAGATCGTTACCACCGATAATCCCCGAGGACCGGGATTCGGTTGGGAAGAACTCAAGAAAAAGGACTGAACTATGAAACCAAAAAAGATCTTAATTTTAATGGGGGTATTATTAATGAGCTTTAACTTAGTTGGCTGTAATTCCAAAAAGACCGACGATAAAACGACGGTTATTCCTGCGGAAATAATTGTTGTCGATTACGCGGATCAGAATAACATTCCGATCGTCAGTTTTAAATTAAGAAGTTTAAAAAGTACGAAGCGCGATAATGGCGGCGTAATCAAAGTCTATTACACGCTTACCAATCAGATGAAAGAATATTCTTTAACTAAAGTTGTTATGACTTTCAAATATCTGGATGAGAATAAGGAAGTAATCAAGGAATCTTCGTTTGAACGCTATTATCGCCAAACCCCGATCAAAGCCGGAGAAAGTTTCGAGACGATGTATGCTTTACCGTTTGCGGAATATGACCAAGTTACAGGAATCGAAGTAACGATTGATTCAGCCGCGGATGAATTGGCCGTAAAACCATATGAACCGGTTAAAACGAATAGTTATCTCTTCGACTTTTATAACGATGAAGAAATGACTAATTTCAAGAATAACTTTTACAATAATCTGCCGGTTAGGATGAAATACTTCAAAGCCCAGATCCAACAATGTGAAGTAACGGATCCTAAAATAATCAAGGAAGTCTTCGAAGCGCTGAAGAAAGTTAAAGTCGGCGAGGAATCGGACATCAGTATTACCGACAGTGAGATTTACTTCACGTTTATAATGGAAGATGAAAGTTCGGTCACGATTGCGTTTGAGAGTAAGAATATCTTATCTTTCCATTCAAAAGGATATAAAATTATCTCTGACGGTGGGGTCTTCGAGATTCAAATTCCGGAAAACTAAATAAAAAAATAAGGCTCGGTTGAGCTTTATTTTTTAGTTTTCTTATTTTCTTCTTCGGCCTGTTCCTTAGCAATCTGAGCTTTAACTTCCGCTTTTTCTTTTTCGATCTTTTCGGTTTCCGCGAAGGTTCTGATTACTAATCCGTCATCGTAGTGGGTATCCAAGTACTTAACATGAATCGTTTTAGCGGATTCATACTTCCGTACTAAGGGTGCTAACTTCGGAATGTTGGAGATAATAACATTCTGAACAATCAATCCCCGATCCGGATGCTTGGGATTATAGGTCATATAGACCGAACCTTTCGGAATATCGTAGTTGCCATAATTCAGCTTCTCGATAATAACCGTATCATGAGGATTCAAATCATAATCGTAGTAAGTAACATAGATACTTTGAAGAATAAATTTCTTCATGTTGGTATCTCTGATTCCGCAGATGAACTTATTTCCGGTAATGTTCGCTAAGACTACTTCGCCCCGGAAGGCTGCCTTCTGCATGATAATCTTATCTAAGTTATTTTCGAGGAATTTATAGAGAATAATAACCAAGACATTCATAATCACAAAGCCGCCGATCCAATATGCTAAGCCACCGGCTAAACTGTCCCGGAAAACGAAGAGCAAGACGATTAGGCCAACCGTTGCCACCGCAATAATCAGCGATAGCCAAAATAAGAATCGATATATTTTAAGCTGCATGTTTCTTTCTCGCTTCCTTAAGTTCTTTCTTTTGAAGTTTATCTTGTTCTAATTTATGCTGAATATAACGATAACTGCCGGCATTAATCTTGAAAGTAGATCCGGCAAAGCGGGAAACCGTCACAAAACCAATCGTCGGTACGAATTTATTGACAGTAAATCCGCGAATATTCACGAAAGGTATCGCTTCATTGTTTGCGAAGAAAGTTTTATTATCATGATACAGAATAAACCGGGAACCGGTTAACAAAAGATCCGCCGAGAATAGTAATAACATTAAGACGCCCATGCATAGGAAGGTCAGATCATTAATCACGATTCCATAAATCAAAGCGGCCAAGGCAATGGCAATAAGTACACATTCGACGATCCGAGGAACTAAAGAAAAATCTTCCTTCGTCCAGCTGGGATTGGTGCTTTTGTATTCAGCCAATGCTTTGCGATATTTAACAAATAGATTCGAATAATAGGCCATAACGGCCAGACCGGCCATTGCAGCGAGAATAAGAGTCGTAACGTCCATAAATAGCTCCTTTTGTGCCTAATTATACACCATTAACCACCCTTGTAGGAAAGGGGTTTGAAGTTTATAATGAATTTACACAGAAAGGAACTATAAAATGACTGATTGTAAGGACTTTTTTGAAGTTGCGAAGCGTCATCTGGCTTGGGTCAAAGAGACTCAGAAGGATCAGATTGTCAAGGCAGCTTCCCTGTTGGGCGAGTGCATGCAGAATGATGGCATCGTACAACTGGTAGGGTTTGGGAATGATGGCGAATTTTCGATGGAGTTGGGATATCGGGCTGGAGGTTTAATGCCTTTTCACCGCTGCGATATCAAGGATCTCTGCTTAAGAGGTTTAATTACCGAGGAACAATACAATGATCCTACGACGATTGAAAAAGAAGAATATGCCCCGAAGTTCTGGGAAACATATAAGATCGATCCGCGGGACATGTTCATTATTACCTGCACGGATGCATCCGAAGGATTATGTGTAGAGATTGCCAAGAAAGCTAAAGAAGAGGGCCATAAAGTAATTGCGGTCATCTCCAAGAAAGCGGCCGATGCGGCAACCAGTCGACATTCTTCCGGAAAGAAGACTACGGATTTTGCGGATCTAGTATTAGATGAAGGTGCGGATTATCCGGATACCAACGTAGAAGTCGCTCCGGGAATTAAAATGTGCCAAGTCGGTACGATTGCGGGAAATGTAATCGCCCAGATGTTAACGGGAGAAGCCTATCGCTATTTCGTCGAAAAAGGCGAAGATTGCCCGATTTTATTCAGTGCGAATATTGCAGGTGCCGATGTTCATAACCGAGCTATTTCGGATAAGTATCTAGGAAGGTGGAACTCCTAATGGCTAGAGATATCAATCTGAATGTTTTCTATGATGAATTAATGAAGTTACTCGATAATCTATATGACAAAGAGAAGGACAATATCGCCAAAGCCGCGAAAGTTTGTTCCGACGCGATTGCCCAAGGCGGTGTCGTTCATGTCTTCGGTTCCGGTCATTCAATCGGATTCGGCATGGAAATGAAAGGCCGTCCAGGCGCATTAGTTCCGATCCATCATATCGATATGTCGGATTTCGTAATCAAGGGAATGGTAACTTATGCCGATTTCCGTGATCAGGATAATATTTTTGAAAGACGTCCGCATATCGCGGATAAGTTATACGCTTTGTATGACATTCGCCCGGAAGATGTCTTCATTATCATCTCCAATTCCGGAATCAACGGTGTGGTCATCGATATGGCGATCACCGCGAAGAATAATCATCATCCGGTCATTGTCGTTACCAGTTGGCAACATACTTCGACCGAAGAGTCTAGACATCCTAGCGGCAAACACCTGTATGAATTCGGTGATGTCGTAATCGATAACTGCGGCCCTAAAGGCGATGCGTTGTTAGAAACCGGCCGACCGGAAAAGGTCTGCTCGGTAAGTTCAATCACCGGTGCTTTTATTGCCCAGAGTATCAACTTGGAAATTGTTCGGAACTTAGAAGCTGAAGGTAAAGAAGTACCGTTAGTTTATGACAATACGGTCAAAGGATATCAAGAACATAACCAAGCTTTATTAGAAAAATATAAAGGGAGGGTCTAAACATGTTTGAAGAATTTGAATATATGCAGAAGATCAACGAGTTATTACCGGTGATCTATGAGAAGGATAAGGATGTAATTAAAGAAGTAGCCGCTAAGTTTGCGGAGAATATTGAGAATGGTCATATCATTCATACTTTCGGTACCGGACATTCGCATATGATCGGAATCGAATTATTCGCCAGAGCCGGTGGTTTAGGCAATGTCGATGCGATGTTGGATCCGGATACCTTAACCAGTAATGGCGCTCAGCGATCCGGGGCTTTGGAGAAGTTAAGCGGAATCGCGGATGTAATCTATGATCAGTACAAGATTGAGAAGGGTGATATCATGATCATCACTTCCAATTCCGGAAGAAACGCTTTACCGATCGAGATGGCGATGCGGGCTAAGAAGGAAGGCGTGTATACGATCGCCTTGACTAACTTAGAACAATCCAAGAATGCGACTTCGCGTCATTCAAGCGGTAAACGCTTATTCGAATGCGTCGATACGGTCATCGATAACTGCTGCCCAAGCGGCGATGCGTTAATGACGATTGGGAAAATCCAAACCGGACCGGCCAGTTCAATCGCTTCGATGTTTATTCTCGATACGATTGTGACTGAAGCAATCAAGATTTTGGATGCCAAGGGTATTAAAGCTCCGGTCTTCCAATCGCAGAACGTCGACGGTTTCGACAATGATTCGATTTATACGAAGTATGGTCCCAAAGTTAAGCATTTTTAGATGATAATTCAAAGTACCAGAGTTTGGATCGAGGAGAAATTCTCTCCGGCTCAGGTTAAATTAGAGCGCGGTATTATTACTGCGCTCTTGCCTTATAATAGTCAGACTCCGGATCAAGATTATGGGGACCAAAAAATCTTACCGGGATTAATTGACGTACATTGTCATGGTTATCAGGGTATAACCTGTAACCAAGCAACTAAAGAAGGAATCAATAATTGGGCTAAGGATCTATTAAAAGAAGGCTGTACTTCGTTTATGGCGACGACTTCGACCGCAGCCGAGAGTGATCTGCTGAATTCTTTTCCGATTTTGGCGGATCTAATCGAGCATCCTGAAGCAGGAGCAACGATCTTAGGAATCCATGTTGAAGGACCGCAGATCTCGCCAGAGTTTAGAGGGGCCCAGGAATTGACGCAGTTACAGAAACCGGATGTCGATCAATTCATCCGTTGGCAGAGTAAAGCCGATGGTCAGATCAAGATGATTGCGATCGCTCCGGAGATGGATGAGGAACATAAGCTGATCAAGTATTGTGCATCGCATGGGGTCAAAGTCTGTATCGGACATTCCGGTGCCAGCTATGAAGAATGTTTACAAGCGGAAAAAGACGGGGCGACCAGTTTCACCCATACCTTTAACGGGATGCGGGGGTTACATCATCGTAATCCCGGAACGGCCGGGGCCGCTTTATCCGAGGATAACATGTATGCGGAACTGATCGGGGATGGCGTGCATGTTCATTTCGCGGTCGCCAAGATCTTAGCCAGATGTAAGGGTAAAGATAAATTGATCCTGATTACCGATTCGGTGCAGGTCAAAGGTTTGCAACCCGGGAAATATGAGAAGGGCTTAAGCGTCGTCGAAGTGAAAGAAAACGGCTGTGCTTATTTACCGGATGGCAGATTAGCCGGCAGTTCGAATAAACTAATCGACGAAGTTAAGAAAATGATCACGATCGCCGGTGCCGATGAAGTAACGGTGATTAATTCGGCGACGATCAATCCGGCAACCTATTTAGGCTTAGGCAATAAACTAGGCTTGATCAAAGAAAACTACGATGCGGATCTGATTGTGATCGATGATGATTATCAGGTTAAGCAGACTTATCAAAAAGGTATTGCGAAGTTATGAATGAAGTTAAAGTAATCTTCTTCGATATCGACGGAACTTCATTCTACAATCCGATCCAAGATGCGATCGAATCCACGAAAGAAACTTTCAGACAATTGAAACAACAGGGGATTAAATTAGTGATCGACACCAGTCGGACGAATGAAGAAATGGTCACTTTACCGCAAAGTTTCTTAGCTAATTTCGATGCGATTATCGCATTTGGTGGTTCGAGAATCTATCAACACGGTAAGATCATCAGCGAACATTTCATGGATGAAAATGATGCAGCAACGGCAGTCGAATATTTTGAGAAGAATCATCTGACTTACCGCTGGTCAGATCAGGAACATAGTTATTTAAATTCTGCCGGTTCTAAGTATGAGGAAATTTTCTCCCGCTTATATCGGATGGTTCCCCCCGCAAAGAAATGGAACGGCGAGAAAAACTTAATGTTCCTATTCTATATCGAAGATCTAGATGCATATAAGGAGTTAGCGAAACAATTACCTAATTCCAGTGTCACCCATCTTTCTTTAGCCAATGAAATTAATTTAAAGGGTATCAATAAAGGAACGGCAATCAAAGAACTTTGCGAGCTCTGGAATATTCCCATCGAACAGACGGCTGCCTTCGGGGATGGGAATAACGATATTGCGATGATCAAGGCGGCCAAGTATGGAATTGCCATGGGTAATGCGACTGATTTAGTTAAAGAGAACTCTGATTACGTAACTAGCAGAATCGAAGAAGATGGTTTAAGAAAGGCATGTGAACATTTCGGATGGGTAAAATAACGAACGAAGAATTAAATAAGATTAAAGAAAGCAGTGCGAAGGATCTGCCGAAAGAGATTAAAACGCTTCAAAAGTTCTGTAAGATCGATTGCGGTACCAGAAATCTTGAAGGTAATAAGCAAGTCGTCGCCATCGTCGATCAGGAACTAAGCAAGCTTAAAGGTGTTAAGATTATTCATCATGAGTCCCCAGAATTTGGGACCGCAGTGGTGGGAATCTTAAAGTCTAAGAACGCTAAGGGAAAAATTATTCTGAATGCGCATTTAGATACGGTCTTTAAGCCCGGAGATTGTAAGAAACATCCTTATAAAGTTGAAGGCGATAAAGCGTACGGATTAGGAATCGTCGATTGTAAAGGCGGAGTAATCGTCTCTTGTCATGCGGTCAAACTTGCCCAGGAACTAGGTCTCTTACCGAATTCTGAAATCGTGATGATCTATAATCCGGACGAAGAAGTCGGTTCGCCATTTGGCCAGCAAGTCTTTAAGAAATATGTTAAAGGTGCCAATGCGGCTTATGTGTTTGAACCGGCACGGAACCAAGACGGAATCATTACTTCCCGAAAGTGCGGCATGCGTTTCCACCTTGAAGTAACTGGGGTTGCGGCGCATTCCGGGGTTAATTATTTAGACGGTCGCAATGCTTTAGTTGAATTATCTTCGATCATTACTAGACTTTACCAGGCGAATGATGACAAACGGGGTATTCAATTCAATTTCGGTAAGATCGATGACGGGGGCAGAGACTTAGGAATTATTCCCCCTTATGCGGCATGTGAAGTCAGTGTTCGGGTCGGTGACGATAAGGAAGCTCAATGGGCTAGAAAAACCATCGAAAAAGTAATCAGTAAACCTTTCATTAAGGGAACTAAAACGACGATGAAAGAAACTTATCTAGGAACCCCGATGCATAAGACAAAAGAAAGTTTATTGGTTTATAAGAATGCTTGTAAGGCCGGTAAATTACTAGGCCTTGAATTGCCGCAGCAAACCACTGGCGGCGGTTCGGATGCATCTTACTTCATGAAATATGGAGTGCCGGCGATCGATGCCTTGGGACCACATATGTTCAAGATGCATAGCTTCGAAGAAAGCTTAAGTATTAAATCATTACAACAACGCACGGAATTGTTTATTACGATTCTGGCTGGCTTAAGATAAGCGGTAAATTACTACCGCTTTTTCTTTAAAAACAAGAAAAAAGTTTTATTTGATTTTTTATATTTGGTAATAAAAAACCAGAGCTTTAACTCTGGTCTATAAGCCTATTTATTATCTAAAGCTTTGCGGATGAAACCATGATTCTTATCTAATAATTCTTTCGCTTTATTCGCATCGCAATCTAGCAGAATCATCACGATTGCGACCTTGACTGATCGATCCGCTTTCTCAAAAGTCTCCTGGGCTTTTTCTAAGGTACAATCCGTCGCGGCTACGATAATATTGGTCGCTCTGGCCACCAACTTTTCATTAGTCGGTTTAACATCGACCATCAGATTCTCATAGACCTTACCGGCCAGAATCATCGAGCAAGTTGAGATCATATTGAGAACCATCTTCTGGGAAGTTCCGGATTTTAATCGCGTTGAACCGGTCAAGACTTCCGGACCGGATACCGGTTCAATCGCTAGCTTGGCAATCGAACCGATCTTGGAATTCTTATTACAGGCAACCGCTACGGTTTTACAGCCTAATTCATTCGCATAATTCAAGCCCCCGATAACATACGGGGTTCTGCCGGAAGCGGCTAAGCCGATCACGATATCTTTATTGGTTAAGTTGATATTCTTTAATTCATCGGCACCTAAATATTCTTTATCTTCGGTTCCTTCGGCGGCTTTGACAAAAGCGGAAGGACCACCGGCTAATAAGCCCACAACTTGAGAAGGATCGACCCCGAATGTCGGCGGACATTCAACCGCATCCAAGAGGCCTAAACGTCCGGAAGTACCGGCTCCAAGATAAATAATTCGGGCACCAGCTAAGATACTCTCACTCGCCCATTGGCAAGCCTGAGCAATCTGCGGCAATACTTCATTAACTCCATTAACGACATTATTGTCCTCTTCATTCATCAAAGTTACGATTTCCAAAGCACTCATCTTGTCTAATTCCATCGAATTCGGATTACGTCTTTCGGTGGTCAACTTAGTCAAATCAATCATTATTTGTTTCTCCGTTTCTATGAGTTTAATTATAACACTAGTGTATAATGGGAATAAAGAATTGAGGAACTTTATGAAAATCACTTTTGCAGAGATTAATGTTAATCCGTTAGTACCGGTCAAACAAGCGGGATTTGCCCAGCAGGTAAATAAGATCTTCAAATTTCATGATGATCTGCATGCTAGGATTCTAGGGCTCGACGATGAGAAGACCATTCTTTATTTTATTTCGATCGATTCGTTAGGCGTACCGACTAAAGTAGAATTGGAACTAAGTTTATATTTCCAGAAAAAGAGTACGAAAAAAGTTGTAGTCACGATCAGTGCGACTCACGATCACTTTGCGGGTGATGCCCGGGACGAAGTTTATCAGCAGCAATTATTGGGTCAGTTGACGACCGGAATTGAAGCGTTAATTTGGAAAGAAATAAATAAGCCTTCTTTAACGCACCAACATGTTTTCTTTGACGGTGTCGGTCATAGTCGGATCTCCAGTCATCCTACCGATAAAATCTTCCTAGATCTGATTTCTTTCTATGACGATGAAACAAAGTTAGGAACTGCCATTGTTTATAATTGCCATCCGACAATTCATAACGGTGATACCCCGTATTTCACTTCCGAATATCCCGGTTATGTAATCAAAAAATTGCAGGAAAAATATCCGAACGAGTTCTTTACTTTCTTCCAAAGCGCAGCTGGCGATGTCTCCACGCGATTCACCCGTCCGAGTCAAGACTATGCCGGGGTTGAGTTTCTAGGAAATAAATTAGTTGCAAAGATATTAGAATTAAGAAAAGAAGAAGAAAAGAAACTGCCTTTAGGAAACTTTAGTTATACGGCGGAAAATCTACCGCTGGTTCATGACTTAGGACCTATCGATTATAGTAAGATGCCTTCAGTTATTTCAGAACGGGAAAAGAGTGAGATCAAGACTGGGGAAGTCGCCAGAGAACATCTGTTAGCGCATCCGGAACATTTAGAGAAAACGATTATGATCTCGTGTGCGGATTTGGGTGGCATTAAAATGGTTTTTGGCCCCAAAGAAATGTTCAGCTATTATTTAGGCGCAATCGATCCCAAGAAAGCGGTATTGATCTGTTATTCCAACGGCTATTCGCCTTATATCGTCGATGTGGGTTTCTCGGGAGTTACTTATGAATTATTCACCGATACAACCACCGAAGAAACCAAGAAGAACCTCTACGCTTTATTAAAGAAGTTTGGGCATTAATATTTTAATCGCTTATCTTCTTTAAAGGGTTTTCGGGAAGGATTTCCTTCAACCCGATAGAATTTCATATTCTTACAGTCATAAATTGCCGACCAGACCGTGTCGGCATTTTTCTTACGGTCATACTGACAGATAAAACCATATTTTCCCGCGAGAAGATTTTGAACGAAAGTTAAGGAATAAATATTCTGCTTCTTTCTTAAAGCATTATTCGCAGTCTGAAAGCGCAGTTCCGAATTCCAACTGTCGATATTACTCGGAGTTTTATATTCCTTCATTTCGTTGGAGATAAAACAATTGGCGGTCGCAATAAATTTTTCGTCTGGTTCCGGATAGCGAACAACTAGTTTTACCGGATTGCATTCCACAACCGCAATTTTTCCATTCTTATCCGCCAAGGTAATCGTTTGGGCGGAAGCAACCGGTAATTCTTGTAAGGCTGAAATCGCTTCATCAACCGTAAGACATTTCTCTAGAAGATATCGGACTAACATTCCGGCATTCAATCCCGGCTTATGAAGATGCGGATAGAGAAAAGTTAAATCCACAGCCAATCCGTGTTGATTCATTCCGTCTTCGATTTGAATAAAGGCAGTCGTATTTCCGTTGAACGTATAAGAATTATTTAAGTTATATAAACAATTTTGATAGAGTTTCTCAATTGAGACAAGGAAGTCGCTGTTTTTTCCCAAGAAAATATTCTTCCCATCGGATAGCGCAAAAGCCGTACAATGATTCTGCTGTTTGAAACAATACATCGGGAAAAGAATATTTATAATATTTTCTAACGGACTATTCTGCCCCTCCGCCATTCCTTGGATCTCTTGGACTATTTCCGGATAGTATTTACGATATACCGGTAAACACTTCTGGGCGAACGCCTTCAATTCCTCGGTTATCTCAAAAGTCGGACATTTTTTAATTATATTCCCGTGTTCCTTTAAAAGCTTACCGTATTTATAACCGGCTTCGTAATGACTTCCCTTAAATCTAGCGTGGTACATCTAATATTCCTCCCTTACTAAGAAACTATAACCTTATAAAAAATAAACTTATCGACTATTCATGCTTAATTATGTCTTCTTAACAAATCACAGAAGGTTTACTTCCTTTTGGTTTAAAATTTGAAGAAGTAACGCGATGATAAAAATCATCTTTGAATGTCGTGAACGTTCCGTTTTTCTCTTTGAGCTATGGTAACTTCAATAGATTATCCGAAGTATATGGCTTTCCATAATAATATCAGGTAAAGATAAGAGCTGAAGTGAAAAGTTAAATTCCACTTCAAAAAGGACCGAAAATAAAGTTGAAGTAAGTCTTACAGATCGGATAAAAACTAGTGCTTAAAAGAATAATTTAAAGAAGGTACTTGTGGAAATCAGTAA
>JAEZBR010000007.1 GCA_023426935.1 Bacillota bacterium | reverse complement strand
TCAGAAAGAGTTATGGATTTCGGAATACTAAGAATATGATCGATTTAATTCTTATTACCTGTTCTAATCTACAGATTGATTTACCTTATTAGGCCTAAATTCCACCCACACTTACTGATGAAGCCTCCTAAAAATACAGAATAAATGACAATCGCAGTAACTTTGACCAGCATAATTTTAAAGGGTGAATATGGTTGCGTAAAAGTGGTTTTAATACTACCCGTCTCATACTCCCTAGATAAAGATAGCGATCCAAAGACAAGCACAATTATATATAAAGCCATGGGTACCACCCCATAGAATAGTGTCATCAGAGAATCAGCAGCACTCCCGTAATCGTCGACTGGAATATTATGCTCGAGATAATAATTAAGATAATCACGGTCGCTTTCATAATTCAAAAAAGCACCCCAGCGGGTTTTCATATTTTGGGATATCTGACCACCATAGTCCGCTATCTCAATTTTGATTTGGTTATAGTATTTCCAATTTTCTTCTTCAATAGTTTTAATAATGCGTTTATCGAATTCGATTTCCTTTTGCATAAACATGACGGCCCGCGATTGTTCTGCGGATATTACAGAGTTATCTTGTATATGGTATATTTGTTCATTTAACATGTTAATAAGGGATTTGTAATTACCAATTGCATAATCATAGTTTTTATTGATTTTTTTGATTGGGGAAAACATGTAGAAAGATGCAAAAAGAAGGGCAATGACAATAACGGTTCTTTTAACATTGCAAATTTTCTTTAATTCGATGAAGAGTAATTTAAATCCTTTCATTCTGTATCCCTTTCTCAAATACTATGTTACGGATTGCCATTAGTACTAATTTTATGGATTAAACTACGTAATGATTTACTGGTACTATACCATAATGCAAGTTAATTAGGCAGTCCATTTACTCGACGCCACTGTTTTATTATCCTAGTAACAATAAATTATTAATAGTCTAAATGCCCTCAAGGAATTTCTTGACTTCGCATCTATGCATGTTTTTATAAATGGATTTAAAATCTGTTGTAATACAAACCTCGTTTGCTATTTGTTATTGTGTTAAATTCAGAATAACACAACACAGTTGCCCTAAAAAAGAATTTTTAGTCAGGTAATCGATAGAGTATTATAAATCCTCATTCTGTTATCGACTATTTACTGACTGGCTTACTTCATTATAGCCAGCTATTCTTGTCTGGATGAAGTTAATGCACTAAAGAAGTTACATTAAGAAATATAATTCAAGCATTTTTAGACAACAATAACCATAGAACAATCAAAAACTATTAACTATGATATACTTTTGTGGGTGGCAGTACTTAATAAGCAGTTAATTATTGATCAACTATCAATATGATCAAAAATCCATCTGTGCATAGTTTCCCGAAAGGGGGCACCTTAGGTGACCGAAATACTGAAGGTCGATAATTTACACAAGAGCTTTGGAAAACATGAAGTGATCAAAGGCATTTCATTTAGTTTGAACCAAGGAGAGATCTGCGGTTTTATCGGTCCTAACGGGGCTGGTAAATCAACGACTTTTAAACTGTTGGCTTCTTTACTAATTCCAGATTCCGGAACGATTGTGATCAATGGCTTTAATCTACATTCACAACGGGAAAAAGCTTTAAGCAATCTTTCGTGTAGTATTGAAGCCCCCGGTCTTTATACCGAACTTAGCGGTTACGATAATTTGAGCTTGATCGGAAAGTTAAGAAACTGTAAGAAGGAAGACATTATTAAAGCTGCCGACTTTACTGGAATCGGTGCCGCTTTAAAAAGAAAAGTAGGCAGTTATTCTATGGGAATGAAACAGAGATTGATCCTAGCGATGTGCATTCTTCCTAAACCTAAATTATTATTACTGGATGAACCTACTAACGGACTTGATCCCACCGGGGTCTTGGAGTTTAGAGAAACGCTTAAACAAATCGTAATACAACAAAACACTACGGTCCTGATCTCTTCGCATATCCTAGGGGAACTTGACAAAGTTTGTAACCGATTTTTATTCATCAAAGATGGTAAGTTAGTTAATGATGCATATCGTTCCAAAGATATTTCTTACCGTTATCGCCTTGCGACTAATAATAATCTATTAGCTCTAAGTCTATTACTTCAATTGCCTGAGACTGAATTAGTCAGTCAAGTCGGGAATGAATTAGAAATTACCTTTAATACTGATGAAGCCTTGACTAAAGCGTTATCCTTATTAGTTTCCGAAAAGTTACTCATTAAAAATATCACCGCAATCACAAACAGTTCCGAAGAAGAATACCGGAGTATCTTCTATGGCTAAACTATTCTGGTGGGAGCTAAAAGGATTTTTTAAACGCCCTCGAAATTTAATAGTGCTTTTATTATTATTCTTACCGATAATTTTTTATATTATTTATGGAAATGTAAATAATGCAAAAGAGACCGACGCTTATTATCTTAAGATCTATACTCAAAACATTTCCAACTATGATGGTCAAGCCTTGAACGAGAATCTGATCTACGGAGACACCCCAAAGCTGTATGCTTACCAAGATATTTCTTCCTTGCTCAATAAAACGAATAATTACTATAAACAAAATGATTCTGAAAACGAATTAGCCACAAGAATCGAAGCTGACAGAGCGAAATTACAACACTACGAAGATGAAGGAATAACCTTGAGTTTTATCGATTACGATGCGACGGCAGTGGAAAACGAACTAAATAAATTACTATATCTTCAGGAAAACAATCTTCAATTTGTCTATGAGCCGACTGCGATGAATGCCTTAAATTTCATCCGTCAGTTCTCAATTAGTCCTTTCTATTATTTTCTAATTGTGACCGTGATTTATCTGGCCTGTGATAACCTTTACTACGAACAAGAACAGGGCGCATTAAAAACCTTAGTAACACTTCCAATCTCTCGTTGGAAAATCGAATTGGTCAGAATCTTAGCAATCTTGATAGGCATCTTAACTTCAGTATTCTTAATCCTTGGATTATGTACCTTATTATTTTTAGTGATTAACGGGTATGGGATAAGTAATTATCCTGTCGCCTATCTTCAAGCTGGAATCAGTTCTCATTCCGTTGAACTTCCAATCATCTATGAATATTTTCACTTAAGTACTTACGATGCTTATTTCTTAAGGCAATTATTGTTAGTGATTGTTGCCCTAGTATTGTTAGCCTTATTAGCTTCCGTGCTGCTTAATAATAGTATTCAGGCAATCATCGCAATGGTTATATTTATCTTCGGATCTGATCAATTATTTTCTTTATTGAATATTCCTCAGTTTTCAATCTTCAAATACTTTGATACCGATGCCATTATAAGCGGGGCGAATTTGTCACTTAATAATAATCAGATCACTTTGACTTTTGGGCTAATTATCTTAGGACTATTCTCCTTGTTGTTCCTTATCGGTTCTTTAATTATCTTCACTAAGAAGGATCTAGAGATCTAAAATAAAAACCTAGCGAGGAGCCTATTCGCTCCTCGCTTAATTAATACGGATTTTCACTACCTAACATTTTCTAACATCACATCCTTTCTAAACGGGTATTCTCTATAAATCCCCAGAATCTGCTTAGAAAAGATCTACTTAATCTAAGATGTTCTAAGTTAAGATATTCTAGGAAAGATAATCTAAACTAAGATATCCTAAGAAATATCAACTATTATATTCAATGATATCTAAACTTCTGAGTATGATCTTCTTAAATCTTACCTAACTTCTTGCCAAATAACGATTCGAAGATTTATCAGAACATTTCAGGATTCCCGGCTAATCAAGTGACTAGATCAATAATTTGCTTTGGTTGACAGTTGTCAATGACCTTCAGAATTGATTATTTCCGGAGGGCAACTAAGGAAATGTAGGTTGCCCTGATACAATGTGAATTGTCCATGGGTAGACACCTCTTCAGCTGATTGCTGCCTTTCTTCATCTATATAGTACCTACAGTTTCTAAATATTAACAGTCTATTATTAATAATTTATCTGTGGTAAAATAATACTGTTGGGGTTAAGACATTAATAAGCTGAGGCTTATTTTTAGTTTTAACTGATCGAGGTTCAAACATGATACCAAACGCTTTTGATTCTGAGAAGTACCTGAAGTTACAACGGGAAAAGATCTTGGAAAGAATTTCAACTTTCCAAAACAAGCTTTATTTAGAATTCGGTGGGAAACTATTCGAGGATTATCATGCCGCCAGAGTCTTACCAGGATATCATCCTAATAATAAGATTAGACTCCTAACTGAGATGAAAGATTATGTCGAGATCGTTATCTGTATCAACGCCAACGATATCGAAACTTTAAAGTCCCGAAATGATTTAAACATCAGTTACGATCAGGAAGTCCTGCGCATGATTGATGCGTTTAGAGCGCTAGACCTATATGTTGGCAGTGTGGTCATTACTCAATATGCCCACCAGCCTTCTTCTGATAGCTTCCGCCATATTTTGACTAAGGAAGGAATCAAAAGTTATTTACATTATCCAATTCCCGGTTATCCGACTGATATCGATTTCATCGTTTCGCCAGACGGCTTAGGAAAGAATGAATATCTGGAAACCTCCAGACAATTGATTGTCGTTACCGCCCCGGGCCCTGGTTCAGGTAAAATGGCAACCTGTGTATCACAGTTATATCATGATCAGTTACACGGAATTAAATCAGGATATGCGAAGTTTGAGACTTTCCCCATTTGGAATCTGCCCTTAAAGCATCCAATCAATTTAGCCTATGAAGCAGCGACTGCCGACCTTAACGATGTTAATATGATCGATCCTTACCACTTAGAAGCTTATGGGGTCAAAGCTATCAACTATAATCGGGACATTGAAATCTTCCCGGTGCTTAACCGTTTGATCGCAACGATCCTTAAAAAATCCCCTTATAATTCCCCCACGGACATGGGAGTAAATATGGTGGGCTTCTGTATTGAGAACGATGCGGAATGTTGCAAGGCGGCCAAGGATGAGATAATCAGGCGTTACTATCAAGCTTTGGTTGCTTATCGGTTAGATAAAGGTTCAAAAGAAGAAATAAATAAAATCAGTTTATTAATGAATCAAGCCGGCGTTGGTATGGGTGATCGCCGAGTGGCTTTAGTCGCTAAGCAGAAAGCGGAACTTACCGGTTCCCCGGCTATGGCTTTAGAACTTCCTAACGGAAAAATCGTGACGGGAAAGACTTCATCCTTATTCGGCCCTTCAGCGGCTGTCATCATTAATTCATTAAAGGCTTTAGCCAATATTGAGAAGAAAGTTCCGTTAATAAAAGCCGAATATGTCACGCCGATTCAGCAGCTTAAGATCCAGGATTTAGGAAATCATAATCCTCGTTTACACTCGGATGAAATTTTAATTGCCCTTGCCATTGCGGCAATCAATGATCCGATCACTGCTAAAGCAATGAAAGAATTACTTAACCTGAAAGGATCCGAAGCTCATTCAACCGTTATCTTACCGCCACAGGACGCCAATGTGTTCCGAAAACTAGGAATTAATGTGACTTGTGATCCTGATTATCAACATAAAAAACTTTACCATCGTACTTGACAAATTCTTCGTTTTAAAGCAATATTTCCTTGTTTAAAAGGAGGACTTGAGATGGGTATTATTTGGACACTATTGGTAGGTGCGTTAGCCGGTTGGTTAGCCGCAAAATTGATGGGCGTTAATGAAGGAAATTGGGTCAAGAATATTATCTTAGGTTTAGCCGGTTCCTTACTAGGCAGCTTAGTTGCCTGGATCATTGGCTTAACCGCTACTAATATTATCGGTTCCTGCTTAATTGCCGTTGCCGGTAGCTGCTTAGTAGTTTATCTCTACAAACGTTTCGCTAAGTAGAAAATGACCTGCTGTCTTAATTCAGCAGGTTTTTATATTCTTTCATCGATTTGCCGATTACCATTCAGAATATAATTAACCATAAATTGGTTGTTCACGGGAAGGGGAATCATCTTCAGACAATTACAGATCGTTTCTTTGTTTATTGCCGGACACTTCAATTCTTCGAATTGTTTTCTGGCAGTGGGATTATCACTTATCAAGTTTGTAAATAATTTGATCATTAAATCATTCTTACGAGAAACTTGAGGATATCCTCGGGATAACAAAGCTATATTATGATCGAATAACGGGGAAAAGGAGATAATCTTACCTGTCATTGGATCTCTTAGCACTCCGTAATTCTGCGTATGCCGATCCATGTTTAAACACAAAGTATCCATATATAACATTCCTAGATATGCTTTGGATAGATCCGCCGATAGATTATTGAAGACTTTAAAATTAGTTTGGTAGTCTTCGTTGTCCCCAACTAACGAATATGCGGATTCAAAATTTAACGTCGCACTGTTTGTAAAATCCAAACTTCGGATATACAGACCATCAAGTTGATAAGACGCCATATTTAGACCTAAGGCTTTTCCAAAATAATAAATGAATAACTCGGAGAAACGTTCCATGTCATTTTCCCGCTTATACAACCACCATTGATCATCGACGATGCGCCAGCATTTTTCATAGCTTCCGATATTAGTAAGTTCAGGCGTTTTTTGGTATCCCAGTTCAAGATTATCTGTATTCCCAATCAAGGCAAGTTGACAATATCGATTATCTTTAAACTTTATTTCATCATAAGTAATATTTTCATTTTCAGCTTTGAACCAATAAGTGTCGGTGATTACTGCACCGTGAACTTTAAGAACGGTAGATACATCATCGTAATCACTGATGCCCATCATTCTTTTGAGCAAAATAATATTCGGTCGCGAACAATCAGCGGCCCGCAATTGTAACCACGAAGAAACATTAGTCCTTCTTTTAAAATATAGTGGTAATAAAGTTTCATTCTTTTCCGTTAAATTTCCGTCAACGACTTTACCGATTATTAAATCACGCGACATTAAAGATCCGGTCAAATTCATCTTATTGATCCCTTGGTATATTACAAATAGCCGCAATACACCATTTATGGAGTTTCTTTAGATCTGTAATCATGAATGGTTTGCGAAAAGTAAAAAACTCATTGTCTTCATCAATGAATAAATCTTCACGACAAATACTGTTTTCAGGATAAAAACGAATTATAAGTTCTTTCAGATCATCCGTTACTTCGACCGAAAAATTAGGCTCCATAGTTGCGAAAATAAAACCTTGCGAATTTTCTAAAGCTTTACCGACCGTAATTCCTAGTTCTATGAGTTCTCCCATACAAATAGTCGCGTCGTAACCCTCAATAGTCAAAGCCCGCTTATGGATTTTCCCGTTGAGAAGTAACCAGTTTAGATCATGCGGATGATACTTCCCACTCTCATAGCCGAGAATCGATAATTCCAAGTAATCTTCATCATTTTTAATTCGATATTTAGTATTCATTTTCCTGTTCCTTATAGTGTTTAGGAATCTAACGTCACTACCACAATTTCCGGGCGATTAAAGACGCGGAAGGGGAAGACACTATTACCTAGGCCTCGACTGACGATTAAGGTTGAGTTATTCTCAAGATACATTCCGGAATCATACTTGGGGAACAATCCCTGATTAGGAGAAAAGATGCCCTGAACATAAGGAATCCTAATCTGCCCGCCATGGGCATGCCCGGCAAAGATTAAATCGACCGGATATTTAGCATAGACGCTCATCAATTCCGGATGATGCGTAAGCAATAAATTAAATTGGTTAGTAGTCGCATATTCGTTTAAACATTCTTCGATCTTCCAGGTCGTTGTGCCACGATAATAATCTTCGGGAATAAAAGTCGGATCTTCTAAACCGATAATCCGAATTGAATCATTCCAATAGTTAAAACTAACCGCTTCATTGCTTAAAACGATTACCCCTAAACGATTCAAGGCTTCGTTTACTTCCATATATCTCCCAGATTTCGCTTCATGATTTCCCGGGACATAATAAATAGGTGCGATGGTAGCGATCTGGGCAATCAGTTCCTTCACCGGTTGTAAATTAAACCGATGACAGTCAACGATATCCCCGGTAATCACGATTAAATCGGGATTCTCGTTCTTAATTGCTTTAACTATTCGCTGCTGTTGCGAACCGAAACGCTTATTATGGAGATCCGAAATTTGAACAATCTTCAGACCGGAAAAAGATTCCGGCAGATGGGAACTACGGTATTGATACCTAGTAACCATTAAGGAATTATCCTGCCAGATCAAAAAGATAACTAAGATTAAAATAACTAGGAAGAACATTTTAGATTTCCGTTTTCTCATTGAAATCGAAGACATTTAAACCGGTCCTAGCATCTTTATAACGGTCGACCTTTCCTTCGATTACCGTCACAAAGATTTCACCGACACCAGAAATGACCGCTTTATTCAAATGCCCGCCAACTACCACCTGATCCTTGCCGGCACAGGAAATATGCAGATGTGAATAATACTCGCCATTCATCGTATTAATCGAACCGGTCAAGGAAACGATCTCATGGTCGCCGATAAAATGCTGTGAAAGGTATTTCTGATTTTTAACCTCGTATAATCCGACCGTAAAGTCGTCCGTCGCCCCTAGTCCTTCGACTTGGGCTAATAATATATGCTCCTTTTGAGCCAATACTTTTAATTGTTCAGTAATTTCTTCTCCGCGTTCCAAGCCTAAAATGATCTTATTTTTAAAACGTCGATAGTTCATGTTTACCCTCCATCTCGCCAAGTATACCATATCTGAATTACTTAGTAAGAAAAGAGCCCTTTTTCATAGCAATTACGCATGAAAAAATCTTAAGAAGGAACGATTTTAACAAGCTTTGGATTATATTTGACTAATATAGCATATATATGTATACTATATATATATGAATAAGAAACTATCTTACCC
>JAEZBR010000044.1 GCA_023426935.1 Bacillota bacterium | reverse complement strand
AGATGAAGAAAAATATCCCAAAACTGAGCGGATTATACGTCATTTATTACTGAATGAATCACGATTCACTAGGAAATAGGCCATTTCTTAGCACCACGATTGTTTACTGATAGAAATAAAATTAGTTATCTGTGATTGTGATGGAACGATTCTAGACGATGCGAAAAATATCGACTCGGGGTTAGTAAGAGTAGTTCCAGAACTATCAAAGAGGGGTATTATTTTTTCCTTAGCGAGTGGTCGTAATATTTTTCTCTTGCTTAGTATTGTAGACAAGCTAAAAATTGATAGTTATTACATCACCGATAATGGTGGCAATATATATTTGAAGAACCAACGAATCATTAGTAATTCTATTTCCAGAGAGTACAATAATGTATTGAATAAGTATTTTTCGGAGCATAATATTCCGTTTTTAATGTATACCGACAAAGCCTTGCACTATTTTAAAAGTGCCGAAAAGCTCGATATATTTAAAAAACGATTAATGGGGAAAATGGAAATACTACCATACCATAGTAACTATGATTATTCTCAAGAATCATGTTTCAAGATGACTCTAGATTCCGCAATGATCAATAATATGAATGAGGTTATCACGATTATTAAGAAAAACTGCCCGGAGATTAATTTCAAACAGTCTGAAGGAAGTTTATATACTATAACCGCCTGTAATGCGACTAAGGGAAAAGCCTTGGTTGAGATTTGTAAAATGCTAAAGATATCTACTGACAGTGTAATGGCGTTTGGCGATAATCATAATGATTCTTCGCTTTTAGACGAGGCCGGATTAGCGGTAGCAATGAGTAATAGTGAAAAAGAATTATTGGCATCAGCCGATTATGTATGCGGGGATAATAATCATAATGGAGTAAGCGAGTTCATTGCTAAGTCTTTTAAACTGGATGCCTAAAATATATTTCAATATTATTTGTTGAGATAAAAGTACTTCGTATTTATCATTTTTAAGCAATAAAACTGATAATATTCGGTTTTTTTGGGATACCAATGGAAACGCTTACAGAGTATTCTGTAATCAGATAAAGGCTTTGATAGAGCACCAGAAGGGAGAAAAAATGAAAAAATTTTTGGCGTTATTTCTATCAGTATTATTAGTTGTTTCCATCACTGGTTGCGGAAGCAGCAAAAAATCGTCTTCAGATAATACATTAGTTGTGTATACCTCAGCTAATGAAGCGATTTTGGAGAAGATGGAACCAGCAGCAGAAGAAGCGACTGGATTATCGATTGACTTTGTTTCACTGGCAAGTGGCGAAGCTTACACAAAAGTTGTTGCCGAAAGAGACAATCCACAATGTGATGTTTTGTATGCCGGAGGCCCGGCTGAAATTGCTCAGGATTACAGCTTATTTGAAAAATATGTATCCAAGCATGATTCAGAGCTTCCCGAAATGTATCAGAATAAAGATGGTTATTGCAGTATGACTAATGGTAACGCATCAGTTATTATTTACAATACTGATCTTTGCCCAGTTAAGATTACTGGTTATGCCGATTTACTGAATCCTGAATTAAAAGGTCACATCGCATTCGGTAATGCATTGGAATCTAACAGTGCCTATTATCATTTAGAGAACATGCTGATTGATATGAGCTCTGATCCGGAAGCTATTTCACCTGATCAAAAGGGTTGGGATTATGTAACTAAGTTCCTTGCTCAGTTGGATGGTAAGATTCAGGATAGTTCCAGTGCCGTTTATAAGGGTGTTGCATCCGGTGAATATTGGGTTGGATTAACCTATGATACCGGTGCATTATCTTTAATTTCAGAAGGCGTTAAGAATGTTAAAATCGTTTGCATGAAAGAAGGAGTTATCTTAAAGACTGGTGGTTTAGGAATCGTTAAGAATTGCCCGCATTTAGATAATGCCAAAGCTTTCGTCGATTACATTCAATCTAAAGAATGGAATGAGATTTATGCTCAGATACCAGGCACCAATGTTCTTCGTACTGATGTTGAAGTTAACACAGAAAATGATATTGGATTAGCCGATGCTAAGCAATTGGATTGCGGTCCATTGTGGACAGCGGCGCATAAAGCCGAAATCGTTGATGAATATCAAGCATTATTGGAAAAGGTTAATTTCGGTAGCTAATCGAATCAATTCAATCGGGGCAGTAACTACTGCCCCGATATACTATCAAGGAAAGTATAGGGAACCAAAATGAGTGTAACCATAAAAATTAATCACGCAAAAAAAGTTTATGATAATAAGAATGTTGTAATACCAGATTTATCATTACAAGTCGAGGATGGCGAGTTTTTTACCTTATTAGGACCTTCCGGATGTGGTAAGACAACATTGTTAAGAATGATTGCAGGGTTTAATACAATTGAAGGAGGAGATTTTTATTTTAATGATAAGCGAATAAATAATCTGCCCCCATATAAAAGAAATGTTGGAATGGTATTCCAAAATTATGCCGTATTCCCCCACATGACAACGAAAGAGAATGTTGCTTTCGGGTTAAAAGAACATCATGTTAAAGAACCGGAATTATCAAAGCGAATCGATGATATTTTAAAAATGGTTCAAATATCTGATTTAAAAGATCGGATGCCGGGCAATATGTCTGGTGGTCAACAGCAGCGAATAGCTTTAGCTAGGGCGATTGTTATTCAGCCGGATGTTTTACTAATGGATGAACCATTAAGTAATCTGGATGCAAAATTAAGAGTGGAAATGAGATCTGCAATTAAATATATACAACAAAAGGCTGGTATTACGACGGTATATGTTACTCACGATCAAGAAGAAGCAATGGCGATATCTGATCGGATTGCGGTTATGAATAAAGGAGTGATTCAACAAATTGGAACTCCGGTAGAAGTGTATAAACAACCAAATAATTTGTTCGTAGCAACATTTATGGGTCAAACAAATGTAATTGATGCTAAATACGATTCCAAAGAAAAAGTATGCATTTTAAATGATGGCACAAAGCTTAAAGTTCAAAACATTAAGAAAGAAACTCAAGATTTAAAGGTAAAACTATGTGTAAGACCAAATGAGTTTTCTTTTACCGATTCAGGTATCGAGGGAGTTATTAATGAACGGGTATTCTTTGGATCAACTTTACACTACAACATCAATTCGGCCGAAGGAAATCTTTTGTTGACTTGTGATGCGAATGAAGCCTTCCATGAAATCAACGAAACTATTCGTTTAAAGATTCAAACAAATGTAATAAATGTCTTTGATGTAGAGACAGGCAATACGATCATGGAGAAAGTTAAATCATGAAAAACTTGGCAAGTAAAAATCGCGAGAGATTATTCTGGAATATAGTTTCTTTCGTTTGTTTCTTATATTTTGGATTTTTCTTTCTTTATCCGATGTTTAAAATGCTTATTGGTTCCTTATTTACCAGTGAAGGTTTTTCCTTAGCACCTTTCATAAAATTCTTTTCAACTAAGTACTACATGACGGCAGTTTGGAATAGTTTAAAAGTTGGTACTCTCGTTACCGCGATTACCTTGGTAACGGGTACACTATTTGCTTTAATTATGCGAACGGTTAGTATTAAAGGAAAAAAATTAATTGATACTTTACTTTTAGTTTCAACAATTACGCCACCGTTTCTTGGAGCTTATGCCTGGATTGTTTTATTTGGCAGAGTAGGACCAGTCACCGTTTTTTTCAATAATTTGTTTAATGTAACTTTGGATGGCTTATATGGATTAGGTGGAATCGTCTTCGTGTTTGTAATTCATTCAACTCCATTAATGTATATGTATATATCCGGAGCACTTAAAAATGTCGATAATTCTTTAAATGAAGCGGCAGAAAATCTTGGGTGTATCGGTATTCGTAGATTATTCAAGGTAACACTACCATTGATTTTGCCAACGATATTGTCAAGCCTATTATTGATTTTCATGGGAGCAATTAGTGATTTTGGCACCGCTAAGTTGATTGGTGAAGGATACAACACCATGGCTACATTAATCTATTCTTCATTCGTCGGTGAAGTGTCGAGAGATACTTCAATGGCTTCAGCAATGAGTGTAATAACGTTAGCGTTCACTACTCTAATCTTTATATTACAAAGATGGTTGGCTACTAGAAGATCAGTCGAAATGAGTGCGATGCATCCGATCGTTCCAAAGAAAGCACATGGATTAAAGAAGATCCTATCGTATTTCTATGTTTATTTCATGACCTTTCTAGCAATTCTTCCCATTTTGACCATATCTTACAATTCTATCCAAAAATGTACCGGTCAGTTATTTGTCGCAGGATACTCGTTGGATAGTTATCGAAAAGTATTCGCAAATATGGGGACTGCTTTTACAAACACATATGTCTATGGCATTATTGCGTTAGCAATTATCTTAGTTATCGGTATAGCTGAATCATATGCCAATGTTAGACATACCTCGTGGTTAACTAAAGCAATGGATACTACGACGATATTTCCATTTATTGTGCCTGGTTCCGTACTTGGTATTTCAATGATCTTAGCCTTTAATGGGAAGCCGTTTATGCTTAACGGAACAGCAATTATTGTTATCAGTGCTTGGGTTATTAGACGATTACCGTATACCGTAAGATCTTCGACCTCAATACTTCATCAGATTAATTACAATGTGGAGGAAGCATCTCAATCTTTGGGAGCCAACGGGTTACATACTTTTACTAAAGTTACTTTACCAATGATGTTTACCGGAGTATTACCAGGGGCTTTACTAAGCTGGGTATCTGCAATTACAGAACTAAGTTGTACAGTTTTAATCTATTCTAGCCGGACAATTACGATGTCTATTGCGATTTATTCGGAAGTTGCAAAAGGAAACTATGGCACGGCCAGTGCTATGTCGACAATCTTATTATTTTCGGCAATAATTGTCTTATGTATCTTGTTTAAACTTTCAAACGGTAAGTGGGATTTTTCATTGTAGAATAATATATATGAGGTAGTAGTAAAATGGTTCAACATTATCATCGAAGGTTTCGAAAAGCGATTACGCAGCGATTGATTAAAGCGATACTAATACCAACAATAATTGGTTGTGTTATTTTCGCTGTTGCTATTCCGATTGTCATCGTAACCGTTATGAGTAACCATGCAATCAGTTTTACTACTACCGTTTCTAAAGAACTGGATAATCAGTTAAATGATTATTTGGCAAACTTAGATGATCTGGCTAAAAATGAAAACATCATTGAATATCTAGGTGGAGAAGATAATATTTTGGATGTGAATCGAGCTATATACCAAGCAAGCGAAGATCAGAAATATAAAGCTGAATGTTTTATGTACAGTCCTAATATCGAAAAAAGTTTTGATAGTGATAAATCTATTTTCGGCTTACCTGATAATTTGCTTAGAGTAAAAACAAATGCGCAGTTAGCAAATAAATCAGAGTCGTCTTTCTATATTTTTAATCATATAACACGAGCAGAAGGTAATAGTAATAATGCAATCGCCATTGCTGAAAGAGTTAACGATGATGGGTATGTAGGCTTTATTTTTGACCAAGAATTTTTCGATATGGTTTCGGGGAATAATGATTACTCATATGCAATAGTTGATGAACATGACAATATTATTTATTTAAGTAATAATAACATAAAGACAAAACTGACAAAACTGCAGAGTAGTAAAGAGTTTTGGTTTATAAGTAAAAACGGTAATAAAGATTATGCGGTTTTTTCCCAAGAATTAGTTGATGCGCCGATGAAAGTAATAACTTATGTATCAATTGATACTTTAGCTTCAATTATGACTTCAATCATGTTCATGGCAATCATTATAATTCTTATAGAATATGTCTTAATAAAAAATATCGGCGTGAAACTGGCCTTATCAACAATGAAACCACTTGATGATATGATGATTGCCATGGATCATTTTGATACTGGTGATACTTCCTATCGCCTTCCGATAACCGATGAAGATTTCAAACCATTTGTAGAAGCGTTTGATAATGTGCTAGAACATATGGATTTGTTAATCAAAAATAATACGGAGTTAGTTATAAGAACTAGAAGCTCAGAATTAAAATCGTTGCAGGAACAATTTAAGCCTCATTTTGTTTTTAATATGCTAGCAACTGTGAATTATGAAATTGATGAAAATCCTGAAGTAGCACATAGCATAATAATGGCTCTGTCAAGAATCCTGAGATATCTACAAAATGAAGATAATAAAATCATGGTTTTAGTCAAGGATGATTTGAAATATATTAAGGATTATTTGATGCTGCAGAAAATTCGCTTTGGGGATAATTTTGTATATACTTTAGATATTGATGAAGATTGTTTACAGTATTTAACCCCTAAATTATTAACTCAACCAGCAATCGAAAACAGTATTAAACATGGCTATACGGGAGAACAAGTGTTTGTTATGAATATTAAATATTTCCATGATGGAAATGATTTGGTATGTATCATCAGTGATAATGGTATCGGAATTGCTCCAGATAAGTTAACCGCATTAAGAAAAAAGCTAAATTCAAAAAATATCAATAAAAAAACTAATGAACATGTCGGGTTGCTTAATATTAAAAGAAGATTAGTGGCAATGGGATGTGATAATAAGTGTTTAAAAATCGAAAGTGTACTAAATGGAGGCACAGTGGTCACAATTAGAATTAGAACAGGAAAGAGATGATAAAGTGTTCAGGGTGTTAGTGGTTGAAGATGAACAGTATCAAAGAAAAGGACTGGTTAAAACATTTCCTTGGAATGCTTTTAATTGTGAAGTAATTGGGGCGGCTGCTAACGGGTTAGAAGGATTGGAAATGATTAAGTTAAATAAGCCGGATATAGTTTTCACGGATATTAAAATGCCTTTCATGGATGGTATAACCATGTTGGAAAAAGGAAGAGAGTATAAGAATTATAAATCGGTCATTATTTCTGGATATGGTGAATTCAAACTCGCACAGAAAGCAATAAATCTAGGAGTTGATGCGTATTTATTAAAACCGATTGATATTCATGATTTCAATGAAGTTATGGAAAAGATTATTCAACAACTTGGCAGCAATAATTACGATGAGGAATTGAAAGAACTTAAAATGGTTTTTCCTGGGATTAAGCCTCTGGATCCAAAGGGCCTTGAAGTATGTACTTATATAATTCGCCACTATAGTGAACAGATATCAGCCTCAATGTTAGCAAAGGCTCTGAATATATCCGATGACAGTATCTATAAAATATTGACCAACAATGTTGGAGTAAGCTTGAAAGTATTCTTAGTGAAATATCGTTTGTTTCAAGCATGCAAATTATTAAAGGAAGAACCGTTCACAAAAGTATATGAAATTGCATCAAGAATCGGTTTTACTAATTATAAATATTTTCACTCAGTATTTATGATAACGTTTGGTATGTCGCCAACGGAATATCGTTTAAAACAAGGATTAACCGGTAAAAGAGGTAATAAATAACATGAAAGAACAACAAATTGGTTTTGGCAAAGCAGAGATTACTCCTAGAACGAATGTGTTATTAGCTGGATATGCAGCGGAACGATTATCAACAAAAATACATGATCCGTTGTTTTCAAAATGCTTAGTGTATAAGGACGAGGTATCAAGTTTTGTAATGATCGTTTTAGATCTGATTTCGGCAGATGAAACTCTGACTAAAAGTATATTGGATAGACTAAGTAAATATGGGGTTACAAAAGAAGAATTAGATGTACAGGCTACACATACACATAGCGGTCCGATGGGGGTTACTAACAATCTTAAAGGAGCGTTGGTGGGATTTGATTCGGTATTTGGAGTTCATGATGAAAAAATAATAAACCTAATTCTTGACGGTGTAGAAAACTCTTATCTAAATGCAGTTGATAATTTAGATTCATATGAGTTATATAAGTTTTCTACTCTAATAAATGGTGTTGGATCTAACCGAACCGATGATAAGTTACCGGGTGATAAATTACTGACTGGGTTTATTTTTAAGCAGAGCAACGGAAATAATAACCTTTTATATAACTACTCTTGTCATCCTACAGTTTTAGCGGCTGATAATCTTGAGATTTCAGCGGATTTCCCCGGGGCAGTAGCGAAACAATTAAATGAGTATAAAGAGGTTATCTTTATTAATGGTAGTTCGGGAGATATATCTACAAGGTATAATCGCAAAGGAAAAGGATTTGCTGAAGTTGAACGATTTGCTAGTATTATCTCTAATCAAATAAAATTAAATGAGAATGAAGCAATCAAGCAGAAAGATAAAACACTCAAGCAAATAGCGGTTCCAATCATATTAAATACGCGGATACCGTTAAGTATTAATGAGGCAACTAACAATATTAAAGAAAGAAAATGTGAATTGGATAAGATTAAAGCTGAGAATGGTTCAGCGTTGCAAGCAAGAGAAAAGAAAGCATATCTTGAAGGAGCGAATGCTGATTTGATGTATGCTAAAAATTATCAGGGAGTAAAAGCATATACTCTAGATTGTCGAATAATAAATATCGGTAAAACTAGAGTATGTTGTGTCCCGGTCGAGTTATACTCAGAACTATCAAATGTAATGAAAAGTGAAGACCTTTTATTCTCCAGCTATGCTAACGGTTATTACTTATATCTTGCCGATATTAAGGCTCATGAAGAACATAACTATGAGGCCTGCAGTAGTCCTTTTGCTAAAGGCGAAGGAGAAAAACTAGTTGAAATGTTACACGAGAGAATAGTTCTTTAGTCAGAATAGTTTGCTATCTTGAGATCTTATAGATACTGCCTATGATTACAAAATAAGCTTACCGCTTAAGCCAAAATAGTATTAGTACAGAAATATTTCTGTAATGTATGCAATCTCTTCTTTGGGGATTACGATCCCATATAATTCGTTAATGTTATGTAAATTTGATTCGATTGTATGATACAGGGTTTTATTATTGTTGATGAACGAATCACATTTCGGATAAGAAAGATAATCATTTCTGATAACTCTTTCTAACATATTTACACTATGACATAAAAATTTTGTGGCGAGTTCATTAGAATAAGGAATATTCAAATCCAATAAAATATTAGATAACGAGATCATCATTGCGTCAACTGCTTTCCTAGCGTCGAGAAACGATAAGGTTGGAGTAATAAATTCAGTTGTTAGCCGATAGATAAAAGAAGTATCATTAATTTCAGTATTTTTGGTTTGTGGTTTTTGACTATTATTTGAGTAATGGTCATAGACAATCTGATCCATGGACTTTTTAGAGGATATCTGGTCAGCGATATTTAGCAAATCTGCGAAAGTGAACGGAGATATTGTTCTGGTTCTGATTTTCAGTGTTGATAATAAGTATTCTGAGATTGATTTAACCGGTTCAATATCGGTCATGATAATAATTCCGAAGCCCTTATCCAGACGATTGCAGCGAATTGTAATCAATTCGAGTAAATCGTTCAGTTGAATATCTTCACGATAGTCGATTGCATCGATAATCAGAGTGTTGTTATGCATTTTCATAATCATATTTTTAAGCTGGGTTGCAATTGACTCTCCTCGGCAGATTAATAGAAGTGGCACACATTCTGATTTATTCCATTGAGCCGCAACTGATAAGTACATTGAAATAAAATCGATTTCATAACCCGGAATTGTAACTTTAAAGGTATCCATTAAACTCTTCGAAATTTTAGTAGCTAGGGCGTGTGACTCCGGGAACAACTGGGAAGTTGAACCAAAATTACTTGTACGGAGTGGTTCGTTATTGTTCATCAATCGATTTAGCAGATTAGAAACATGTAGTAACATACCATATAAAAGTCGAGGATTATTCTGATATAACTGATAATAAAATGAATCACGAATAGCTTCTAAAAATGTTTGTTGCACCAACGGATTGATTGACGATTTAATCTTGTTTAATTGAGCATTACCACAGTTGGATATACAAGAAATATTTTCAGTAATGAAGTCATCGGTATTGTTCATTACTGCGACATCCGAATCTAATTTATTCATAAATTGATCTAGTCTGATTGAATTAGATTGCGCAAATTTATTCTGTAAAGATGATCTTACTTCACATTTTCCATTAGATTCAAATACGATATGCTCCGATTCAATCATGGCTAAGATATTCTGAATTGCCGATGAAGCCTGATCAAGTGTATTTAGAGAAGACAACAAATCTACCGATAAGTTTTGGAAATTGATAGTTATGGTATTTGATTCCTTATTGGTATGCATATAAGCACGAGAGCAAGCTTGCTTTACCTCGGCTCTCATTTCCGGAATATTATCTTTATAATGTTTCTTGGCAAAAATGAATAAGATATCTTTTGATATTTTAATATTCTTCTGTATATAGACAGCTTCGTTTTGGAATAATTCGAAGATTTGCTCGATTTTCTCATAAATACTTCTTTCTTCAATATCGGGAATATCTATCGTTGCAGCGAAATATTTCTTTAGGTAAGATATCGTTTCGGTTTCAGTTTGGGGAATTGAAGCGATGATTGTACAGTTTAATGGCTTAATACTTGAATCGCCGACTTTCGTATAGGATTGGCGTTCAATCATATCTAATAAAGTTGATAAAGCATCGGTACTTAGTCGATGAATGTTATTTAGATAAACGGTTCCTTTATTCGATTTCTCAATAGCTCCTCTAATTGGCGGGTCTGTCTTTAAACCGTTTAGTGAGATTAGAAAATCTTGAGTTTTTTCCACACTTGAGTAACTTTGACATTCAATCCGGATAAAATCGGCATTATCAGGTTTTCGACCGATTTCTTTGGCATATAAATTTAAACTTCGAGCAATACCTAGTTTTGATAGTCCAGGATTACCGATTAATAGGATTGGCAGACCGTTAGGTGGATAACTTATCGCAGCTTTAGCATCTTCAATTGCAATCGACAATGAGCCTGAAGCGCCAATAATGGAGTCGATGTCATATTGCCGTTGGGATATTGATGAACTATTGTTACGCAGAAAATCGTTTAAACTTTCATCTTTAAGAATCGTGTTAGGTACATTAGTGTTGGTATACAGAGAATCGATTAAAGTTTTGCTTAAGTAAAGAACCGGGTGGCCAATAATTTTAATAGCTTTACCTTCTCGCCAAAGTGAATTTAATTCTTGAGAGGCATTGGATCGATCAATCTTTGCTTCTTGAGCAACATATAAAGCATCCATTCCATTCCCGTCAAGAGAATTAGTCTTGATAATGTTTTTAGTGTAATTAATCAGAATATCTTCAACTTTTGATTTTCTGGACATTGTTTGCCTCATTTCAGTTTTATTATCTAAAAATAGTGTTTTAAGTGGGGATGGAAAATGATACAAAGCCTTTTATAGTGTTTTAATCTAAGGAAACTATAACACAGAGCAAATGATGTGTATTAAAAATATTCACTAATTAGCAATTATTTAGTGATACAGAGCCATAAAAGTAGTTGAAAAAGATAAAAATTGACACACTTCAGCTGAGATTTGATAATACGGTCATAGAGAGAGGTATGCTTCATGGTTGTTAGATTGTTATCGCATGGGACACTTTGCAAGGAAATGTATGAGTCTCTTAAATTAATAGTTGGTGATGTATCGAATTTTGGTTATATTCTACAACCTGAAGACGGGAATTTATCAGAATACGAAACGAATCTGAAAAGCATGCTGGACGAAAATGATGAAATCTTAGTGTTAACCGATTTACTAGGAGGCAGTCCCTTAATATCTTTAGCCAAAATATATTCCGCAAATAAGAAGCAATACACCGGACATATTAAAATTGTTACCGGGATGAACTTAGGGATGTTACTTGAAGTAAATGCCAAAATAGAGCAACTAAGTTTGGATGAGTTAGCAACCGCTGCCGTAAAAGCCGGTAAATTAGGTATTGTCGATTTCTTAGGACAAATTGAGGAAAAAGGGAGGTAGGAAGAATGAAAGTAGTATTGGCAAGAGTTGATGAAAGATTATTACATGGTCAGGTATTAGCATCTTGGACAAGAATACTGCAGGTCGAAAAGATACTGGTAATTGATGACAAAATTGCAAACGATACTTTTATGGTACAAGTACTGAAGATGTCCGCACCGACCGGAGTATCGGCAGAAGTATTGACCTGTGAAGATGCATATAATCAACTAAGTTCTAGTAATGATGATGTTAGAACAATGCTCCTGTTTAAAAATGTTGATATGCCACAGAAACTTGTGAAGCTTGGATATGATCTGAAAAAACTGGATATTGGAAATATGGGAAGCGGTCCAACCAGAAAGCCGGTTACTAAACGTGTGTTCATGTCAGATGAAGAAATTGGAATTGTAAAGGATCTAGTTAATTCGGGAATAAATGTCTATCTACAAATGTTATCAAGCGATTCAGTAGTAGACATTAAGAGCATATTAAAATAAAGAAAGGGGAATAAATATGCTTGGTTATGCAATTATTATTGGCTTATTGTGTTGGTTAGTATCGTCAGCGTTTCCAATGTGGTTACGTTGGTCCTGTTATTTCGGAGCTCCATTAGTTGCAGGAATGGTATGTGGTCTCATGTTTGGAGATCTTGCTTATGGTTTAAAAGTTGGAGCAACTATTATGATGGCATATGTTGGATTACTAGCGGTTGGGGGATCGTTACCAAATGAGTTGGCGATTGCTGGATATTTAGGGGTAGCAATGACGATGATTGCCAAAGCAGATCCTTCTACTGGTTTAGCGGTTTCCGTTCCGTTAGGATTACTTGGTGTTTTAGCTCAGAACGCTAAGATGGCTTTGAATCCTATTTGGGTACACAAAGCAGATAAGTATGCCGCTGAGGGAAATATCAAAGGAATTAAGATTATGAACCTGTTTGCTTCGCAAATCTTCCCGTTCATTTTCTATTTTATTCCGGCGTTCCTATGCGTATATTTAGGTGGCCCGTATTTCGAAAGCTTCATGGCTGCAATTCCGACTCAGATCACTAAGATCTTCCAGTTGATTGGAAGAATGATGCCGGCATTAGGCTTAGGAATGTTAATGCAGGTATTGAATAAGAAGAGTTTAACTCCGTTCTTAATCATTGGTTTCGTTTTAGCAGCTTACCTAGGCATGGATACCACTTCCATTGCTTTAATTGGAGCAGCATTAGCTATCCTCCACTACACTTATACCAATAAGAAGGAGAGTGTCAAAGATGAGTGAAACTGTTAAGAATAAGAAATCCTTATCTAAAAAGGATTTAAACAAAACTTGGTGGACTTGGATCTGCTGGGGCCAGATTTGCTATAACTGGGAAAGATTAATGGGCTTGGGCTTCTGCCATACGATGACGACTGCAATCCAAAAATTGTATGGTGATAACGAAAAGGATAAGAAAGATGCCTTGGTTCGTCATATGGAATATTACAACACCGAGAATACATGGGGTGCAATAGTTCCGGGTATCGTTTGCTCTTTGGAAGAGGAAAAAGCAAATGGCGGTGCTGTTGATGGAGATACAATCAGTAACTTAAAGACTGCATTGATGGGCCCAATCGCTGGTATCGGTGATACAATCACTCAGAGTTTAGTAAAAGTAATTCTTCTAGGTATCGGTATCGATATGGCGTTGAATGGGAATGTCTTAGGACCAATCTTATTCATCACACTATTCTCGGTATATACGATTGGTGTTAGTAGACTAGTGTTCTTCCAAGGATATAAACTTGGTAAACAATCAGTAGTTAAAATGCTTTCTAGCGGCATGGTAAAAGGAATTACCGAAGCGTTAGGTGTTGTTGGTATGATCGTTCTTGGAGCCTTAGTTGCTAAGAACATCGGTGTAACCACTCCGTTGGTCTTCAATGTTGGCGGTATGTCAGTTGTAATGCAAGATGTATTGAATTCCATCGTTCCAAAGATTATTCCGATGGCATTATTCTTAGGAGTTTATTACTTACTAAAACATGGAAAGAAAGCAACAACCGTAATGATTTATATCATGATTGTCGCTGTAGTTCTGTCCTTGTTAGGAGTATTAGCTTAATTAAATGAAAGGTTAGCAATAATGACTAATAACTTATTAAAAGAACATCGTGAGACCTTTGGGACTGAAAAACCAATAATTGGATGCCTTCATATGATGGCATTACCAGGAACTCCATATTTTGAATCAGAGAATACGCTTGAAAAGCAGATCGAAAGATTAAAACATGACGCCAAGATCTACATGGAGCTAGGCTATGATGCCTGTGTATTTGCCAATGAAGGTGACCGCCCTTATCTTGATCATGTTGGGCAGGAAATCGTTGCTAACTATACTAGAATTGCAACCGAAGTAAGCAAGGAACTAACGGTTCCCTTCGGCTGTGGAGTCTTAATCGATCCCTTTGCATCGATTGCTGTAGCTCATGCTATTGGAGCTAAGTTCATTCGAACTTATGTAACTAATTCATTTGTCGGCAGTTTCGGACCGCAATCCTATAAGCCGGCGGAAATATTCCGTTATCGGAAGCAGATTGGCGCCGAAGAAGTTCATGTTTATACTTATTTTGAACCTCACGGTGGTACTTGTTTGGATACTAGAACCACTGAACAACAAATTGAAGCAGGTTTTGGATTAATGCCATTGTCGGGAATGCTGATTGGTGGACCACATGCTGGCTTACCACCAGAGGAAGCACATTTCGTTTCGATCAAGAAACAATTCCCAGATATTCCGTTGATCCTTGGATCTGGTGCAAACAAGAACAATATCAAAGAATTGATCAAGTATGCTGACGGAGTTATCGTAGGCACCTCAATTAAACGCGATGGTTATCTATATAACGAAGTAGATTATGATCGGGCTAAAGCATTTATAGAAGCAGCAAAAGGATAAAGACATTTAGAAGAAGACTCTTAACCGGGTCTTCTTTTTAAATGGCGCTAATTATGTTATTAAGATACAACATAGTTAAATGTTGATTGATTGTAGTTCCTATTGGACAAATGGCGAAATATTGTAACATAGCATAAGACAATATTCGCAAAAGTAAAATTGTCTACTAGTTAACAATATGGCTAGTAAGGTTTAAGAGCAAGCAGATTAATAAGAGCTTCGGATTTTTTATAATAATCTAAAAATATATCATTGCGGAGCTTCTTCGAAAGATGCCGGTAAAAGGATTACGACCATTAACGAAATTGAGTTTAAAGTTCCTTATGAAGATATTATTGAAAAGCTAAAGGAAAACTTAATCCTCCAATTGAATTAGTGAATTTCTTCAACGAAACTGACATAGTCAAGGGAAGACAAAGCTTCGATGATCTCCTGGTGATTCTTATACTTCTTCAGTTCGGAACCGACGATTGTTAAGGAAATCGAGAAGACACCTAAGCCGGAATTAAGGTAAGCCGGATTGGATTCGATATCGTCGATTCGCATTCCCAGTTTTCTTAAAGTGGTAATGAAGTCTAAGAGATAATGTTTATCTTTAAGTTCGAGATGGATCTCAAAATGATTAGAGTTATTCTTTAAGAAGTTTTCTAGTTTAGGTAATAAAGATAAACATAGAATGATCGCAAAGAAGCCGCCAAACGCTAAGGTATAGTAACCGCCCCCAAACGCTAAGCCTAAGATACTACAGGACCATAATCCGACGGCAGTTGTTAGACCTTTGATCTGACTCTTGGAAGAATAAAGAATCGAATAAGTCGAAATAATCGCGATACCGGCTACCGTCGCTAAAGAAATCGCCGGGAAACTTTCCTCAATTGATTGATCGATTAAGATTGCCATCGAACTAGTCAAAGAAACTAAGATAAAAGTTCTTAAGCCTGCAGAGTGTCGTTTACTGGATCTTTCACAGCCGATAATTGCCGCGAAGATAAACGATAAACTCAGTCTGAATAAAATAGAGGCGGTATTGATTTGAGTTGACCAAGTACCGAATAATTGTCCTAAGGGATCAGATAGTAGTTCTAACACTGTTTAAATCCTCCTTTTAAAATAATGGGTTGGTTGTGCTTGCGCAGCATACTGTTCTTCGATTGCCTGCATAAAGGCTTGTTCATCTTCAGGAATAGTTTTATGATCCGGAATCTCTTTTTGAATTTCTTGGATCCGATCAATCAGAATGTCGACGGCGGGACGAGTATTCCCACTTTCATCCTGCTCGGAAACGACCGTAAGATTCTCAATCTTATTAGAGTAGGAGCCGGATAAATATAAAGCGAGTTTTGCACAGCCCGGTCCAATCATTTCATAGAGGACACTGCTGGCTAAGATAATCGTTTGAATATCGCCACCGATTTGGGGACCAAGGACTCTGGCTGCCATGGCGGCTAGTCCAATCGCTACTCCGGCTTGAGGAATCAAAGCTAAGCCTAAGTAATTACGAATCTTTTTATCTTTGCCGGTAATTAGACAGCCTAAGTAAGCTCCAAGATATTTTCCGATGATGCGAATAAAGAAATACCAGACCCCAATAACCACTAATGAAACGGAACCGATCGTATTAGTGTTCGCAAATAACGAATTAAGATTGAAACTCAACCCGGAACGAACAAAGAATAACAATAAAATCGGTGGATCAAAATAATCGATTTGCATAAATAATTTATCGTCATTGGTTAAGTTGATATAGACCATTCCCATCGACATACAGCCAAGTAAGGGCGAAACCGAAAGAATCGAACAGATTCCACAGAATAATAGAAGGATACTGATTGCGATTATTAAACGGTTGTCGTCGGTACGTTTACTGGTCATAGCCAGTTTAAGGACAAAGCCGAAAGAACAGCCAAGAATTAAAACACCTAGATTAGTTAAGATCGGAGAAATGACTGACTCAAAGGCATTCGTTGATGATCCGGAGATCGAAGATAAAGCGATTGACATGGCGACCGAAAAAGCGATTAAACCTACTACGTCATCCAAGGCTACAACTTGTAATAAAGTGTTTACCAGATCACCTTTGGCTTTAGTTTGGCGGATAGTCATGATTGAACTGGCCGGGGCGGTCGCAGCTGCCAAGGCGGCTAATAAGGCAGAGAAAGCTAAGTTAAGATGTAAGCAGAAATAAGTCAAAATAAAGATGGCGAAGGAAGCTACCAGAGATTCCATGATTGTGATGATTATAACTTTAAGGCCACTCTTTCTTAAGACGGATAATTTAAAGAATTCACCAACGGAAAATGCAATAAACGCCAAGGCGATATCCGAAACGAAATCGGTACCCGCGATTATTTCCTGGGGAATAAGATTTAAGACATAAGGGCCAATAAGAATTCCGGTAATAATATAGGCAGTAACATTAGGAAGCCTTAATAATTTGGTGATTCTTGTCATTAAAAAACCCGAGAACATCATGATCGCTAACGCAATAATAATGCTCGCTGGAGAAGTAACCCCGATTTTTTGATACAACGAAACTAACATGCTAATCATCCTTTCAATTCACTTGCTTGTTCATATGTTATACTTAAACTACAATAATGTACAATTATTATTATTTTGAGAACGATAAAAAAATATTATGGAGGAATTATGGACCAAAAGTTTGAGACCTTGATAAAAGTAGCGGATACGAAAAATTTTACGCGGGCGGCTAAAGAATTAAATTTGACGCAGCCTGGTGTTAGCCATCATATTGCTCAACTGGAAGAAGAGGTAGGTGCCAGGATCTTTATTCGCAATCGCAAAGGATTACAATTAACGTCCGAAGGCGAAATCGTTTTAAGATATGCCCGACGGATCAAAGCGATGGAAGAGAAGCTATTAGTTGATGTAGCGGATGCAAAAAATCACCAATTGAAACTTCGGGTTGGCATTACGCATACTTCCGAGAGTAATAAAGTTGCCGAAGTATTAGCGAGATATAGTAATGAGAATGTTGGTGTATCATTGACGGTAATAACCGATACCATCAATAATCTTTATAATTTCTTAGATAATTACGAAATTGATTTAGCAATCGTGGAGGAACAACCGCATAATCCGAAATTAAGTTATTTAGTATTAGGAAGTGATTCTCTAGTCTGTATCATGGCCAACGGGAATTCTTTAGCCAATAAGAAAGCAATTACTTGGAAAGAATTAAGAAAAGAAAAACTAATCTTAAGGTTACCGGATTCTGAAACCCGGAAATTATTTGCGAGTAGTTTAAAACGGATCAGTGAATCAATAAAGGACCTCGATATTATTATGGAGATTGATAATATTGCCACCATCAAGAATTGTGTGCGTAATGGTTTAGGGGTATCGATTCTCCCTTTATCCGTGTGCCAGGAAGATATCCGTAAGAAAAAACTAACGGCTTTGCCAATTAAGAATCTCAGTATGGATAGACAGACTTTTATTGTTTATCACAATGATTTTGCGGATCAGAAAATCTTACAGGATATTCTGCAAATGTACCAAGAGAAAAGTAAGATTATTTAGAAGGATAATAGTAAAGATAACAAAGGGATTGTAATAATCGACAGAAGGGCAGTGACAAAAATCATCCTGGCCGCAAAAGGCGAATCACAATTATATTTATCCGCTAAGATAGCCGTGGTACTTCCGGTAGGCATGCCGGTCAATAGAACAGCAATCGTTAGAATCATTCTATCGATCGGGAGGAATCTTAATAATAAGTAAACAACAAGCGGAAAACCGATTAAGCGAATAAAGGCATATTTTAAGATTTCTTTATCGAAGATATTACGCGGATCGATATCCGCCATGATTGCCCCGATTACTAGCATCGAAAGAGGAGTCGTACATTTACTGAAGGCCGTCAACGGGGTTTGAATAATCCCGGGTAATTTAATTCCGGAGAGCAATAAGACTACCCCGATTAAAACCGCCAGAATACAAGGGTGCAATAATAACGAAATAAATTTTTTCTTTTCCTTATGATCGAATTGTTTTAGGCCGATAGTCCACATCGTTAAACGCAATGGTATTTGGAAAATCGAGGTATAAACGACGCCAAGGGAACCGTAGATTGATTCAATTACGGGAATACCCATGAAGCTGGAATTGGAAACCATCGTGCCATAAGCTAAAGAAGGATATTGTTCCATAGGATATTTCTTATATAAGACCGGGCTTAACAAGACCGCCGCTAATTCAATCATTGTTGAGATTAAGATTGCTAATAGACAATTAAGGAACATTGATGAAGATACTTCTATGTTTTGTAAAAAAGAATTAATTATATTGGCTGGTAGAATTAAATTAATTAAGAGATTAGAGATACCACTACGGGCTTGATCACTCAAAACTCCGGACTTTTTTGCTAGATATCCTACAAAAATCATAATAAATAATTGGCCCAATAAACTGAACATTGCGATGAATTCTTGCATCATTACCTCGGAAATAAATTTTACCTTAACTAGAATAGCATAGTTAAGCTTATAATAGTGTTGAAATAGGAATACATAATCAATAGATAAGAAAGGTGCTCATGAAAAAAGAACAGGAAATTAAGTATGCCAAGATCCTTAATCAGGAGTTGGTTGAAGCGACAGGTTGTACCGAACCTATCGCCATTAGTTATGTCGCTAGTTTGGCCAAGAAAGTCTTAGGAAAGATTCCGACCGAAGTAATCGTCAGCTGTAGCGGGAATGTGATCAAGAATGTTAAAGGGGTCACCGTACCAAATTCCGGTGGTAAACGTGGGATTGAAATGGCAGCTTTACTTGGTATCGTTGGTGGCAACAGCGATAAATGTTTAAGTGTTTTAGAAGATATCAATGAGCAACACATCGAAGAAGCTACTTCCTTATTTCAACAAGGAATCTGCAAAGTTAAACTCCAACAAGAGGTTCCGAATCTATATATTGATGTGGTCACTAAAAATGAAAATGATGAAGCGGAAGTAGAGTTACAAGACAGCCATCAGAATATAACTTTGATTAGACATAATGCAGAAATAATTAAAAAAGTCGATAAGGAAGTAAATAAAGCTGAAGAAGAGCATCCGGATCTAACGATCAAGGGCATCTTGGATTATGCCGAAAATACGGATTTAAAAGAGGTTAAGGAAGCTTTAGAAAGACAGATAAAAGATAATTGTTCGATTGCGAAAGAGGGAATCGATTCTCGGTATGGTCAACAGGTCGGGAGAACTTTATTAGAGACTTATGGTGATAATTCGGTCAATGTCCGTTGTCGCGCTTATGCGGCGGCAGGTTCAGATGCCAGGATGAGCGGATGTCCTAAACCGGTCGTCATTAATTCCGGGTCAGGCAACCAAGGAATCACGGTAACGATGCCGGTAATCGAATATGCGGAAAACTTAAAAGTCAGTCACGAAACATTGCTCCGAGCGTTGATCATCTCAAATTTAGTTTCGATTCATATTAAATCTTATATCGAATCGCTAAGTGCGTTCTGTGGGGCGACCAGTGCGGCGGCAGGAGCCGGAGCCGCAATCTGTTGGTTATTAGGCGGTAATTATGAACAAATCGGAGCATCGATCACTAACACTTTAGGAACGATCTCAGGAATGGTTTGTGACGGAGCTAAGAGTTCATGCGCCGGAAAGATTTCCAGTGCGGTCGAAACGGCTTTATTATCGGTAAGTATGGCGATGAAAGATCGCAGCTATCAAGAAGGTGAAGGATTAGTATCCTCTGATCCGGAAGAGACCATCAAAGCTTATGGCAAGATGGCTAAAGAGGGAATGAAGGGTACCGATGTGAAGATTATTCAGATGATGATCGAAAAATAGAAAGAGTGAAATGATGGATAAAAATTACGATGTCGTTATTATCGGAGGCGGTATTGGTGGCTTAATGTGTGCCTACCGGCTAGTTAATAAGAAACCGAAATTAAAAGTGCTGATTCTCGAACGGGGAAAGAAATTAGAAGAGAGAAACTGCCCGATCTTAGAAGGAAAAGTTAAGCAATGTATCAAATGCACCCCTTGTTCAATCATGGAAGGCATGGCGGGAGCTGGTGCTTTCTCGGATGGGAAATATAACATCACGACCGAATATGGTGGTTGGTTACCGAAGGTCATGGATGAAAAGACCGTCTTAGATTATATCCATCAAGCCGATGAGATCTTAGTTAAGTATGGTGCAGATACCGAAGTATATCATCCGGATAATGAGTTAAAAGCGTTCTGCCTTAAGTATGATCTACACATGCAACAGGCAGAAGTTAAACACTTAGGTACTGACGCGAACTATGACACGATGCTTAAGTTTATCCATTCCTTAGATGGAAAAGTCGAAATCTTAACCCAAGCGATTGTGGAAGATGTCGATAAAGATACGCATGTAGTTTCTTTCTTGATGAAGGGTGAAAAGAGACAGGTAAAAGGCGATAAAGTAATCTTTGCGGTTGGCAGAGTCGGTAATGGAATGTTTGAGACTTGGTGCAATAAGTATCAGATCAAACGTTCTAATAATCAGGTCGATATCGGCGTAAGAGTCGAACTTCCTTATGAGATCTGGGAACCTTTCTCCAAGAAGATCTATGAACCGAAGATCTACTTTAAGAATGGACATTATGGGGATGAGACAAGAATGTTCTGTTTCAACGAACGAGGGTATGTCGTTACCGAGAATTCCGACGGGGTTTTAACGGTCAATGGACATTCTTATAAAGCTAAGGAGAAACAATCTGCGAATAGCAACTTCGCATTACTATCCTCAACTAACTTTACCGAACCTTTCGATCAACCGGTCGAGTACGCTAGATATATTGCGTCATTAGCGAATAAAATAAGCGGTGGATATGTTTTAATTCAACGATTAGGCGATTTAGAGAAAGGGAGAAGAACGACTGCTTCCCGCTTACAACAATCTTCAGTTAGGCCAACATTAAATGCTGTACCAGGTGATCTGTCTTTATGTATGCCTAAACGCCAATTAGATAATATTATCGAAACCTTGCATGCCTTGGATAAAGTCTCACCCGGAACGGCGAACGAAGACACGCTTCTTTATGGAATCGAATGTAAGTATTACAGTGCCCGTCCGGAAGTTGAGAACTTTGAGTTAAAGGCTGTCAAAGGAATCTATGCGGTCGGGGATGGGGCTGGGTTTACTAGATCTTTAGCCCAAGCCGCCGCGAATGGTTTGATCGTAGCGGATCTCATCGCAAAACTATATTAAGAAAGGAACAAGATTATGGTACATGTTTCGTTGACTTGGCGTTCGATTGCCTTGGATATGGATACGAAAGTTGATGTTTTATTGCCGGAAGATCGACACCATCGCATGGATATTAGCGATAAGAAACATCCAGTGTTATATATTCTGCATGGTTCCAAAGAAGACAATAGTTCCTGGGTCAATCTCTCAAACATTTTCCTAATGTGTCGGGATTTAGATTTGATTGTGGTCATGCCCGCAGTGGGATTAAGTGTCTATAACGATATGGTTTATGGTCAGAAGTACTATACCTATATCTCTGAAGAATTACCGGAAAAGATGGGTAATTATTTCCCAATCAGTAAAGATCCTAAGGACACCTTCATTATGGGGGAAAGTATGGGCGGTTACGGAACTTTAAGAATGGTGCTAAGTAAATCCGAAAAGTATGGGAAAGCTGTCTGTTTATCCGGGGGCAACTTTATTGAATATCTGAATAAAGAATTTACACCTTTACAAGTAGGTGTCTTCGGTTCTAAGGAAGAATATCTTCACTCCGACGCGAATTTAGATAATCTGATCGCTAAATACGAAAAATGTTTGGACAAACCGGAAATAATTTTCTATTGCGGTACGGACGACCATGTATATCCCGTTTGTAAGAATTTCTATGACACGATGAAAGAGAAATTCCCGGATAAAATTAAGGGTGAATTCTGGCCGGGCGAACATAACTTCTTCTTCTGGAACCAAGCAATCCCTAAAGCTTTGAAAGAATTTGGTTTCGAAGTCGTTACAAACAGCCAGTCGGTATAACATTTTAGTTTTTTGGTGGTATATCAAGAATTAAAAGTTTTTGCTTTATTTAAGTAAAAACTTTTCTTTTTACCGAACTTTCGTAAGCGTCAAGCGTTAGACATAGGGTGATAAAAAAGATACAGCTGACTAGTGCCGTATCTTTAAATTTATCGGTAGGTGTTTTGAATAAGGTAGAAGTGTTTCTAGCTTCTCATTGTCGCTCAT
>JAEZBR010000042.1 GCA_023426935.1 Bacillota bacterium | reverse complement strand
GGGGCACTGAGTTCCGTTAACGTATACTTTCCCCACGGTAATTGATTAAGTTGAATTTTTCCTTGGGCATCAGTCGCGAAGACCTTAGAATTATCGAGCGTATTAGTGATCTCGTTTCCTTTATCATCTGTCAAACTGAATTGTGTACCTTCTTTCGCAATAACTTCATTAGTATTCGCATCTTTCTTGAGGATGGTCAGATCGGTTTTCCCGGTCATGTTTAAAATAATTTTTGCTTCTTCGCTGGCGAAACTGGAAGTTGGCGCGATGACGACATCCTGACCGGAAGAAAAGCTGAGTGCTTGTAAAGTTGTAACTTCGGCTACCGCATTTCCCCGGCGTAAAACTATTTCACCTTCACCGGTAACTTCACTATGTAAATTTAGTTTATTGCCATTAATTGTCGCGGTAATTCCTTCGCTGCAATGATCAACCACAAAATCTCCGAGGACAGAATTGGTATCCTCTAATTCTAAAGATTCACCTTTCATTAAAACAAAGCTTTCATTATTAAACGACGGATAAAGATCATGCTTACTGATCAGACGCTTTATTTCATTTTCTTCGGCACTAACATCATAATAACCGCTGAAATTGCGATTAGGATAAATCGTTACCTGAACATTTCCCTGTTCCCAGATCATTTTTTGCGTGGCTAGATAGTAACGATCACTCTGGTGCCCGGGATAAACATACCCATAACGTAAGATTAATTTAATCTGTTCTTTATTTGCTTCAGCTAAACCATTCCAATCAGTGAAATCGACTAGCGTCGCCGGATTATTTGGCCGCAAAAAAGCCAAAGGTTCGATACAGAACGCGGTAGTACCCTGATAAGTAATAATGTTTAAATCATATTCCCGATGCCAATGATTGCTATCGCGATAGACTTTATAAGCGTGTCCGCTGTTTCTGGTGGCGATTCCATCTATGCCTTGGACAATTCCGATGCCTAAGAATAATAGACACCCCAACAATAAGATTTGTTTAATCAATTTTTTCATAGTTTACCTTCCTTCGGGTTTAGTTACGCGTAAGTTTGGGTAAAACCTGATTGTTGCGATATAATTGGGACAAAGAGGAAATAATTACTATGTTAATGACAATTGATGTGGGAAACACGAATATCTCGGTGGGTATCTATGAGAATGATAAATTAATTACTTCTTTCCGTTTAACGACGCAAAGTTCCCGGACTTCTGACGAGTTTGCCGGTGAATTCTATTCCCTAATGCAGGTTAAGAATTTAAAAGCGGAAATGATTAAAAATGTTATTGTCTCCAGTGTCGTTCCTAATCTGAACCATTCTTTACAATCCGCCATTAAAAAGTATTTCAAAGCGGATCCGCTGTTTGTGTCTTTGAAACTAAACACCGGAATAAAAACTAATATTAAAGATCTCGGGGCGGATCGGATTGTCGATTTGGTTGCCGCCAAAGAATACTACGGACCAGAAGTGTTGGTCTTGGATTTTGGGACGGCGACGACCTATGACTATATCGATAAAGATTCAAACTTCGTCTTAGGGGTTACGGCTCCGGGAATCGGAATCGAAGCGGATGCCTTAACTTCCCGAGCCGCTCAATTACCGAAGATTGAGATCCGAAAGCCTGAGTCAATCATCACGCACGATACCATTGGCAGTATGCAGGCTGGGGTGGTATATGGTTATATCGGTTCGGTCGAATATATCATTGAGAAGATCCGCGAAGAATTAAATAAAGATTTCCGGGTTATCGCAACCGGAGGTTTGGGCTCAATCATTGTTCCTTGGACAAAAAAGATCGAAGTCTATGACCCCGATCTGGCTTATAAAGGAATGAAACTAATCTGGGAAAAGAATCGCTGATTATTTTCCCGTAGAACCGAAGCCACCGGCTTCTCTTTGACTCTCACTCAATTCATTGACTTCTTTCAAAGAGGTTTTCGGAACTTCCATAAAGACTAATTGGGCTATTCTTTGCCTAGGAGTAATAATTCTGGTTATATTGGATTGATTGAATAAACTTACTAAGACTTCCCCTCGATAATCGGGATCGATGACTCCGACTTTGTTAGCCGGTGCCAAGCCTTCTTTAGTCGCCAACCCGCTGCGGGCATAAATCAATCCGACATGACCTTCCGGAATCTCTAAAGCAATCCCGGTACCGATTAACTTAGTTTCCTGGGGATTTATCTTAACTTCTTCAAAGTTATTCGCATACAGATCATAACCGGCGGCACTCAAGGAATTTTTCTGGGGAATAATCGCCTCAGGATTTATCTTTTTTATCTTGATCGTCGTCATAGACACCTTCATCTGTATCCTGTTCATCTTTATTAATTACTTCTGGTTGGGTAGGTTGAATACTGGAAGGAACATCCGGATATTCATAACCGGAATCCGCTTCGACCTTTTCACTTTTCGGAGTCTTTAAACAAATCATAATGATGATTAAGAAAAAGACCATCAGCACAATTTCTCCGAGGAAATAGAAAGATTCATCCATCACTAGACCTAAGAAAGTACTAGTTCCGTCTAATTTATAAACGAAGGAGAACATATAACCTACCGCTGCCGTCGCGATTAGGTAGAAAGTCGTGGCGAAATATAGCTTGAATCGCATTGCGAAGTACGCTTTGCCTTTTTTCGGTAACAGCACCGGGAAGAAGTAGAAGAATGTGAAGGCTAAGGATAAGAACATTAAAGATAGCAATTGATATAAATCAAGCGGGGTAATAAAGATATAAACGGCAACATAGCCGGCCGCCATAAGTAACATATAGAATAAAAGATAGATTTTTCTGGATACCATAGTGACACCTCATTTCGTGATAATTATAGCACGAGGTGCTATAATTTTGCGTGAAGGAGAAAGTTTGATGAAAACCATATTTCCCGACTATAAGACCGGAATGTTGAACCTGATGGCTTCATTGATGCAACACTATGATGTGAAGACGCCATATTCAACTCATCCAATCGTCGATAAATTATTGGCGGGAAAGTATGATAATGTCTTTCTAATCCTGATTGATGGGATGGGCTCAAAGATTATCGAACCTAGATTACCTAAAGATAGTTTCTTACGCAAAAACTTAGTTACGACCATGACTTCCGTTTATCCACCTACGACCGCTGCGGCGACTACGATCTTCGATTCCGCTTTAGCTCCGATTTCTTCGGGCTGGTTAGGTTGGTTTGAATATTTCAAAGAAGTAGACGATTATCGGATTCTGTTCCTAAATCAAAGTTACTATTCCAAAATTAATCAGAAAGATAACACTATCGACCAAGCAATCGGTTATGAAAAAGTAAAAGATAAAATCGAACGTCAAGGTCATGGTTATCGAAGAATCATGCCGGGATTTGAACCCGGCGGGGCTAAGACGATTGAAGAATTTTCCCAACAGATTATTGACGCTTCACATCTATCCCATGATAGCTTTATCTATGCCTATTGGGATCAATTCGATACCTTGATGCATCAGGTCGGACCGGATGATCAGAGAGTCAAAGAATCCTTGTTATATATTGATCAGATAATGGCCGATATGATTAAACAAGTCAAAGAGAATGATTTAGTCCTAATAATTGCGGATCATGGACAGTTGAACACGAAAACGAATGATCTTAGACAACATGGTGACCTTTGTGCGACTTTATTGCGCCGACCGAATATCGAAGCCCGCACGACCGCGTTCTTCATTAAGCCAGAACGTAAAGCGGAATTTGAAAGGTTATTTAGAAGATATTATCCAAAATTTGACTTAATGACTTCCCAAGAGTTTATTAATAAAGGGTATCTCGGAAACTTTCGGATACACCCCAGAGTTAAAGATTTCTTAGGTGATTATGTTTCTTTAGCGAATGATGATGAGAATTTGATGTATGGTACCAGTACTTTAATTGGGCAGCATTCCGGTCAAACGGAATTGGAAATGATGATTCCTTTAATTGCAATAAGGGGGCAAGAAAAATGAAACCAACATTAGTTATTCTAGCAGCAGGGATGGGATCGCGTTACGGTGGCTTAAAACAAATCGATACGGTCGGAGATAACGGTGAATGTATCATCGATTTTTCGATTTATGATGCTTATCGAGCCGGGTTCAGAAAAGTAGTCTTAATCATTCGTAAACAACACGAAGAAGCTTTCGAGAAAGCTTTAGTTTCGAAAGTCCGTAACAAGATGGAAGTTGAATATGCGTTCCAGGACTTAAGCGATTTACCCTATGGTTATAAAGTTCCGGAAGGAAGAGAAAAACCTTGGGGGACGACTCAGGCCTTATTGACTACGAAAAACATCGTTCATGAACCATTCATGATTATCAATGCGGATGATTTCTATGGGGCGGATTCTTACCAGAAAATGTATGACTATTTAGTTGCTTTGGAAGACGATACTTATTCGATGGTTGGTTTCAAGATGAATAAGACTTTAACGGAAAACGGTACGGTCACCAGAGGCTTATGTGAAGTAAAGGATGGTTACCTGCAACGGATTCGCGAAGTCCAGGAAATCCGTCCGAAAGGAAATACTTCGGAATATAAAGATGCCGATTCTTGGCAAGAATTACCGGAAGATGCTTTAGCGTCGATGAACTATTGGGGTTTCACCCCGGCAATCTATCCGGAAATGGAGAAATGTTTTGAGAATTTCTTAGCGAATAAAGTTAAAGATAATCCGTTGAAAGCTGAACATGTCATTCCCAGCGCAATCGGAGAATTATTACAGGCTAAAGCGGTCAAAGTAAAAGTTTTATCGACTGATTTTAGATGGTTCGGCGTAACTTATCAGGCCGATAAGCCCGGAGTGGTCGAACAGATCGCGAAGTTTAAACAACAGGGGCTCTATCCCCATGACCTTTGGAGGTAAGCATGATCGAAATTATTCAAGCGATTTTATTGGGAATTATTCAAGGTATTACCGAGTGGCTGCCGATTAGCTCCACCGGACACATGATTTTATTGAATTCTTTATGGCCGATGCAATTATCGACGGAATTCGTGAACCTTTTCTTAGTCGTTATTCAGTTTGGCTCGATTCTGGCCGTCATTGTTTTATACTTCCGCCGGCTCTGGCCTTTTTCCTTAAAAAAGACGAAAGAGGAGCGTAAAGACACTTGGGTATTGTGGGCTAAAGTTTTAGTCGCAGCGGTACCTGCCGCCGTTATCGGACTTTTATTCGATGACCAGATCGATGCATTATTATATACCCCAACCGTTGTTGCCATCGCCTTAATCGTCTACGGAATATTTTTCCTGGTACTGGAAAGCCGTAAGCGGGAATCGAAAGTTAATTCAATTAAAGAATTGACCTTTCCCAAAGCTTTAATGATTGGTGTTTTCCAGATCTTAGCTTTAGTCCCCGGTACTTCCCGTTCCGGCTCCACAATCTTAGGGGCGATTACTATCGGTTGTTCAAGAGAAGTCGCGGCGGAATTCAGTTTCTTTCTAGCCATCCCGATGATGTTTGGCGCTTCTGCTTATAAAATCTATAAGTATTTTAAAGTCAGTGCCTTAGCTTTTTCCTCAATCGAAATGATTGTCTTAGCAACGGGGATGATCGTGGCCTTTGTCGTCTCGATTTTCGCAATCAAGTTCTTGATGAACTATATCAAGAAACACGATTTCAAAGCTTTCGGTTGGTATCGAATCGTTTTAGGTCTAGTCGTTATCGCATATTTCTTGTTTCTTAAATAGAACGGAGTAATAGGATGAATAACAAGGATAAGATAAAAGCTTTAAAAGAATTAATGAAAACGCAGAAAGTCGATCTGACCATTATTCCGACTTCCGACTACCATCAATCGGAATATGTGGCGGAGTACTTCCAATATCGGAAATGGTTATCCGGCTTTACCGGCTCGGCCGGTGTTCTGGTTGTTTCCCAAAAAGAAAGTGTTTTGTTCACTGACGGAAGATATTTTATTCAGGCCGAGAAACAACTTAAAGGATCCGGAATTAAACTAATGCGGATGGGCAATGCGAAAGTGCCAACCTTGGAAGAATATCTTGAAAGTCAGCTTAACAAAGGAAATACTTTAGGTTTTGATGGTCGCGTTCTTTCAACGGATGAAGGCTTGAACTATGAAAAGATTGCGGCGACAAAGAAAGCGAAGATAAATAATAAGTTCGATTCCGCGAAAGTCTTATTCAAACCACGCCCAGCTTTACCCTGCGGTAAGCTATGGTTACTCGATGATAAGTGGGCCGGGGAAAGTAATGTTTCAAAGCTCAAAAGAGTTCGAAAGATAATGCAGGAGAATGGAGCTAAGTATCACTTGGTTACGGCCTTGGATGAGATTGCTTGGCTACTTAATTTAAGAGGTTCGGATATCGAAGATACTCCGGTCTTCTTAGCTTATGCAATAGTCGGAATGAAAAAAGTTGATTTATATTTAGATCTCAGTAAAGTCGATCTCGAAGTTAAGAAGGCTTTAAAGTCTTTAGTCAATTTTCACCCATACGAAGATATTTATGCGGATTTACGAAAAGTTTCCGGTAAGGTCATGTATGACCCCAAGAAAGTTAATTATCGCTTAAGTAATTTGCTGGGGAAGAAAGGTGAAAGTAAGGAAGATCCGGAGATCTTAATGAAAGCCGTTAAGAATCCGGGCGAATTGGAAAACTTACGGCAAGCCCATATTTATGACGGCGTCGCTTTAACGAAGTTTATTTACTGGTTGAAGAATAAAGTTCAGGAAAAAGAAATAACCGAATTTGAGGCAACGGAATATCTCGATCGGTTAAGATTAAGTAATCCGAATTGTCTGGGTTTGAGTTTTGGGACCATCGGAGCTTACAATGAGAATGCGGCGATGATGCACTATACGGCCACCAAAGACAACACCGCAACCTTAAAACCGGAAGGAATCTTCTTGGTCGATTCGGGGGGACAGTATTATCAAGGTACGACCGATGTGACTAGAACGATTGTCCTAGGCAAGATCAGTAAAGAGGTTAAAAGAGCTTTCACTTTAACCTTAAAAGGAAATATCCGGTTATCCAAAGCAAAATTTCTGGAAGGATGCCGGGGTGTAAATTTAGATATTTTAGCCCGAGGTTCCTTATGGGATCTAGGCCTCGATTATAAATGTGGGACCGGACATGGCGTAGGCTATCTTAGCGGCGTTCATGAAACACCAAATGGGTTTAGATGGAAGATCGTTCCGGAAAGAAACGACTCATGCGTACTAGAACCCGGTATGGTTACGACGATTGAACCGGGGGTATATATTGAAGGTCATTACGGAATAAGAATCGAGAATGAATTAATCTGTAAAAAAGCGCAGGAGAATGAGTATGGGCAATTCCTGGATTTCGAAACGATTACTTTCGCCCCGATTGATTGCGAAGCTATCTTACCGGAATTACTCAGTGATGACGAATTAAAATTCTTAAATGATTACCATGCTGAAGTTTATCGCAAACTAGCCAACTACTTAACCAAGGACGAAAAGACTTGGCTGAAGAAAGTTACCGGAAAGCTGCCGCGCGTTAATGCGTAATTCGACAGTTCGAAAGATTACTTTTGCCGGAGTTATTGCGGCGGTATATTTTACTTTAACTTTACTATTAACTCCTATTTCCTTTGGGAATATTCAAGCTCGTTTATCCGAAGCCCTGACCTTACTGGCGTTATTAGCCCCGGAAGCAATCTGGGGAGTTACCTTAGGCTGTTTACTGTCAAACATCTTCGGTGTTCTGATGGGCACGGATATTCTTGGGGTACTGGATATTGTGATTGGAACCTTAGCGACGTTAATGGCAGGATGTTTAACTTATCGGTTTCGTAAAATTCGCTTCAAAGGAGTTCCTTGGTTATCGGCTTTCATGCCGGTTATCTTTAACGGTATCTTTATCGGACTAGAATTCGCGTTTGCCTTGGCATCCTCCGAATCTTTCTGGCTTGTCTTTATAGTATCGGGTGGGGAAGTTGCGATTGGTGAAGCGATTTCCTGCCTCGGGCTAGGACTACCTTTAGCTTTATATTTGGAGAAAAATCAAGTTATTAACAAACTATCGATCAAAAGGGAGGACTAATGAAAAAACTATTATTGGAGGGCGGAGCTCAGCGCTCGTTATTTACCGCCGGAGTCTTAGATTATTTCTTAGAAAAAGATTTAAACTTCGATAAAGCGTATGGTATCTCGGCCGGTGCGCTGACGGCGGTTAGTTACAAGAGTAAAGATAAAGGCCGTAATTTAATCCAAATGGAGAAATTCGCGGACGATCATCGTTATATCAGTTTTGCCAACTGGTTAAAAACCCAAAGTGTTTTCGGTTGGGATTTCCTCTTTAATGAGATTCCGAATAAATACTTACCGATTAATAAGGAACAATTCAAGAATAATCCTATGGAGTTATTCGCCGGAGCTTATAATGCCCAAGAGGGAACGATGAAGTATTTCCAAGTCAAAGATTATGACGATCCTAAGTCGAAACTATATCTTCAGGCTACCAGTTCCTTACCAATCTTTACTAAACTATGTTTGATTGACGGGATACCTTATGCGGATGGCGGGGTCGGAGATTCTTTCGCCTTAAGTCAGTTTAAAAAAGATCAGGCTAAATATATCATGGTTCTGACTCGGGATATAACTTATCAGAAGGACGAAACGAAAGAACCAAGTTATCTAAAGATTCTCTATGCGAATTACCCACATTTAGTTCATGATTATCTAAACCGGGCGATTACTTACAATGATGAGTTAATGCGGATTGAACACTTGGAAAAGACCGGTCAGATGTTTGTGATTAGACCAAGTAAACCCGTAACGGTTTCCCGCATCGAGAAGGATAAAGTTAAATTAAAGAATCTGTATGAAGACGGTTATCAGACGGCGGAAAAATTATATCCGCGCTTAATCGCTTACTTAACGAAATGAGACCCATTTCGTTTTTTATTGTCAAATCCGGGAAAAGTTATACACTAGCCGTTTTAGACGATTTTTGAAGTATACAAAAGTGTTAGTTTATAGAAAAAATATACACAATTAAGTCAATTATTGAATTATTATTTCAAACAATAAGCTTTTAGTGTATAAAACAGGCAACAGTAAAGCGCTTTCAACTTTTGACTTGGCGCTTTTCTTTCATTATATTAACCTCGAAAGGACCACCGCGAGAAAATGAAAACGACCAAGGATCAACTTTACGAATATTTGATTAAGCACACGGGTTCGCTGGCGAATTGCCCACAAGGCGTTTCGACGGAAGAACTGGCGAAAGCTTTAGGTCGGCAAAGAACGAATATCAGTACCTTACTGAATCAGATGGTAAGCGAAGGAACGGTTATTAAGACCACGAAGCGGCCGGTTCGATATTGTTTAAAAGGCGGTAAAGTACCCAGCGAAGAGAGTTCTTGTTTCCGCGAAATGATCGGTTATAACGGATCCTTACGCAATGTCGTTCAATCCGCTAAAGCCGCCATCCTATATCCGCATACATCCTTAAGCATGATTATCATCGGACCTAACGGTTGTGGCAAAACATACTTCGCCAGAATGATTTATCAGTTTGCGAAAGAATGCCATGTTATGGAAAACGAAAACTTCCAATCGATAAACTGCGCTAACTATAAGACCAGCGAAGATCTTCAGCAGGCCTTATTCGGTAACCCGCATGATAATTTCAAAAATGTCATCGACTTAAGTAATAACGGGGTTCTGTTTATCGATAACTGTCAGTTGATTAATGGTTTCTTAAGAGACAAATTACTGCGCTTTATCGCCAATGGCGATTATACCTATCCCGGTCAGAAAGAGATCAACTATCGTGAGATCTCCTTGATCATGTCCATGGATTCTAACGATACCAACGCCATCGATGCTTATCGCGGTAAGATCGCTTTCCGGTTTGAATTACCGGATTTAGCTCAGAAGCCTTTGAGCGAACGCTTGGAATTCATTCAGCGTTTCTTAACGATTGAAGCGACTAGATGCGGTAAAACCTTAGAGATCAATGCGGAAGTATTACGAGCGTTATTACTCTATGATTGCCCGGGAAATGTCAGACAGTTGAATATGGATATTAAATTGGCTTGCGCTAATGCCTATGTTCGTAACTATGATCAGCATGAGGATAAAATTAAGATAAATTTAAATGACTTCCAACCGGAAGTCCGCAAGGGTTTTCTTAATTACAAGGAGCATGCCTCCCAGGTAGAAGAAATTATTCCGAGCAATTACGATTATCAATACGCAAAGAATCGTAATCCGCAACGGACCTATTCCAATTTCAACAACGACCGTTCCTTGTATGAGAGCATTGAGACTACATCTAAAGAACTTAAGAGTCGTGGTCTCGATGACAGCGATATCAACGCCATTATTGCGACCAAGATAAAGTCAATGTTTAACGAGTATCAGAAGTCTTTGGAAGCTAAGGCGGTCAATGTCGAACAGCTTTCTAAATTGGTCGATATTAAAGTGATTGAGCAGGTCGAAAGATTTATTAAAAATACCGAAGCTAAATTACAGTATGTATATCCGCAAAGTGTCGTCTATGGCTTATCGTTGCATATCAATTCGATTCTTAATCAATCGACCAGACCGACCCATCTTTCCAAGAGTCGGATCGAAGAAATCGTGGAGAATCATGCGCAGGAATTTTCCTTAGCGCAGAAGTTCGCCTTAGACTTAGAGAAAGAATATAATCTGACCCTTTCGGTCGATGAAGTGGTTTTAATCACCATGTTTATTCTGAAAGAGAGTGTCAATAACTTAGCCCATCCAAGTGTCTTAATTGCGATGCATGGCGAAGCGGTTGCCTCCGATTTGGTAACGACGGTCAAAGCCTTAGTTAAAACCGACAATGTTTATGCGTTCGATATGTCATTGAATTCCGAAACGCATGTCGCCTATGAAGAACTGAAAGAGTTAGTAATGAAGATCGACAAGGGTGCCGGCGTGATTGCGATTTATGACATGGGAAGTTTGAAACAAATGTTAACGACGATTGCCCTGGAAACGAAAATCGAAATGCGCTTAATCTGTGCACCGGTTACCTTAATTGCCATCGATGCCGCCCGAAAATGCAGCTACGAGAACGATCTGGATTTTGCTTACCATGAATTAAGAAATTCATTAGATAATTTCCTAACTAACCATACCAACAAGAATAAAGCCATTGTAACTTTCTGTACGACCGGTGAAGGCGGAGCCGTTCAGATTAAAAACTACATCGATAAATATTCGAAATTAAATTACAAAGTCTTCGCGGTAGTCGGAAATGACCGCAAGGTTCTCACCGATCAGATAAAACAGATCTTGGCCGACAACGATATTGATCTGATTGTCGGAACTTCCGATCCTAAATTATTCGGAATTCCCTTCGTCTCAATCGAAAGAATATTCCAGGTTGCTCCCAACAAGTTGGATCGTATTTTACACTTTGACTCAATTAGTGAAGTTAACTTTGACTGGGATCCGGTCTATCGATACTTACAGGAATCCTTAAAGAAGTTGGATATTGCGAAAGCCAAAGAATTGATTCAGGAATTGATCACGAATTTAGAAGAACAGGGCATTCAACTTAATACGAATCAGGAAGTTGGACTTACGCTTCATATCTCCTGCATGATCGATTCCTTATTATCCAACATGCGGACACCACCTAATCCTCACGGTGAAAAGATTATTAAAGAGAACAAAGAATTGTATAACCTCGTAAGACCAAGTATTCGTAAGACCGAAAAGGCTTTCAACATTATTATCCCCGATGACGAGATCGCCAACATCATCACGATTATCGGAAAACTATAACCGGAAGACACAAATTATCGCAGAACGCTGATTAGCGAAAGCTATACCTGAAGGATGTTACCCCTGACAAGAACTGGCTGCCTAGAAAGGTGGATTCCAGTTATCAGAAAATATCTGATCAATAACCTAACTAAGTAGGAACAAGGAGAAAAACGATGGAAGAGAAAGAATTTAATTTAGAAGAGACCGCAATGCAAATCATTGCGAATGCCGGTCAGGAACGTTCGAAAGCGTTCGAAGCTTTACAGGCTGCCAAGAAGAATGACTTTGTTAAGGCAAAACAGTTGCTAGATGAGGCTAGTACGGCGGGGAATACGGCTCATAAGGTTCAGTTCGAATTATTAACCAGATTCGCTAATGGGGAAAAGATTGAAGAGAATGTTCTCTTGGCACATGCACAGGATCATGTAATGTGTTCCCAGTTAGCTCATGAACTGATTAATGAACTGGTCATTTTATATCAAACAAACTATGAGGAAAAAGGAGGTGAGTAAAATGAAACTGTTATTAATCTGCCAAGGCGGAATGTCGACATCGATTCTGATGAATAAGATGAAGAAATACGCTAGTGCACATGATATCGAATTAGAAGTTAAGGCCACCAGTATCAGTGAATACGCGGAAGATGCTCCAAACTACGATGTCTTGTTAGTAGGCCCCCAGGCTTCATATCGGGTAGATGAAGTCGCGAAAACAACAGGTAAGCCTACCGGCAGTATAGCACCAGTGGATTACGGTATTGGCAATGTCGAAAATATTATGAAACAAGCCCATCAATTATTGGGCAAATAACTCGGTAAAACACCGAAGGAGGAAACATGGAAGAAAAGCAGAAGAAGTCGTTTTTCGACAGTAAGTTCATGAAGGGCTTACAACACTTTGGAGAAAAGCTTGGCGCAATGCCATCCTTCGCTTCAATTCAGGCAGCGCTTATGGAGTGTATGGCCGTTATTATGGTTGGCGCGATCTCAACAATCGTCGCTTCCGTACCGGTATTGTTTGGCTGGTGGACTCAAGGCAGTACGATTTATAACATTCTGTATGCGCCTTATCAACTAACCTTCAATATGTTATCTGTTTGGTTCTTGTTATTCTTATCTTATAACTATGCTAAAGCTAAGAAGTTGAAACATCCTACGGCTTCTTGCATTACCGCTTTAGTAAGCTTCTTCATCGTTGCGGCGCCGGCTACGACATATTCTCTAGCCTCCGGCAGTTCGCTTACGGCCTTGGATATGACTTACATGGGCGGCACAGGCTTATTCGTCGCTATTGTCATCGGGCTAGTTTCGGTTTCTATTACCAGTTTCTGCTATAAGCATCATATCGAAATCAAGATGCCGGATGTTGTTCCACCGTTCTTATCGGAAGGCTTCTCCTCCATCTTGCCGTTATTGTTCAATGTTATTATTTTCCAAGCTATCGCTTCCGGTTTAAGTATTTTGACTGGCGGTATGATGTCTTTACCGTTATTAATCACTTATGTTCTCTCAATTCCGTTACAGGCAGTCTTCAATTCCGTTCCGGGAATGTTAATCCTAGCATTGTTTGCTTGCTTACTATGGTGCTTCGGAATTCATGGAACCATGGTTGCTTATATCGCCGTTTCTGCGGTTATGATTACCGTTGTGACCCAGAATGCTACGATTTATCAGACCACTTTGGATCCTTCTCAGGTTCCGTTCCAACCGATTCTGTTATTCGGAATGATTGCTTGCTGCGGTGGCACGGGAAATACGATGGGTTTAGCCTTCCTGTGTGCTAGATCGAAATCTAAGCAGTTGAATGCCGTCGGTAAAGCCGCTATTATCCCGGGCTTCTTCGGAATTAATGAGCCGATTACTTTCGGTGTTCCGATTATGTATAACCCGATTATGGCTATTCCGTATATCTTAACGCCAATCGTCGTTATGTTATTAGGTTGGCTCGGTTATGCAACAGGTATCCTACAGCCGGCTTTCGTTATGATGGGTGGTTTACTCCCAATGGGTGTTGGTGAATTCTTCGGATCCTTAAGTTGGACTAATGCAGTATTCCCATATCTGATGATCATCGTTTCTTATCTGATTTTCCTGCCTTTCTTCAAGGTTTATGAAAAACAATTAATTGCGAAAGAAAAAGCCGAAGAAGCAGAAGAGAATAAGAAGTTAGAAGCAAAGAAAGCTTAATTATTGTTTAATCCAGGGGCCATAGCAACATATGACCCCTTAGAAAGGTTTATATGCAAGACAAATTTCCTAAGAATTTCCTCTGGGGCGGCGCAACTGCGGCGAACCAATGTGAGGGCGGATGGAATCTTGATGGTAAGTTAGATAGTACTGCGGATCATATGACCGGCGGTAATGTTAAAACACCCCGAGGATTTGATCTGAAGATTGACCCAAGTCATTATTATCCTTCTCATGAATCAATCGATATGTATCATCACTATGAAGAAGATATAAATCTGTTTGGTGAAATGGGATTTAAAGTATACCGTTTATCCATCAACTGGACCCGTATTTATCCCCAGGGTGATGAAGATAAACCGAACCAAGCCGGGATCGATTTTTACAAGAAGGTTTTCGCGGCTTGTAAGCGGAATCATATTGAACCGTTAGTTACGATTTCCCACTACGAATTACCGTTTGCTTTAGCGATGAAGTATGGTGGTTGGTCTAATCGTAAACTGATTGACTTCTATTTAAATTACTGTAAAACATTATTTACCGAATTCAAGGATGATGTTCATTACTGGTTAACCTTCAATGAGATTAATATCTTAGCGATGATGCCAGCTGGCGGAATGATGGCTGGCGGGTTGTTACCGGACAAAGATTCCTTCTTCGATATTATGAAGGGGAAAGAAACACCGGAACAGATCTCCAGAAGGTTCACGGCTTTACATAATCAATTCGTCGCTTCGGCCAAAGCCGTTATCTTAGCCCACGAAATTAATCCGAACAATAAAGTCGGTTGTATGATTGCCGGGGGTGCTACATATCCATATTCCTGCAATCCTAACGATGTCTTAATGGCTCAGAAGGGGATGCAGATGGGTAATTGGCTCTGCGGTGATGTTCAATGCCGGGGTGCTTATCCTGCTTTCGCCGATCGTTTCTTCACCGAGAAACATATTACGATCAGTAAAGAAGCGGGCGATGATGAGATTTTAAAGAAAGGTAAGGTCGATTTCTATTCGTTCTCTTACTATATGTCGATGACGATCTCTTCCGATCCGGAATTATTGAAGACGCAGGGTAACATGATGTTCGGGGTCAAGAATCCTTACCTAAAGACTTCCGACTGGGGCTGGCAGATCGACCCAACCGGTTTGAGATGGTATCTTAACGAAGTATATAACCGGTACGAGATTCCGGTCATGGTTGTTGAGAATGGTTTAGGAACGAAAGATGTCTTAGAGTCTGACGGCAAGGTTCATGACCAATACCGGATTGATTACTTAAGGAGTCACATTCAAGCGATGAAAGAAGCCATTAAAGATGGCGTCGATCTGATTGGGTATACTTCTTGGGGCTGTATCGACTTAGTATCCGCTTCGACCGGTGAAATGGCGAAACGTTACGGTTATATTTATGTCGATAAAGATAATGACGGTAAGGGAACTTTAAAACGCTATAAGAAAGATTCCTTCGAATGGTATAAGAAAGTCATCGCTTCAAACGGCGAGGATCTAGATTAAATTAAAGGCGGCTTCACAGCCGTCTTTTTGTAAGAAATCATGACCATAAAAAATAATTAAATTTTCGCTTGCGTCAGTTAGAATTTCTGCGTTATAATTTTTCCATTGGAAAAGTCATATCGGGCTTGTCCGAGAAAAAAAACGCTTCAGAGCGATTTTGGATCGGATAAGCCCTTTATTATGGGCAGGAGGAAACCTATATGAAATATATCTTTGTGACTGGTGGCGTAGTATCAGGCTTAGGAAAAGGGATTACGGCGGCCAGTATTGGCAGACTATTGAAGGATCGGGGCTTAAAGATCGTTTCCCAAAAATTAGATCCCTATATCAATGTCGATCCGGGGACAATGTCACCGTTTCAGCATGGTGAAGTTTTCGTTACTGAAGATGGGGCGGAGACCGATTTGGATTTAGGTCACTATGAACGTTTCATCGATATAAATCTGAATAAATATTCTAATTTAACGACCGGTAAAGTTTATTGGAACGTCATCCGCAAAGAACGGGCTGGTGAATATTTGGGTCAGACCGTACAGGTTATTCCCCATATTACTAACGAGATTAAAGATTTTATTTTGATGGCGGGAAAGACCAGCGGTGCCGATATCTGTATAACTGAAATCGGGGGAACAATCGGGGATATGGAATCGCAGCCTTTTATTGAAGCGATTCGGCAGATTGCGTTAGATATCGGGATTGAGAATTGTTTGTTCGTGCATGTTACGTTAGTACCTTATATCAAATCTTCCGGCGAACAGAAGTCGAAACCGACCCAACACAGTGTTCATGAATTGCAGGCGATGGGCATCAATCCCAATATCATCGTGGCCAGAGTCGACGAGCCTTTGGAACCTAGCATTCGTAATAAGATTGCTTTATTCTGCAACGTTAAGAGCGATTGTGTGATTGAGAATACGAATGTCGAACAGTTGTATGAAGCACCGATGATGTTAGAGAAGAGTCATCTTTCCGATATCGTTTTACGGGAGTTACACTTGGAAGCCCCAAAGTCGGACAATTCCGAATGGAAAGCAATGTTGGAAGAAATCTACAATCGTAAATATACCGTCCATGTGGCACTAGTTGGTAAATATATTAAGTTACATGATGCGTATATTTCAGTGGCGGAAGCGATGCGACATGGTGGATATGAAACTAGTTCGCATGTTTTGATTCATTGGTTGGAATCGGAGAAGATTACGAAGGATACTGTGGACGATATCTTGAAAGATATGGATGGAATCGTCGTACCCGGAGGGTTTGGGGATCGGGGAATCGAAGGAATGATCCTAGCCGCAAACTATGCCAGGACGCATAAAATTCCGTATCTGGGACTATGTTTAGGAATGCAGATCGCAACGATTGAATTCGCTAGAAATGTATTAGGATATAAAGACGCGAATTCAGAAGAGTTCGATCCCAATTCCACGCATAAGGTAATTGCTTTAATGCCCGAACAACATGCAGTCAAAGATAAAGGGGCTTCGATGCGGTTAGGAAGCTATCCCTGCGTGGTAAAAAAGAATACTAAGATGTATCAGGCTTATAAAGAAGAGTTGATTCATGAACGGCATCGTCATCGGTTTGAGTTCAATAATGAATTCAGAACGCAGTTCGAAGAAAAAGGTTTAGTGATCGGCGGTACTTCTCCGGATAATCATTTGGTTGAAGAAGTTGAATTATCGGATCATCCGTTCTATGTCGGTGTCCAATTCCATCCCGAATTCAAGAGTAGACCGACTAACGCCCATCCGTTATTCAAGGCCTTTATTGAACAGGTAAAAGAATATATGTTAAGAAAACAAGGTTAAAACCATCTTTCAGACGCTGACTAAATTCCCATAATCTGTTTCTCAATTATGGGAAGCTATAGTACAATAGGTATAAGGAAGTGTGTCCATGAAAAAAGTTATCGATATTGTCGAAGACGAGAAAGATCTAAACGAATTAGTAAAAAGCTACTTAGAAAAAGAAGGATATGAGGCCAGGTCATATTTTACCTATGACCAGGCAGCCGCTCACGTAAACGACGATGATGTGCATTTATGGCTGCTGGATATTATGTTAGACGATAAGAGTGGGTTCGATTTATTGGAAGCGATCCGTTCCCGGACGAAAGATGTCCCGGTTATTTTTATGAGTGCCCGAGACAAAGAATTCGACCGGATCATCGGCTTGGAAAAAGGCAGTGACGATTATATTACGAAACCTTTCAGCATGAAGGAATTAGTTCTGCGGGTAAATAACCTTATTAAACGAATATACAAGGACGATATCAAGATTGAAGTAAACGGTTACGAGATCGACGATACCCAACGTAAAGTATTCGCGAACGGAGAATCTTTACCGATCACGACCTTGGAATATGATCTATTGATATTCTTTATCAAGAATAAAGAAAAACCTTATACCCGGGAACAAATCTTGTCCCAAGTCTGGGGCTCCGACTATTTCGGCTCGGCTCGAGTTGTCGATGATACCTTACGAAGATTAAGAAAGAAAATGCCTGACCTGAATATCCATACGATATATGGTTATGGCTACCGGTTGGATTAATGACGAAGCGTTTCCAACACTGGTTGGGGCAGATGTCATTGACCCAACAGTTGGTTTCGGTTATTGCCCTATCATTATTGATGTTCGGGTTCTTCTTTTTCGTTTACCTGCGTTCAAATATTCAGAGTACGGTTGTAGAGGAAAATTACACGATTCTAGATCGTTCCCAGCAACAAGTTATTTCTTCCTATAAACAATCATGGATGGACTTAGAAAATACTAATTGGCCTTTAGAGGATATTTCCCACGAAATATTCGTCAGCGGGAAGCCACAGATGTATTTGGGAAGCTATTTGGAACAACAGAATCAATATACAATCTATGAGATGGTCACCGCGAAAACGGATAAGGATCATACCGGAACATTAATGATTAATAACGAAATTGTTTATTATGAGTTAACCAGTATCTATGGCAATACGAAGATTCTTTCGTTAATGTCAGATTCGTCCGGAACTCTCTTGGCCCAAAATCTCTTTAATAAAGTATCCAATGTCTCCGCATTTGTAGTGGCGATTGTTTTCTTGTTTATGATTTACTGGGTTACGACTTTGATTCATCCTTTAAATCAGATAAAAAACTATATCGATAAGGTTAGGAAAAACCAAACAGCCACCCTTGAGATCAATCGCAGCGATGAGATCGGTGAAGTTGCCCAAGCGGTTAAAGATATGCAGGCGGAATTAACGCATCAGGATGAAGTAAAGGAGGAAATGATCCATAATATTTCCCATGACTTAAAGACCCCGATTGCGACCATAAAATCCTATGCGGAAAGTATCAAAGACGGAATTTATCCTTATGACACCTTAGATAAATCCGTCGATGTCATCATCGACAATGCGGATCGGCTCGATCATAAAGTACATAGTCTTTTGGTTTTAAACCGCTTAGACTACCTCCTTAGTTCTTCCGAACGGCAGATGAATTCCATAAATATGAATAAGATCGTCGAAGTCGTACGTTTATCTCTTAGCGCGATTCGACCCAGTATCGAGATTAAAGTCGGGGAACAGCCAACCGTCTTTCGGGGAGACGAAGAATCTTGGCGAATCTTAGTTGAGAATTTAATCGAGAACGCCTTAAGATATGCGAACACTCAGGTTCGGGTCGAATTACGGCCGGGCTTCCTGATTGTCAGTAATGATGGGCCGACTATTTCCGATGAACAGATGAAGAAACTCTTTAGACCTTTCGAAAAGGGTGATAAAGGAAAATTCGGCTTAGGCTTGAGTATCTGTAGTAAGATTACGGAAGCTTACGGTTATAAGATTGAAGCCAAGAACCAGGATGACGGGGTCAGCTTCATCGTAGCGGATACCTCCTACCAGCCGGAAGAAGGTCAGCGCAAACGTAAAGAAAAAGAACGTGAACAGCTTAAGAAAAAACTTAAGCAACAGGCTAAGAACAACGGACGTAAGGAGAAATAACGATGATCAAAGCGGTAATATTTGACTTGGACGGAGTCTTGATTGACTCGGAAAAAGCTTATTTCAAACTGAATAAAGATTTTTTGGAAGCCAACGGCTTTAAACCGACCGATGCGCAGATCCACGATTTTGTTGGGACTTCCATGGACGGAACTTATGCGAAAGCCTTCGCGTTTTTCCCTAAGGGACAGATGACGATGGGTAAGTTAAGAGATATATACCAACAATATAGTAACGAACATCCGCTGAATTTCCCCGATATTTTAATGGCCGATGCGCATGAAACTTTAACCAAACTTAAGGCTGAGAAATTAAAGCTGACATTGGCCAGCAGCAGTCCGTTGGATTATATCGAGCAGGTCTTAAAAACCTGTGAGCTAGAAGGTTATTTCGACAAAGTTATTTCCGGCGAATTATTTAAGAAGAATAAACCGGATCCTGAAGTCTACCAAAAAGCGATCTCGGCCTTAGAAGTTTTACCTAATGAATGTTTAGTGGTTGAAGATTCGACGATTGGGATTACGGCGGGCAAAGCCGCGAAGGCGAAAGTTGTCGGGTTGAATTCATTCGCAGTTCAAGACCGTTCCCAAGCCGATGTTCAGATCGCTAAACTAAGTGAGTTGCCGGAACTGGTAACGCAATTAAATAAATTACCGACGCCGTTAAGATTGAACTACCAAGATAAGGAATTAGTCTTAGTTCCGGTCGCCCATGTTTCCAAGTACAGTGCTTTACTGGCAAAACAAACAATTGAGGAAGAAAAACCGGATAGTATCTGTATCGAGTTGGATGCGGACCGGATGAAATCCTTAGAGGATAAAAACAGCTGGGAAAAGACCGATATCGTTAATATTATCAAGAATCACAAAACCGGTTATTTCTTAGTCTCGTTATTATTATCCAGTTATCAAAGAAGGATTGCGAAGAATTTGGATTCGAATTCCGGAGCGGAGATGTTAGTGGGGATTGCCGAAGCGAAGAAGCGGAAAATCCCGTTAGTCCTCGCCGACCGCAGTATTCAAATTACCTTTACGCGAATTTGGCGCAAGATGAAATTTAAAGATAAATTTTCTTTATTGGTTTCGGCCGTCTCTTCCTTATTTGAGGAAGAAGATCTCAGCGAAGAAGATATCGCCAAGTTGGAACAGAAGGATGAACTTACGGCGGCCTTGCAGGAATTACAAGATAAGTTTCCGCAGATCTCGGAAGTCTTAGTTACCGAAAGAGATAAATACTTAGCCGCGAAGATAAAACAAGCACCGGGAAAGAAAGTGGTTGCGATCCTCGGCGCTGCCCATTTGATTGGGATTGAGAAATTAATCCACGAAGATTATTCTTTGGAAGAATTGGATAAATTACCACCTAAGGGAAAGCTGGGCAAGAATATCTTATGGACGCTTTCAGCCGTATTAATTCTGTTAGTTATCCTAACCTTTACGAAGAATCAGAATCTGGCTGTGGAATCAATTCTCAATTGGATTATCTGGCATGGAGGGTTAAGTGCGTTAGGATGTCTATTATGTTTAGCCCATCCTCTAACGATTCTAGTCGGTTTCTTAGCCGCCCCATTATCGGCCTTAAACCCGTTATTGGCTTCCGGGTGGTTTGCGGGTTTGACCCAAGCTACCTTGAGAAAACCGACCGTTGCGGACTTTGAAAGAGTCCCTCAGGATTGTTCGAGCTTTAAAGGCTTCATGACTAACCGCGTCACGAAGATCTTAATAATTGTCATTTTATCGAATGTCGGCAGTACCTTGGCGACCTTTATCGGCGGAGTCGATATCGTTCAAAAATTCCTGGAGGTCTTCGGATGAAAAAGAAAAAAGTAATTGAGAAAAAGACGATCGAATCACCTAAGCCGGATCTTTTCGCCTTTATTGCAGGGACGGCTACCTTAGTTTTGCCGGTTTGGGTTATGGTAGCGGGACTGTATTATTTCGGTTCCCTGTTGAATTTCCCGTTATCCAGCTATCAAGGTTGGATCTGGGGAACCGCCTGTGGCCTTTCGATTGTAATGTTATTCTGGGGTTGGCAGAAATGGATGCAAGTGTTTTATCTTCTAAAACCCGGAGTTTTGACCATCTTTATTCTCTTATGGCATCTGACCGTCTTCTTTGCTACCAAAACCATCATTTTCAATCTAGTGATTGGAATCTTCTATGCAATCTATATCATTCACCGATGTGAGATAATGCAACTGAAAAGCGAAGAGATTGATCAAGAAGCCGGAAGTATTCTCAAAAAGAATAACAATGCGCTATATGGTTGTGCGGCTTTCTATTTTTGGGTAAGTATCAAAACTACTTCTCTGATGGATACGATCGAATCATTTACCGGAATGGGTTTTTGGCCTAATGTGATTATCGCAGCCCTCTTATTCTTAGTAGCGGTATTCGGCTTTGTGCGCCTACAATATGTGCTTGCGACTAATATTGTGATTCTGCATTTCCATCCGGAACGGATTCAAAAGTAGGATAATGCGACATAAAATGATAAGTGGTATAATTTAACCACGTATGGAGGAATGAAAATGAACTTTAACTATCTGACTTTAGTCCAGATATTACAAGCCCTGCGCATGATTCTAGACATCGTAATCGTCTGGATTTTACTTTACTATGTCATTCGGATCGTCCGGAGCAATTCCCGTACCACCCAAATATTCAAGGGAATTATTTTCCTGGTGATTGTTCAAGCGATAGCCCGTTATTTCGGACTCGAAACTTTGGCTTATTTGACCGATAACATAATGAATTGGGGTTTCCTAGCCCTAATCATTATTTTCCAGCCGGAAATCAGAGCGTTGTTGGAAAAAGTCGGCAAATCAAACATGTTTAATCGAATGAACACCTTGAGTGGCACCGAAAAGGAAGACTTGGTCCAGGCTTTGATGGATGCGACCAGTAATTTAGCCGAATCAAAGACCGGCGCTCTAATAACTTTGGAACAAGCCAATTCTTTAACGGATTACATAAAGACCGGTGTTCCGATGAATTCAATCGTGACGGCAGAACTTATCTGTTCGATTTTTATGACGACAACCCCTTTGCATGATGGTGCAATTATTATTCAGGGTGACCGTTTAGCCTGTGCCTCGGCTTATTTCCCACCGACCCAGTTGGATCTACCTTCCCGTTATGGGGCTAGACACCGGGCGGCGATCGGTATCAGTGAGATCACCGATGCGATTACTATCGTCGTTTCCGAAGAAACCGGAAGAGTAGCCATCGCCGAACAAGGCAAACTCATTCAAATGAATGAGAAGAAACTACGGGCATATCTCAACCGTTTAATCTTAGGAAAAGATACCGTTACCGATGAAACCGTTAAACCGCAAAGTGCGCAGTCTGTTTCGATCGATACTTTGTTTAAGAAAGAAAACGATGAATTAGAAGTCGATTTCAAAGCTGATGATAAAACGAGTGATCAACAGGTTGAGAATAAGACGAATGTTGCTCCGGGATCGAAGTCCGTCGTAATTATCGATGAGACCAAAGATGATGAAGAAAGTATCCCGGTTGTTCATAAGGCTCAGATGAAGACCTTCCAAAACATCGATTTCAAAGCCGATCAGACCAATACGCAGCCAATCGTCGAAATAAATAAAGAAGAAAAAGAAATCAAACCGGTCGCGATTATCGATGCGACCGCGAAGAATAAGAAAGTCGAAGTAAAAGCCGTTGAGAAGAGTAAGACGGTAAAAGAACATCGTGGTCTTTTCCAATTCTTAAGACATGACAAGAAGACGAAGATTGAAAAAGCCGTATCGCAGGTCGCTAAAGAAATTCATACGACCCAGCAGTTGAAACTAAAAGAGATTGCGGAAGCGGAAGCTAAGGCGGAGAAAGAAGCAAAGGAAGCTAAGGAAAAATTAGCAAGTACCAAGAAAGTTGTTGTTCCGAGCGTTAATAAAGATCACACCACTTCCGAGCGAATCAAGACGATAAGCGAAGTAAAGCCGTCAGCGACTGCTGCCCCGGTCAAGATTCATGAAGTCAAGATTGCGAAGGTTGAAATTCCCCAATCACCGAAAGTAGAAATTACTGATCTGCCGCCGGTTAAGCCAATTGAGATTACCAAAGTTAAAGCGACCTCGGCTGATTCCAACAAGAAATCAACTGATGAGGAAATTGAAGAAATGCTAGCCTCATTGAATAATTCTATCAATTCGAAAGGAGGCAACAAATAATGAACGATCCTAAAAATAAAAACGATTTATTGCATCCGGAATCAGAACCTAAACAAACTCGCAAAAGTCGTAATTTAAATAAAGATTCCGAGAAGAAGTTGGAACTGGCGAACAGTATTGCCAAGAGTTCTCAGAGGGTTCAGAAAACTTATGCCCGACTAGAGAATTCAATTATTCACTTTTTCCGCTGGATCAGCTCAATCATCGATCGTTTCTTATTTAATCAGAAGTTTGGAAAATATGCCGCATTGATTCTGGCGATTATTATGTATATTGCCGTCAACAGCAGTAATTCTACCAACAGTATCATTTCCACCTCCAACGGTACTAAACTTACCGGCGTGGCGGTCCAAGTCATCGTTAACTCTGACGCTTATGAAGTGAGTGGTATTCCTTCCACCGTTACCTGTACGGTTTTAGGTGATGCATCCGATGTGCAGCTGATTAAAACCCAGAATAACTATAAAGTCACTGCGGATTTGACCGGTCTGACCGAAGGAACCCATTCCGTTACGTTAAGTCCGGTAGATTTTTCCAGTCGGTTGACCGTCACGGTCGATCCGACCAATGTCATCGTCACCATCAAGAAAAAGACAACGGTGAAGTTTAAACTCTCCGCCCAGTATATCAATACCAACAAGATGTCCAACATCTATGCCTTAAGTGAAAATCCGACAATGGATACGACTGAAGTTATTATTAAAGCTTCCCAGGATACCATCGATACCGTCGCTTATGTTAAAGCGTTGATCGACGTTACCGGCGTAACTCAGGATTTTGAGACAACGGCCAAGGTTGTCGCTTATGACCAATCAGGTGCCGAAGTTAATGTGGATATTTTCCCATCGACCGTCACCGCTTCCGTAAAGGTAACCTCTCCGCAGAAGGAAGTACCGATTAAGATTGTTCCGGTTGGTGAAGTTCCCGATAACAATGCGATCGATAGTATTACTTTGGATCATTCTACGGTTACCGTCTATGCCCCAGATAGTGTTTTAGCCGATATCGATTCGATTAAAGTTGAGATCGATGCGACCAAGATTAATAAAGATTCCAGTTGGACTTATGCGATTAATCTTCCTTCAGGCGTTAATGCCTTAAGTGTGACGAAGATTAACATCGAAGTTAAGATTGCCCAGGCCCAGACGAAAGTTATTGCGTCAATTCCGGTTTTATATCGTAATAATGTCAATGGCTATCACCTCTCCGGGGTAAGTGATACGGATACGCATCAGTCGGTAACGATCACCGGTACCGCTAATAACTTAGCGAAAGTTACCGCTGATAATATTCAGGTGTATGTCGACATGGCCGGCGTCAGTATCGGCAACGATGTTTCCTTACCGATTACGGTTGAAGGCGACAATACTTTAGTAACATATACGCTCACGAATGGGATCACTAATTTAAAAGCCAATGTGGTTGAATAGGAAAGGAAAATTAAATGTTTGAGTTTGGAACCGATGGAGTCCGAGGTAAGGCTAATGAAACCTTACCGGTGGAAGTAGCTTACCGTTTAGGCAGTTATTTAGGCGACTATTATTCTAAAACAGAAAAGGGTAAGATCTTGATTGCCAAGGATACCCGCTTATCTTCAGGCATGTATGAGATGGCTGTTGCGGCTGGGATTGCAGCCCATGGCTGCGATGTTTATCTGGAAGGATATGCACCGACTCCCAGTGTCGCTCATTTGGTTATCACACATAAATTCGCCTGCGGTATTATGATTTCCGCCTCGCACAATCCTTATTACGATAATGGAATCAAAGTTTTCTCGGCTAAGGGCAGTAAGTTAGACCGCAAAGTTGAACAACAAATTGAAACTTATCTCAATGCGAAAGAAGATCTCCCAAATAAGACTAACGAACAAATCGGGCAGGTTATTGATTGGCCGGAAGGCTTAGAAGAATATTTGACTTGGTTGGAAAATCTGCATCCCTTAAATCTCAAAGGTCTAAAGTTGGCTTTGGATACTGCCAATGGTTCATCCAGTTTCACGGCTTATCGGGTCTTAACTAAACTAGGCGCAACCTGTGATAATTTTAATCACGAGCCGAACGGCCTTAATATCAATACGAACTGTGGTTCTACCCATCCTGGTCAATTGATTGAGATTATGAAGAAGGGTAACTACGATTTAGGCTTAGCTTTCGATGGTGATGCGGATCGGCTGATTGCGATTGCCCCAGATGGCCAAGAAATTACCGGCGATAAAGTTTTATACAGCTTAGGTAAATATCTAAAGAGTCAAGGCAGACTGCCTGACGATACGATCGTGACGACCGTTATGGCCAATCTTGGTTTATTCAAGAAGTTGGATGAAGCTAAGATCGCTTATAAGATTACCCCTGTCGGCGATAAGTATGTCCACGAAGAAATGGTCAAGGGCAATTATGAAATCGGCGGTGAACAATCCGGACATATTATTTTCTTGGATCAAGCCACAACCGGAGATGGGTTGTTAACGGCTTTAAATATCCTTGAGATGATTATTCAGACCGGCAAGACAATCAATGAACTGACCGATGACTTATTCATCTATCCGCAGTTATTAGTCAATGTTAAGGTCAAGAATAAACAGAAAGTTCAGGATGATCCGGAAGTTAAGGCGGCTTGCAAGAAAGCCGAGAAAGCTTTAGGTAACGAAGGACGGATTTTAGTTAGACCCAGCGGTACCGAACCGCTACTAAGAGTAATGGTCGAAGCGAAGACTGATCAGTTATGTAAAGAATATGTCGATCAGGTTGTCGAAGTCGTTAAAGAAGTCAACGAAAAACTCTAAAAGCCCAATCGTGCTTTTTTGTTTATAACAATTGCGGTTTAGGATTTAATCAAGATATCGTGTTATTATTTTAGGGAGGTGTACGATGAAAAAATTTATTATCGATGATTCATTCTGGGAATTATTCCCGCAGTTAACTTCTGGCGTATTAGTTATTGAAAAAGTTAAAGAGAAAGACACTTTAACTGGCCAACAGCTGGAAGAAATTAAGAAGATTCTAGAAGATGCGAATAATGAAGCGAAGAAATATTTGACTTCCGAGATTATTTCGGAAAACAAAGTTGTAGGAGAATGGCGTCAGGCTTATCAGAAGTTTCCAACGAAGAAAGGTGCCCGTTGTTCAATCGAAGCCTTATTAAAGCGAGTACTGCATGGCAACCCGGTCGAGACGATCTCGCCCACCGTCGATATTACTAATTCAATTTCTTTGAAATATGCTTTCCCGATCGGGACTGAGAATATCGCGGCCTTTGTCGGTGATCTGCACTTAGGCAGAATGAAGGGCGGCGAAGATTTCATTCCCTTAGGAACCGATCAACAAGATCCTCCGCTTAAAGATGAGATTGCTTTTTTTGACCAAGCCGGGGCTGTTTGCCGATGCTGGGATTGGCGTGATGGAGTGCGAACGGCGGTAGACGATAATACACCTAGACAGTTTATTATCATGGATTGTTTAGACCCGAAAAGAATTCCGGAATTGGAACAAGCTTTAGATGAGCTTAGTGATTTATTGATTAAATATCTAGGCGTTAAGATTTATACCAGAGGTTTAATATCAATCACTAACAAAGAAATCGTGATTGAAGATTAATATTGTTATAGGCTTTCGTGTAATCAATACTAGAGCATATTTCATTTAATAATCTATCAGTAAACAATCGTGGTGCTAAGAAATGGCCTATTTCCTAGTGAATCGTGATTCATTCAGTAATAAATGACGTATAATCCGCTCAGTTTTGGGATATTTTTCTTCATCT
>JAEZBR010000048.1 GCA_023426935.1 Bacillota bacterium | reverse complement strand
AATCAACATGGTCAAAACTTAGATTTAAATAAGACTTATCTGATCAGAGAACCGGCGAGGGAAGAGAGTCTAAAGATTCGGGAAGAAGAAAATGGAACGATGATCTATGAAGATAAAGCTTACTTTGAGGAAGATTTGCTTAAATCCGCCCTTAAACAAGGGGTCGAAAAAATCTTATTAACAAATATCTTTTTAAGCGCGGAAGAATTAGAAGAGAAGGCTCAATATTTATTCAGAATGAAGGAAACTTATGAACCAGAGTGAACTATTAATACCCGCCGGAGATTTGGAAAGATTAAAGATCGCAATCCGTTTCGGTGCCGATGCGGTTTATTGTGGTGGGAAAAAATTATCGCTACGCAATCGTGCCGGAAATCTGACCCTGGAACAGATTCAAGAAGGGGTTGAATTCGCGAAGGAACATCAAGCCAAGATCTATGTCACGGTCAATATGATGCCTAGGGAAGAAGACTTGCAAGAAGTTATCGAGTATTTAAATGAGCTAAAAAGAGTCGGCGTTGCCGGGATTATTGTTTCTTCGCTCTATTTAATTAAGTTAGCCCATCAATTTGTGCCGGATCTTCCGCTTCATCTTTCAACCCAGCAGAATACCTTAAATAGTGAAAGTATTAAATATTGGAAAAATCTGGGAGTTCAAAGAATCGTGTTAGGACGGGAATTATCTTTAAGCGAGATTGAAAGGATAAAGCATGTTTCAGCTTTAGAACTAGAAGTCTTCATTCACGGCGGAATGTGTTCAAATTATTCCGGACGTTGTTTATTAAGCAATGTCCTAACGGATCGGGATGCGAATCGCGGCGGATGTGCACAATGTTGCCGCTGGAATTATTATCTAAGCGACGGTGAGAAACAATTAAATGATGAAACCTCCTTCTTTACAATGAGTTCGAAGGATCTGGAGACTCTTAAGTATTTAGATTGTTTATTAGCGCTGGGAATTTCTTCCTTAAAAATTGAGGGCCGGATGAAAAGCGGATATTATGTCGCCTGTGTCACAAAAGCCTACCGTTACTTAATTGATAAATACTATGAATCGGGTAAGATAACTTCCACTGACTTAAATGAAGCTCGCAAAATTATGGGTCCGGTTCAGAATCGGGAAACTTTCCCCGGCTTCTTAATTGCGTCAAAGCCCGAAGAAATGATTCTTCGACCAAAATTAAGAGATACGGTTGCCCAGGATTATATTGGCGAAGTTACCGGATATGATTCTAAAACAAAACTCGCTACGATCAGAATGCGAAACCATTTTGAGATCGGGGAAGAATTGGAAATGGTCACCCCCCATGAACAACTATTCAGTTTCCCGGTCAATAAGATGTTAGATGAGAACAATCTCTCTTTAACGGTTGCCAATCTACCGATGCAGCAGCTGAAGATTGAAGTACCTAAGCCGGTAAATACCGGCGATTATACCAGAAGGAGGTCATAAGATGGATTTAGTCATGGAAGGTTCGATTGCGGTCAAAGCCGCAATCAACGGGAAGAAACGAGAAATAAAGGAGCTCTGGGTTAGGGACCATAACCGTAATCAGGATCAGAATTATATTTTGAAACTGGCAACCCAAAGAGGAATCAAGATTAAATATAAACCTTTGGAAAGTATTAATCAGGTAGCTAACGGTAAAACGCATGGCGGGTTGATCGCTTATTGTTGCCCCCGAGAATATGACGATCTTGATCAATTATTAGAAAATAAAGAACCGCTCTTCTTAGCGTATTTAGAAGGAATCGAAGATCCTTATAACTATGGCTATGCCTTAAGAACTTTATATGCGGCCGGCTGTCAGGGATTGATTGTTCCTAAAAGAGAATGGGGAACTGAGGAGACTACCATTGCCAAAAGTTCGGCCGGCACTTTAGAATTATTACCCATCTGTTTATATGACGATGAAACAATCGCCAAATTAAAAAAAAGAGGGGTTAAGATCGTTGTGGCGGGACGTAAAGATGCGGTTAATCTCTATCAGGCAGATTTTAAATCCGATTGTTTAATCGCCATTGGCGGACCGCTAAGAGGCTTAGCTAAACCGCTTACCCAAAATTGTGATTTAACGATTGATATTCCTTATGCCAATGACTTTAGGAATGCCTTAAATACCGGCAGTGCTTTAGCGGTTATCGCTTATGAAGTCTATCGACAAAGACACTAAAAGATGCTTAAATGAAACTAGAAAAAAGGAGTCGAAATGAAAGAAGCTTTATATCTCAGAAATAAGACCGCGATCATTAATTTCTCGGTCGCGTACTATAAGACCCCGGAAGAATTATTGTCTTCCAAAGGATTCGCGTTGTTCTTAAAACGTTTTCTGATGTGGTTAGCCGTAAATGATATTGAAATGTACCATTGGGCCGTCAGAGAACAGACCTTGGAAGAGTATATTCCGCATCTAGTTACCACCTTAAAACTATTAATGGTCATGGATCTTAGTGATATCCCGGAGATCAATCAGCTGGATGTATTACGTTTATTATCGTTAGTCGAAAGAGGTTATGATTACTGGCGGAAGCTGGAAAGATTTACGACTGTCAGTTCTTCTTCGAGTTCCAGCATTCAGTTCCAGAGTTTTATGGATGCCGATCTGAATTTCAATGCATTGATCATTTCGATTTATCGTCGCCTCGAAGAGAAGTTACAAGGCCGCAAGAATCGGATTTATCGACAATTGTCGGCTGGTTCTAACGGTTCGTTAGTTTTAAGGACCTATCACACCAAATTACCCAACGAATATAATCAGTTAAAGAATATTCAGTTTATCAATACGGTCATGTTAAGAACCCCGTTGATGCTGTATCCGACCAGTAATAAACGTACCGGAATGTTTACCGAAGTTAAGGAAAATCCCATCCGTTATTTTACTGGTAATCAATCCGAGTGGTATTGTTATCCGGTAAGAGTCGGTAATTTACTGATTTTTGTTTATTTCCATGAAGATTATTTAGCGGAAGCGGTCGCAATGTCTAATTTATTTGAGTTGGCGAATTCGGATGATTGTGTCAATAAACCCGATGCGATTGTAATTTTCGGTAATCAGGACGAGAAAAAAGAGACGGTTTTCTTCCACGATGTCCAAAATGAAATGTGGATCGGCTCATTATCCTATTGCGATCAGATCGAATATTTCGGATATCTAAAGAAAATTGTTTTAACTCTGCATAATTTAACGATGATGGAGCGGGGTTGGTTACCAATTCACGGCTCAATGGTTAGAATCTTTTTTAAGGATCATACAGTCAAGAATGTGGTATTTATCGGCGATTCCGGGGCTGGTAAATCTGAATCAATCGAAGCGTTAAAGACGATTGCGCAGGATGATATTTTAAAAACCGATGTCGTCTTCGATGATATGGGTTCTTTCCATCAAGAAGATAATTATGTTTATGCCCAAGGAACCGAGATCGGAGCGTTTATCCGGTTGGATGATTTGGATCGGGCAACCCCTTATAAGGACATGGAACGAAGTATCTTTATGAACCCGACTTCAACTTTGAATGCCAGAGTAATCTTGCCTTCCTCGCCATACGAACTTATAACTTCGAATCAAAAAATCGATTATGTTTTATATGCGAATAACTATGAAGAAAAAGTCGGAATCCATCGCTTCGAAAATTTGGAGAAAGCTAAAGAAGTCTTTATCCAAGGAAGAAGAATGGCTTTGGGAACAACTGGCGAAAAAGGAATTTCGGATACTTATTTCGCTAATCCTTTCGGACCGATGCAGAAGAGTGAACAATGCGATAAGATCTGGGATAAGATCTTCGTCGCTTTAGAGCAACAAGGTACTTATATCGGTGAGATCTATACCCGTTTAGGTTTAGAGAATGGCAAAGAAAAGATTACGGAATCAGTGAAAGAACTAGTTCTTCACTTAGCAGGTAAACATGAATAAACAAGGAATTGATAAGGAACAATTGATTAGAATTATCTTAATTCTGGCGATCTTAGCGATTGTCGCTTTGTTGCTATATCTGTTCCCGGGAATCGGAACTTTCTTTAGAAAATTATTTGGAGCCCTGGTTCCGTTTATTATCGGTTATGCATTGACCTTAATGTTAAGACCAATCATGTCTTTCTTTGAAAAACTTTTAAGTAAACATACTAAATTAAAATCGAAAGCCTGTCGTTACATTGCAGTAACCATCAGTGAAATACTGTTACTGTTATTGATTACGTTATTCTTCGTGATGATCGTTCCTCAATTGATCTCTAGTTTAGTTACTTTAACTAAATCGTTAGGAACTTATGCCTCGGCAGTTCAGAATTGGCTGAATGATTTCCAATCTTGGAATACTGCGTATGGTCAGATTGTCGATCAAGTCATGAATTATCTGACTAATATGATTACCAAGATTACGGAATATCTATCCACCAATCTAGTTACTATCATCAATAACACGGTCTCCTATATTCAGAATTTAGTTACCGGCGTAGGAAATGTATTAGTCGGAATTATCATTTCCATCTACTTCTTATCCGGTTATGAGAAGACTAACAACGGTGTTAAAAAGGTTATTAAAATTTTACTTCCGGAAGCGATCAGTAAGCGCATCATTCGCATCTGTCAGATCAGTATTCAAATCTTTACCAAGTATGTTTCCGGTCAGGCCTTGGATGCTTTATTTGTTGGCGTTATTACGCTAATTGCCTGCTTAGTCTTTGGCTGGGATTATCCGTATCTGATTGGTTTTGTCATCGGCTTAACCAATATGATTCCGTTCTTTGGTCCGTTCATCGGAGCGATACCCTGCGGGATCATTCTCTTTATCATCGATCCTTGGAAAGGGATCTGGTTTGGGGTTTTCATTCTGATCATGCAGCAATTTGACGGAAACTTTTTAGCTCCGCATATCTTAGGCGGTTCGTTAGGTTTACCAAGTATCTTGATTATCTTTGCGGTTTTAGTCGGCGGAGGATTATTCGGTATCTTCGGTATGATTTTAGGAGTACCAATCTTCGCTTTGATCTATACCTTATCAAAGGACTTTATCAATCAAAAAGCTAATCAGAAGGTTCATTAGTTTTTACCTATCAAGATACTTTAGTACTTAAATATCATTATTATCGGTTTTATGATAATCAATCATTAAAAAAGGTTGCATTACCTGCAGCCTTTTTTATTTTAATGTTAAGCGATAGAAGCAGCGTAGATCTGATCGATTGCGGTTGCTAGCGTCTTATCGAATTCCTTATCGGATTGATGAGCATTCAAATCTTGAGCTAATGCTCTGGAGAAACTGGCAATCAAGCCATGATTATGCATGAGCTTTTCGTTGGCTTCCTTCTGAGAATAGCCACCGGATAACGCAACGACTCTGACGACATGCGGATCTTCCATCAAAACAGCGTAGAAGTTATCGACATCCGGGATTGTAACCTTAAAGATTAAGCGAACCTCTGAATCCAACTTCGCAAGATGTTTCTTGATCTCTTCCTTCATCAGAGTTTCGCATTCTTTCTTATGCGGATTATGAATATCGACCTCCGGTTCCAGAATCGGTACTAGACCGTCATGGAAGACCTGTAAACCGATCTCAAATTGCTGATTAATGATGTCTTTGATTCCTTCTTCGTTATAATCCAAGATTACGGAACGCTCCTTGGTCCCAAAGATATGGCGATCTTCTACGGCATGTTTTAAGGTGTCATCTAAGCCGGGGATCGGTTTCATTAATCTAACCGAATTCTTCGCTTCCGCTAAGCCTTTATCGATTTTTAAAATCGGGACGATTCCTTTAACTTCCCAAAGATAATCGGCGGTATATTTACCTTCGATTTTACGATCCATAGTCTGTTCAAAAAGAATAGCAGCGAGAATATGGTCGGAAGTAAAGGCCGGAGAAGTAATGATTCTGGTCCGCATTTGATGGACTAAGTCAAACATCTCTTCTTCATTCTTATAAGCATCCTCATTGATACCATAAGCTTTCAACGCTTTAGGCGTTGAACCACCGCTCTGATCCAAAGCGGCGATGAAACCCTGATCACTATGCATCCGATTCAATTGCTTTTGGTTCATTATTATCACTCCTTCAAGTAGAACCTACATCCATATTCTAGCACTTTTCCTTAATAATGAGGTGACATCGAAAAGAGATTAAGAATCTTATTGTCATGACGAAAGGGTAGGGTAACCTTAGTAATTACGCATGAAGAATAAAAGGTGTTTAAATACAAGGAAAAAACAACTTACGGGTAATCACCATAAGTTGTTTTCTATCTGAGGTTAAATTTTAGAAGAACATCGACAAACTGCTTAAGATT
>JAEZBR010000037.1 GCA_023426935.1 Bacillota bacterium | reverse complement strand
TGATGACTGACTTACTTCATTATAGACAATTGTCCTTGTTGGATGAAGTTAATGCAGGTCATGATCACTGTTTGGTTTGCATAAGTTAATGCAATGAAGGGGCTGCGCTAAGAAATACAATTCAAATCTTAGGATATGAATTATCAAAACTTAAAATTAGTAAAAAAATACGAATTATAATATATTCTTTAGGCATAGTAGGATTTGTTTTTACAATTGTAGTAAATTCGGTTCTTTCAATTAAATATCAAACACCGATTGGCACATATTATAGTAACTCAAGTATTAATGTATTGTCCCAAGCAGTAGCAATATTCGTGTTCTTTAAAAATATTCCGTTTAAAGATGGAAAACTCAGTAAGATCGTAGTTAATTTTTCTAAATGGAGTTTCGGAGCATATTTGGTACATGCATTGTTTATTGATCAGTTTGCTAAATATGGATTTACTTCATCATCATTTTCGCCTATTATTGCGATACCAATTATTGTGATGGTGGTGTTTATTTGTTCTTTTGTTATATCATCAGTTTTACATCGTATTCCTATAATAAAAAAATATATTGTATGATCGGCAATGAGGTATTTGTTAAGCGTAATGTCATATTAATAGTAGTGTAGAGATGTTGATATAATGCTAACAATATATTAAAGTAAAACTAGGCTAATGATATTGTATGGCCTATAAATACTTAAATATACTTTAGTAAGTGAGCGTGAAAAAATGATTAAAACATATGATGAGTGTATGCGTGAATTTCATACTGATTACCAGATCAAGAAAGCTATTAGTGAGAAAAAACTGTATCGTCTTGAACCTGGGATATATTCTACTGAGGCTCAGGTATCGATGCTGGCGATTATTATCGCAAAATATCCCACCGCGATAATCACTATGGAGTCCGCATTTTACTATCAGGACTTGACCGATGATATTCCTGATAAATATTGCATTGCTACAGAGAAACATGCCTATCCCCTAAAAGACCATAGAATTAAACAATATTATTATAAGGAAGACATTCTTCCAATAGGGGTGACGACGATGAAAAGAAACGGAATAGAATTTCGAATATATGATAAGGAAAGAATGCTGATAGAACTATTAAGAAATAAGAATCATTTACCGTATGATTTCTATAAAGAGGTTCTGGGAAACTATCGAAACATGGTGAACAAGCTGGATATTCAAAAGATCCAAGAGTATGCCGAGTCTTTCCCGAAGCACAAGAAAATATTAGAAATGCTCGAGGTAGAGGTGTTTTAATAAAGATGCCCTGGTAACATACGAGTGGCTAAGTATTGTTAAATAGGGCATCTATAATTTATTTAGTAATTATTAGATCTTCTCAAAGACTAGGGTAGCTTGAATTCGATCTCCAGCTCCAAAGCCTTTACTGCCGCCGTTTGCAGTTGAGATGGTATGCAAGCGATATCCTTTAGCAGCTTGGGCATTAAGTACTTCTTCAAGTTCCGTTAAGTTACCGGAACCGGTCCCAAACATCTTTTCTTTTAAGGTAACCTGAAGCACGACATACTGAAGTAAATTTCCTGAGGCATTCGAAAAAGACGAATCTTCCTTAAGTTTATCCATGATTCCCATAATGATGACCCTCCGTGGTTCTGCCACCCGTTGTTTGTTTTAGTATACACTATGTTATTCAATAAGCATAATTGCTTAGAATTATTTTCTTATTACTAAATTTTTGAGATTTAATTCAGTAATATAGAAACCCAAGACAGATTAATTAAGGAAACTATCAAATAATGACGTATTAATATAGGTACCGGTATATTGGCCTGGGTTTACCCAGGTATTGATTTAGAAAGGATTCGAGATATTATACTGATTATTCTTGAGAAGTATTAATCAGTTACTCTGATAATCTATAGGAGGAAGTGATCATGGTGAGAAACAAAGTTGATATAATGACTGACAATATTGTAAAAGTTGGACATGAAGAAATTAATGATCTTATATACCTGATCAGGGGTAAGCAGGTCATGGTTGATAGTGACTTAGCCGCTTTGTATCAAGTTGAAACAAAAGTATTTAATCAAGCGGTTAAGCGAAATATTAAACGATTTCCGAAACAATTCATGTTTCAATTGACAACGAAAGAATTTGAAATCTTGAGGTCACAATTTGTGACCTCAAGTTCATGGGGCGGCCGTAGATCACTTCCTTATGTCTTTACAAAAGTCGGGAATCGCAATGTTGTCTGCGATTCTGCATAGTGATGTTGCGATTGATGTAAGTATTAGGATCATGTCGGCTTTTACGGAAATGAAACGGTTTATCGCTAGCAATGCGAAAATGTTTGAAAAGATTGATTCAATCGGTAAGAAACAATTAGAGTACAAAAGGGAAACGGATAATAAGTTTAATGAAGTATTTGAATACATCTATGACCATGAAGAAGATTCCCAAAAGATATTTTTTGCGTTTAATCAGATAACTAAGATAATAAAGATAGCAAAATCCGATATTATTCTTATTGATAGTTATGTTAATACCGGCACTTTAGATATACTCTCAAAGAAACGTACAAAGATAAAAGTAGATATATATACCTTGGAACACAGTAATAGATTAACTCAACAGGAGATTGAATGTTTTCAAAAGCAATATCCTACTTTAAATATTTATTTTACCGATGAGTTCCATGATCGGTTCCTGATCCTTGATCATACTATTGGATACCATATTGGAGCTTCAATTAAGGATGCCGGCAAGAAATGTTTCGCAATAACCGAACTTGAGGATCGAAAGATCATTCAGGATATTTTAAATAGGTTGTAGATACAAGTTTACTAAGATAAGGCGTTTATATTTTACCTTTCAAATAACACTTTATATTTCCTCATAGTCGGATCACTTGAGTTTTGCAAATAAAAAAGGAACCTATCCTCCGTCGCGAATGAATCAATATCCTCTCGCACTACGTCCGAAACGCACAGGCTCACGGTTCCCAACTTCAAAATATCATATGGATTAGGTACTGTCAATAATAGTGTTGGCCTAGAGGCGTAGTAATTCAGACGAAGCAATCAATATCCATTAAGAAAAGATAATAATTACATTTTTGGGTAAACCTAGTAAAGGAGATTAAGCTATGGACGTTAGAAATATGAAAGATTATTCCAATTCGATTCTTAATAATAGGACTACTGAGAATGAATATATTGAGTATAAGAAGAGCGTAGAACAAAAAGACAAGATATTGAAAACGGTATGTGCCTATGCAAACAACTATATGGATAATGAAGTAGGTTTAATCTTTATTGGTGTTGAAGAAACAAATGATCCAATAACTGGCGAAAAAGCCACACCCGTTCTTCCCATTATTGGGATTCCAAAAGGGAAAATTGAGACAACTGAAAATCATCTACGGTCACTATTGGGAAATGGGCATATAGCGCCCAAACCAGACTACGAAATACTATCTTGTGAAATTGATTCAAAGGATTATCTGCTAATTGCAGTTATGCCAGGAAACAAAGGACCTTACCAAACAACAGAAAAGGCATATAAGGATTGTAAGTTGAAGGCTGGCTATTATATTCGCAAAAGTAGAGATACAACGCTAACTACAAAACAAGAAGAATTGCAATTGCTTTCAAAATTTAGCGAGATGTCTTTTTCATCATCTAGTAATAGAATTGCAACTCTTGATGATTTGGATTATGAATACATGAAAGAATATTTAGTAAAAACCGGATCCGATAAAGAATTGATTAATATGTCAAAAGAGGATATTGCAAAAAGTCTCGGTCTAATATCGTTCAGCACCATAGATGGTAAGTATCAGGCAAAGAATTTCGCGGTTCTAATGTTTTGCAACAGCCCAGAAGAATTTATCCCAGGAGCCTTTTGCAGAGTTGTTTATGAAATTGATCACGACACATCAAAAATGGGTCATATTGAATTTCGTGGACCAATTTGGATTCAAGCCATTCGGTTAAGAGATTATTTGGAATCGGATATTGTACGCTCTTATACATTGCGAAATGGATCTCCTTTACATCAAGTCGTTTATAATTGGCCGCCTAAAGCAATAAAAGAAATTGCGACCAATTGTATCGTACATAAAGACTATCAAAAGAATGAAATTATTGAAATCCAATATTTGAACGACACTTTGTCATTTATTAATCATAATAGGCCTTTACCTCCGGTAACTATTAAGGATCTAAACTCCTCAAATAACTTTTTTAAGAGATCATATTTAAACAGAGAAATAATTGATATGTTCTCTAAACTATCACTGATTGAGACTTATGGATCAGGAATTAGAATGGCGAGGCATGAATTGAAAAAAAACGGTAGTCAAGCACTTGTCTATGACGAGGGTGGTGACAATTTTGATTACACATTGGCAGAGATTAAAATTTGTCCCGAATTTGAAACTGTAAGAAAAAATTATGCACAACCATCTAGTACCCAAGAGATACTTGACCTTCCAGAGAAGCAAAAATCAGTTTATCTTGCAATAATGAATAATCCTGGAATTCGCAGATTAGATTTGGTTGAAAAAACAGGGCAAAGTGAAGACTCTATTAAAAGAGCAATCACTTCCTTGTCGAAGAGAGGCCTAATTGCTTTGAAAGATGATAAAAGGCGCAATGGCTATACAATTAAACAAAAAGTGTAGTTAAGCTAACGGGTCGCTGAACGGGTCGCTGAACGGGTCGCCGAACGGGTCTTTAATTAAAACTAATAGAGAATAGTTGTCTTCTCGTTCTAGCGATTGACATAATAGGAGTGGCCTAGAGGCGAAGTAGCATTGGTAGTGATTGAATACTAATGAGATATACGCCAAGCATCTTCCAAAATTCATAATAAAATCCCTATGTCAAAAGGCATAGGGGTTTTAGTAATACGTAAGTTGTTTTATTTGCTGACGGGGAAGAAGGGGCGCAGGGCACCGGCCACGGAACTGATTGGCATGGTCTGTAAAAGAACCTTACCTGGTCCCCGAACTACGGTGTTGAAAATACCCTCACCGCCTAGAAGCATGTTTTTGACCCCTGGTACGGTAACAATGTCTAGGGAACAAGTAGCATCGATGGCGGCTAGATAGCCGGTATCCACGATCATGGATTCGCCAGCCGCTAGATCATACTCGCATACGGCACCATCCAGTTCGACAAAAGCGGTACCGCTTCCGTCTAGACACTGCATAATAAAGCCCTCACCGCCGAAAAGTCCGGCACCAAACTTCTTTTGGAAAAAGACTGAGAGAGTTACACCAGTCTCACTAGCTAAGAAGGCACTCTTTTGGACAATTATAGGATGATCAGGTGTGATCTCAAAGGCTCGAATAGAACCGGGGAAGCTGGAGGCAAAAGCAATTTGACCAGGTTGCCCCTGGGCGGTATACCGATTTTGGAAGAGAGCTTCACCGGCGAACATCCGACCAAAAGCCTTACCAATTCCGCCGTTACTAGTGGTTTCCATCTTCATATTGGAACTCATCCATGACATGCTGCCTCTCTCGGTAATCAAGGTTTCTCCCGGTTGGACATCGCAAATTACCACGGGAAGAGGCTCACCAATTATCTTGTACTGCATATAGATTCCTCCTGTTTTTCTCATTATAGCAAAGAAACAGTAAAAAATACTATAGGGTAATTTCTGTAACCTTATAAATCTAGTCTGTTATTGATTAGTTTATTAATATAACGGACGGTCAATAGTTTTAATAACAGGTTCCATTGAAGAAAACTGGCAGAAATGCCACTTTTCTTCAATGCTCGAGATACTAGCTAGGTTTTATTGGGATATTGCCTATAATTAAGTTGAAAGGAAGGTCATATGGATTTTGGACAACAGATAAAAAGGGTCAGGAATGATCACGGCCTGACTCAGGAAGAGATGGCGAATAAATTAAATGTTTCTAGACAGACGATCTCTAGCTGGGAGAATAACCGGAACTTACCGGATCTTGAACTAGTGGTACAGATCGCGGAGAAATTTAATTTAAGCGTGGATGAATTATTAACGGGTGAGAATCTAAAAGACAAACTAGTAAAGGACGGTAAGGAAGTGACTAAACAACGTTTGAATCGGAATATTTATTTGATCGGGGCGGGATTAATGGTTGTGGGATTAATTCTGTTTCTGATCAAAGCGAATTCAGTGGAATATGTTGATGCGCAGGGTGTTTTACATGAGAACTTCTATTTGATTATTTTAGGATACTTCTTTAGCTTTAGCGGAGTCATTATTATTTTAGTGAATGCCTTAAAAAGATTATTTAAGAAGTAAGATATTCATCCTTCTTTCAGGCAGATAACAGATAAATTACAGATAGCCCTACTATGTTAAAGAAGAAGTGGAGGTAGTTTATGAAAAAATTACTTACAGTAGGAATAGCAGGGCTTCTGTTTCTAGCTTCGGGAATGCAGGTGTTTGCTCAAGATGGCGGACAACCTGGCGGAACCCCACCATCCGGTTCTCAAGGTGGTGGTGCCGATACGATGACTTATGATTATAGCGGTTCGGTCTCCGGGGCGTTAAGTGGCGATGGTCAAGAAGTAACCAGTGATGGTGAGACTTATTCGACCTCGACCGTGGATCAGAATGCGGCGTTAGTCGCTAATAGTGGAACTTTAACCATTACGAATGGCACCTTAACTAAATCGGGTGACGATTCGAATGGCGATAATTGTAACTTCTATGGGATAAACTCGATCTTACTGGCGTTGAATTCGGGTAGTAAGGCTTATATCTCGGATTCGACTCTAACAGCGGATAGTGAAGGCAGTAACGGGATCTTCGCGACCGATGAAGGCACGGTCTACGCTCATAAAGTAAAGATAAATACGACCGCAGGTAATTCGCGAGGTTTAGATGCGACTTATGGCGGAACGATCGTGGGCGATAGCTTGACGATCGCGACTCAAGGCGATCATAGTGCGAGTATCGCGACCGATCGTGGTGGCGGAAATATCTCCGTCACGAATAGTACTTTATCAACTTCCGGTTCGGGTTCACCATTAATCTATAGTACCGGAGATATCGAAGTTAATAACGTGACCGGTACTTCTTCCGGCAGTCAGATCGCCGGGATGGAAGGCTTAAATACGATCTTGATCTATAACTCTAATCTGACTAGTACGATCACGGATAAGACCGCTTCGGATCCGATCGCGGATGGTATCATTATCTATCAGTCGACTTCCGGCGATGCGGAAAGTACGACCGGTGAAGCGGCGAGGTTCGAAGCCTTAAATTCGACTTTATCTAGCGCGATCACCAGTGGTTCGATGTTCTATTTGACTAATACTAGTGCGAATGTGATCCTGAAGAATACAACGTTGGATTTCGATAGCGATAATGTTCTCTTATTAGAAGTTGCGGGTAATGATTCGAATAACTGGGGAAGTGCCGGTAGTAATGGGGCAACCGTTAACTTTACCGCAATCGGAGAGACCTTAAGCGGAGGGATCGATGTTGATACGATCTCCAGCTTGAATCTATTCTTAACCCAAGGGACGACTTATACCGGGTATACCACGATCTCAACTAATTCCGTTAATAGTAATCCCTCTGATTCCCCGTTGACGATTAATCTTGATAGTACGTCGACTTGGATCTTAACGAAAGATTCCACCATCACGAATCTGAATATGCAAGATGGCGCGAAGTTAGTAGATTCTGAGGGTAAGACCGTGACGATAATCGTGAATGGTCAGACGGTGGTAAGTGGCGATAGTTCCTTGACCTTAACGGTGACCGGAAGTTATTCAACCTCATATACGACTAGTGACGCGAATACCTTAACGACCGACTATGTCTCTCGGAGCGATTTCGATACTTACTATAATCTAAGTACGGCATTCGATAGCGGTACAACTGGGAGCACTGAAGATAAAACGACTAGTGAAGTTACTAAGACGACGACTACCAATAACGATCTGACGATCTATTATGTGATCGGAGGTGTGGTTATCGTCGGAGCGGTAGTATATCTAATCATGAAGAAAAAGAAACATTAAACTAAGCATTAAAAAAGGATCGCATGAAGCGATCCTTTTATCTTTTATTGGAAAGTTACATCAACGATCTCTTCTTTGTAATCACAGGAGATCTTGGTCCAATAGATCTCGTTAGGAGATAACGGACTAGTTAATTCCTGGGAGAATTTCTTAGTAGCCTGAATCTTACCGGCTTCATCTAAGAAGACGATCGTCGCCGCTACGGAAGTGATATTCTCGCTTGAAGTGTTCGTGAACTTAACATCGGCAACCATCTGATCACCGGAATGACTTAACGTTGTGATCAACACCGTATAAGTCGTATTCTTTAGTTCATGCTTGGAAGTAGTATCGGTTTGGATCTGAGCGATCAAAGTTAAGAAGGGTGATGCTCCGCTTAGTTCGTAGGAGACATCGCCGATAACGACATATTTACCCACAAACTGTAAACTGGTCGAGGTGTCGCCGTCTTTGGATAAAGACACTAAGACTTTATCACCGGTCAATGAGGTGTTCTGAGAAGTCTTTTTAACGGTAACAGCCATCAGATTTTTATACAAACGATTAATTAAGATGGAGTCATTGGTCGATTTAGAACTACCATCCGCAAAAGTCAAAGTTACCTGATCTGCCGGATCATCGGCATAATTCTTAAAGAAATTAGTTAAACTGGATACGGCCGCTTTATCGGGGTTGTTATTAAGCTGCTTCAGTAATGATTGGGAATCAGCCGTACAACCGGCCATTAAAATGGTGACGATTAAAAGGGCTATGAGTTTTTTTTTCATAAAATCCCGCCTTTCTATAATTCATTATCTAACTTGCGTTGATGGTATCTATCTAGAATTTGGAAGGGCCTTCCCCGACCTTTTCCAAATGTAGAGAAATTCTACTATATCTAGTAATGATTGTCAAAAATTACGACACTGACCGTAAGTTATTTATGACACTGACCGTAAGTTATTTGATGAACCGAAAGATCTGACGGGACACGACTGTAGGATCCTTCATTTCATACTTTTCATTGAGAAAGCCGAAGTAATTACCGGGAGTTATCAAACCACGGGTATCGAATAAAGCCAAATTCTTGTTCCGAATCAGATAATTGGTCAGATAGACACAATTAGTAAAAATCAGCGAATAAGTATGGAACTGCCCGGGCATAAAGTGATAGAACTTGGTCTGTTTCGCACCGGAATAAAGGCGGCTGAGGATATCGACCGGTGGATCTTTATAAGGCTGCGGGAGTCCTTCTTCCTTGATCTGGGCATCGCAAGCGAACGGAATCGTGCGTTTCATTAAAGCGTCAATTCGATCAGAGATCATTCTAAGCTGCGCCGGATCTAATTCGATTCCGAAACAGACCGCGGTCTCTCCTTCATTGACGACCATTTGGTTGACATACGCATCACGATCCGTGACTTCCAAGACGCCATCGCCCGTTAAACCAAATAAGCGTCTAGTCTTATAGTCGTAAGCACCATACGCATAGGTCTTTCCTTGGAAAGCAATATTGACATGACCTAAGATTGATTTTCCCTTAGGTTTGATATAAACGAAAACTTCTAAGGGATATTTAGTATTCTTCTTGGGTGCGAGATCTTCCGCACTGGTTTTGCCGGATTTGACCGCCCGATTGACCCAAGCGATGATCGTCGGAGTTACGAAAATTGACAATGATAAAGGCAATTTAACTGATAACCACCAATTCGGGAAAATCAATGGCATTAAGGAACCGACACCCAAGTAGATTAAGTAGATGCCGCCGAACATACTGAATAATTTTAAATGTTTCTCCGCAGTGAAAATAAATAAAACACCGGCGGCGAGGTTGATTATAGCGTTGAGAAAGGTCCAAAAAGTAAAGGGAAGTTTATCGCGATACGCAATCACAAAACTGATTGATAAGGCGATACCGTTAATCAAAGCCCACCAGCCATAGAGCTGAGGATAAATTAAGAAATAGAAATATGGTTGGATAGCGAATAAAGTTAAAAAAGTAATCTCAACCAATAAAAGCAGGCCATAAGAAAGCTTGTTGGGCTTAGTAAAAAGATCGACAAGATTACGTATAGCCATGATGGCAAGGGCGGCAATAACTAAATAACCGGCGTAGGAAACGAAAATTTTATAATTGACCAGCATTTGAATACCGGCGGCAATTAAGAGAAGCGCAATTAAAACCGATAAGAAAGTTCTCGTAGATTTGTTCATGCCTTAATTATACACTAAAACTTTATTCGACTGATTTTAGAGATTCAATCATATCGATTTTCTTTAAAGTAAAGTGGGTAAAGATATTAACGATGATTGAGAAGGATATCGTAATCAAACTAGCATAGAGGAAACTGATAGGATATACCCGTTGACCAAACAGTAACGAATCGATCTCCAGCGTGTTCATAATAATCTTGTGTAAGAAGATCCCGCCGATTAGACCGACGAGTATTCCCATAATCGTTAAGATAACATTTTCCCGATAGAGATAAGAAGTAACTTCACCATCTCTAAAGCCTAAGACTTTAATGGTTGCTAACTCCCGTTTTCGTTCGGTGATATTGATATTGACTAAGTTATAAAGCACGATGAAGGCTAAGGCACAGGCGGCGATTAATAAGACGCCGACGACCGTATTCAGGGAACTGATCGCATCGTCGAAGTTATCCCGAATTGTTGTAACTTTAGACATTGCCAAGACCTGCTCATCCTTGACTAAGATTGTTCCTAGTTCATCCATTCCGGCGGCGGAATTATCGGTTGCTTTGACATAAGCCTGATTAAGCTCTGGGATTTTTCCGGTTAGCTTAGTATAGGTATTTTCGGTCATCCAAAGATAATGCGAGACATAGTTCTCGGCGATGCCGGTAACTTTAGCTTCGTAATTTTGGTTGTCATAAGTAAAGGTAATATTATCTCCTACTTTGGTATTAGTCAGAGAAGCCATCTTTTCCGAAATAATAACCCCGTCATCCGTTAAGGATAACTCTTCGTGTTTCGAAAGCGTTCGCAGTAAGACCATGTCCTGGAAGGTGCTAGTATCTTCCGGTATGACTAAAGTCACATCGAGATCATCTTTTCCGTTACTTCGCGGAACCGAGATATTATTCGAAGATAAAAGAATCTGTTCTTTAATCGGATAATCTTTACTACGTTGTAAATATCCTTCAAGATCGGTATCGTCGGTATTTAAGACCACGATCGCATCCTGCTTCATAATCTGATCGAATTGAATTGAGCCGATCGCATTGACGGAATCACGAATTCCGAAGGCGGCTAAAGTTAACGCGGTGCAGCCGGCAATTCCGACGATGGTCATAATCATCCGCTTCTTGTAACGGAAGAGATTTCGAATCGTTAATTTCTGGGAGAAGGTAAAGTGCTTCCAAAGACCTTTCCACCGTTCCAGCCAGACTCTTTGACCCTTGCGAGGGGCCTTGGGACGTAATAAACTGGCGGGCACGGCACGTAATTCACCGGCACAAGTCAGCCAGGTAACCAATAAAGTTGTCGCTTCCGCCAAGACTGTCGATTGAATTGCTTCATCCCACCGGAAAGGCGCTATGACATCAGGTAGGCGATACATGATGTTATAGGCGTTGAAAATAACCGTGGGCAAGACTTTAAAGCCGACGGCCAAGCCGATCACACAACCAATCAAGGTTGCGGAACCTACATAGATTAGATATTTGCTCGCAATCGCGCCGGTTGAATAACCTAGGGCTTTATAAGTTCCGATTTGACCCCGGCTCTCTTCGACCATTCTGGTCATGGAGGTCAAGCAGACTAAAGCCGCAATCAGTAAGAAGAAGGTTGGGAAGATCTTGGATATCGCTTTTATCCTCGACGCATTCTCACCATATTCGGAATAACCGATATTATCGTCCCGGGTAAAGGTATACCATTGCGCCGGTTCGATATCGTCGATTTTCTGCTGAGCATCCGCAATTTCTTTATCGGCCTTTGTTTTATTCTCGTTATAAGTTGCTAAGCCGGAATTATAACTCGCCTTAGCGGTGTCGATTGTTTTTTGGGCTTCATTTAATTGAGCATAAGTACTATCCTTAGTCGCTAAAGCACTTTCGGCTTCTTTCTTGCCGGCGACTAATTTATCATAAGAAGTTACTAAGGTGTTCGCATTAGTTAACTGTGTATTTAAAGTTGTCAATTGGGTATTGATTGCGGTAATCGTACCTTTAAGCTGTTGATAAGTTGCATCGGAAGCTAAAGCAGTATCGTAGTTAGTTTGAGCTGTATTCAATTCCGTTTGTTTAGCAGTCAATTGGGTATTAAGATTTTCGATTTGGGTTTGGAGAGTTTGATACTCCGCACTGTCACTAGGATAAGTTGCCTGTAATGTCTGCTTGTCGGTGATTTGTTGTTTTAAAGAAGTAATTGTCGAATTTAATTGCGTAAGGTTACTGATCTCGGTCGCATACGTATTATTGAGATAAGTATCTAAACTGGTTTGGGTTTGCTTCAGAGAATCGTTGGCAGTATTAATACCGGCCTCGATGGTCGGAATATTATCTCTAACCTGCTGAACCGTGGTTGGATCAAAATTAGGATTGCTAAGTTGGGTATTGATATAATCCAATGAGGACTGGGCTTTCGCATATCCATCATCTGCCGTCTTACGCTTTTCATCCAAGGTGGTTTGGGCGGTGGCGAGTTGATTATATGCTTTATCTAATTCCGCTTGGGCATCCGCCAATTCTTGATTGGCAGTGGCTTTTTTATCATCTAAAGTTTTCTGAGCATCTGCTTTGACCTCGGTAGTTCGGGCTAGTTCTCTTTCCTTGATAAAATCGGAAAGGGAATCGGCATACTTACTAACCGTATCTTTATAAAGCGTCGTATTGAACGACATGGATTGGGTGGCATTCAAAGTAAGGTAAATATCCGTATAATAATCGGCTTTGAAGGTTTCCGGCAGAACCATGACATAGGACGAAACGGAACCATTGCCCGAAGTCGAAGTTCCTTTATCGTAAGTAATGTAATAAGGAGTTTGAATAACCCCGACAATCGTAAATTCATCGGTGACTAAATCATCGGTAATATCAGCGGATTGTAACTTGAATTTGATTTTGTCGCCGATCTTTAAACCGCCAATCTTAAAGGTATCATTCTCGACGACACATTCGTTGCTGGCCTTGGGAAACCTGCCATCCATTAACCAGACTTTATTGACGGAAGAAGGTAAGGAAAACATCCGAAAAACGCTGGTGTTTTCGTTGGTCTCTTTAATAACATCCAAAGTATAGCCGGCTTCGACTTTATCGACACCTTTCTGTTGTTTCAAAGCGTCTACATCATCTTCGGTCAAGCCTAAAGTACTCATGAAATGCAGATCCATCAAGGAGGAGTCTTTATAGTATTCATTTGCGGTCTCGATCATATCGGGACTGGCCGCCCGGATTCCCGAGAAGAAGCCGACCCCGACAGCTACAATCAAGAGAATTGAAAGGTAGCGGCCGATATTGTGCTTGATCTCCCGGAAGGTATCTTTTAGCAATGAACGTTTCATTACCATTCAATCCTTTCGACATCGACTGGATTAGGATTAACAACATCGGATTCGATTTTACTGTTCTTGATTTTGATAACTCGATCCGCCATCGGTGTGATGGCTTGGTTATGGGTAACGACAATGATTGTCATCTGATAATCGGTGGAAGCTTTCTTTAAAAGGCCAAGGATATGTTTACCGGTAATGTAGTCTAAGGCTCCGGTAGGTTCATCGCAGAGTAATAATTTTGGGTTCTTCGCTAAAGCTCTGGCAATCGCCACTCGCTGTTGTTCGCCACCGGATAATTGGGAGGGGAAGTTATCTTCCCGGTCTTTCAAGCCGACACCTTCTAAGATCTGTTTAGGTGGTAAACTTTTTTTACAGATCTGGGTTGCTAATTCGACATTTTCCAAAGCCGTCAGATTCGGAACGAGATTATAGAATTGGAAAACGAAACCGACATCGGTACGGCGATATTCGGTAAGTTGTTTGCGGTTATACTTAGCGATATCTTTACCGTCAACTAACATCTCGCCTTCACTCACACTATCCATTCCGCCTAATAAGTTTAATAAGGTTGTTTTGCCGGCGCCGGAAGGACCGACGATGACCACAAATTCACCTTTGGAAATGGAGAAATTCAAATGGTCGGAAGCAATGATCTTTACTTCTCCCATCTGATAAATCTTCGAAACATCTTTTAGTTGTACAAAATTTTCCATGAAAACCTCCTCGAGTTTAGATTTTATGTCACTGTTTATTTTTTTCAATAAACAAATTTATTTATTGGTTAAAGGCTTTCTTTAAGCCAATGATAATTGGTAAGTTAATGAAGGCGAGAATAATGCTCAGATTCACAATATTCTTCTGAAGTGCCGTGGTTTTAGTCAGTTGATTATCGATATTTACCCCAATCGAAACATAACCGGTATCGTAAGACTGGGTGGCAATGGCATAGGTATGCGTATTTTCGGGCTTCCAAAGCTGATGAACGATTCCTGTTTGATCGGTTATCGCTAAAGAGAGCGGTAAAGTAAAACTGCTTTCACCGTTGACTGCATTGGTATAGAGCACATTATTACTTTGGTCATAAACAATAATAAAAGGGGTGTAGTCAGTTTCAACATCCATCGCCGCCAGCATCTCCGTTACCCCCATACCTTGATTCAATTTCTGTTTGGCTTGCAAACTAAGTTGATCGATTGATTCATAATTATGTAAGTCTGAAGTTTGTTCGATAGCGAATAAACAAATAATCGTGACCCCAGCCAGCACCAATACTCCGTTAAGCCATAGGTAGATAATTCTACGCATGATCTTCTTCCTCGAATTGTTCGATGGTTTTTTCTAAAACTTCGGCCGCTTTAATTACAGTATTAAGACAATGTAGTTGGGGATCGTAATAATGTTGTTTGATATCTTTACAATCCAAACTATTAAAGTTATTCCGATAGTTTCTAACTAAGGTTTGAACTTTATTACGCAGATCTTTGGTTTCATGCGCTTTGGTTTCGATATATTTGCGGGAAATCACTCCGATTGCTCCCGTCAAACCTCCGCAGACTTCGCCACATTGCATTCCGCCGCCAAATCCACCAAAGGCTTTCAAAGCATCTTCACTTAAGCCAAGTTGGTAGTATTCATTGCCTGAGCGAATAATCGCTTCCGCACAGTTGTAATTCATTTCATAGTACTTTTTCGCCAGTTGTTCCAACATTTTATTTTACCTTTCTAAATGATAACATTAAAACCTTTGTTTTACGCGATAACTAGGGATAGTTTTTATGTGAAATTATGGCAAAAAAACTAATAAAAAGTACTCCGAAGAGTACTTTGAAGAAACTGTTTATTTTCTTTTGTGCGTAATCAGTTTACCGATTTCGGTAATCGGAATGATGGCTAAAGCCAAGCCCATGGCAATTAAGAATTCCGGTAAACTTAAAGCGACTAAATGGAAGAAGTTATTCAATGGGGTATAAACGACTACTAAGGTCAGAATGAAGGATAGAATCATCGACCCAATTAGATACATGTTCAGCTTGGTGATATGGAAGATGGAACGATCTAAGGAATGTAAATTCAGAGAATGGAAAATCTCACACATCGATAAGGTTACGAACGCCATCGTACTGGTATCGCTAAGTGAATACTGCGAACCGATCCAGAAGGATAGGAGAGTCAATAAGGCGATAGCGGTTCCCTGATAGAAGATATTCACGCCAACTTTATTGGCGAAGATACTTTCTTTAGGATCGCGGGGAGCCGAAGACATAACATTATCTTCCGCAACTTCCATTCCCAAGGCTAAAGCCGGTAAGGTATCAGTGATCAGATTGATCCAAAGTAATTGAACCGGTAGTAATAAGCGAACATCGATAATGGTCGCAATGAATAAGGCGATAACTTCGGCTAAGTTGCTGGACAGTAAGAACTGGATCGCTTTTAGGATGTTGGAATAGATCCTTCTTCCTTCGCCAACGGCTTTGACGATCGTCGCAAAGTTATCATCCGCAAGAACCATATCCGCGACTTTCTTGGTGACATCGGTTCCGGTAATTCCCATGCCTACGCCGATATCCGCGACTTTTAAAGCCGGGGCATCGTTAACACCGTCACCGGTCATCGCGACAATCTTACCTTTATCCTGCCAGGCTTTAACGATTCGAACTTTATCTTCCGGTTTAACCCGGGCATAGACCGCATAATCGGTGACCTTCTGGGCGAAGCGCTCATCGGACATTTCTTCTAAACCTAAGCCGGTAATGGCTTGGGCATCGGAAGTAATCAATCCTAGCTGCTTAGCGATAGCTTTAGCGGTATCTTTATGGTCTCCGGTAATCATAATAACTTTGATTCCGGCTTTCTGACATTCTTCGATCGCCGCTTTCGCTTCCGGTCGGATCGGATCGATCATTCCGACTAAACCAATGAAGATTAACTCTTTTTCATGCAATTCCATCGAGAAAGATGAAGGCTTTTCGGAATATTCTTTATATCCGGCACCAAGTACTCTTAGGGCTTGATCCGCGAAGTATTTATTCTTTTCTAAGATTTCATCCTTTACTTTGTCATCGATTGGTTTGACTCCGTTTTCGGATAAGTAGTAGGAACATTTCCGGAGTAATTCATCCGGAGCACCCTTAGTATATTGAATGAAGGTTCCATCATCTTTCAGGTGGAGCGTGGTCATTAATTTACGCTGTGAGTCGAAAGGTAATTCGTTGACTCGTGGCAAGTGCTTTTCTAATTCTTCCTTGGGTAGATCAATATTAGCAGCGAAATCGATTAAGGCAACTTCGGTTGGATCGCCAACGGCTTGATCACCATTACGCGAAGCATCGGAAGCTAAAGCTAGGGCTGTCGCTAATTCTTTCTCGGGACCGTAAGTCTCGATAACCGTCATCCGATTCTGAGTTAAAGTTCCGGTTTTATCGGAACAGATGACTTGGGTACAGCCTAAAGTTTCCACTGCGGTTAATTTCCGAATGATTGCGTTATGCTTAGCCATCTTCGTGACGCCCATCGATAAGACTAAAGTAACGACGGTTGCTAGACCTTCCGGTACTGCCGCAACCGCTAGGGATACGGAGATCATGAAGAGACTTAGAATCTTAGTCTGGGAGAAATCACCGTCTTTAATTAAACTGAAGACAAACATGAAGACCGCAATACCGATTACCAAGTAACTTAAGGTTTTACTTAACTTCCCGAGTTTTTTCTGTAAGGGAGTACTGTCTTCTTTGGTGTTGGCGATGATGCCGGCAATCTTACCCATTTCGGTTTTCATTCCGGTTTCGATAACGATACCTTCACCGCGGCCATAGACCACGTTGGTTCCTAAATAGGCCATGTTGATTCGATCTGCTAAAGGAATATCTTTTTCCTTGGCTTCTAAAGTCTCGAAGTTTTTCTCAACCGGCACCGATTCCCCAGTTAATGAAGCTTCTTCAATTTTTAAACTAGCACCACCAATCAATCTTAAGTCAGCCGGAACCGCGTCGCCGGCTTCTAACATAATTAAATCGCCGGGAACTAATTCCTGGGTTTTAATTAAGATTACTTTGCCACCCCGTTTAACTTTTGCGACACTTTCGGACATACTTTGTAAGGACTCCAACGCTTTCTCGGCTTTGGCTTCCTGTACTACGCCCATAATCGCATTCAGTAAGACGACAAAACAGATAATCAAGGCATCAGCGATCTCGCCGATGATTCCCGAAATCGTCGCCGCAGCGATCAATAAGATGATCATCGGATCCGCTAATTGTTTAATGAACTTAAAAAACAAAGATTCTTTCTTAGCTTGTGCAAACTGGTTAGGTCCGTATTGGATTAACCGACTGGCTGCTTCATGGTTGCTAAGACCGGAATCAGGGGTATTCAGATTATTCTTTACTCTTTCAATACTTTCGGAATATGCTCGCATTTCTCTCCTTTAGGTCTAAATGATTAAAGACCTTTTTGTAAAGGTCTTGCTTTCCGCTAGGAGTATGGATCCAGGCTATTGCCGTCTGTTGGAACCATAACTTATAAGCTACTCCCCTTTAATGAGCAGAATTATAAAATAGCGCCATTTTACTGTCAAGCGACATCCATGAGTATTTTGTAAAACCAAAGTAAAATAAAAGCCTCCAGTGGAGGCTTAACTAACTACTTATTGGCGTCGACCATCATCTGGCAGACCCGCTTAGAATATTCAACGGGGTCAGCGATATTGAATCCTTCGATTAACATCGCCTGGTCAAATAATAGGGAAGCGTAATCTTTTAATTTGTCCGGTGATTTTTCATTGATCTTCTGTAAGGTCTTGAACAATTCATGATTCGGATTGATTTCTAAGATCTTGCCGGCTTTAATCTTGCCGCCGGAAGATTCCGGAACTTGATCTAAAGTCTTCTCCATCTCAAATGAAATTCCTTCATCCGCACTTAAGCAAACCGGATAATCGGTCAGATGCGTGGATAATTTAACATCCTTGACCTGATCTTTTAAAGCATCCTTTAACTTGCCTAATAAGTCAGAATTATTCTTTTCCAGTTCTTCTTTTTCTTTCTTCTCTTCTTCGGTATCCAAATTAAGTTCGCCTTGCGTAATGGACTTGAATTGTTTCTCGTTATACGCATTGAGAATCTTAATCATGAATTCATCGACTCGATCGAGAAGATACAGCACTTCATAACCTTTATCCTGTACTTTTTCCAGTTGCGGAAGTTTCTTGATTGCTTCTAGGGAATCACCGGAAACATAATAGATTTCTTTCTGATCCGGCTTCATTCTTTCCACATATTCCTTTAGGGTAACATACTTGTCTTCTTTGGAACTCTTGAAGAGAATCAAATCCTGCAATTCATCTTTATTCATTCCATAGCTGTTATAAATTCCGTATTTTAACTGTAAGCCGAAATCCGCGAAGAACTTCTCATACTCATCCCGGTCTTTGGTTAACATCTCGACTAAGGTACCTTTAATCTTATTAGTTACACTCTTGGAGATAGTCTTTAACTGGGCATCCTGCTGTAACATTTCTCGGGAAATATTTAAGGATACATCATCGGAATCGATGACACCGTGTACAAACTTGAAGTAATCCGGAACGATATCTTTCGCCTTATCCATGATAAAGACACCTTTGGAATATAAC
>JAEZBR010000068.1 GCA_023426935.1 Bacillota bacterium | reverse complement strand
TCAAAGATAGACTGCAAAGATGTTTTCATAATGCTTGTCTGTACACTATTCACAATTTCAAAGAACATGAACTCAAATGTTTACATTTTCAGACTTTTTCATCAAAACTACTTGAATTCCTGATAGTTAAATGGTATATGGCATGCGAAGAAGTGAGATCTTAGGTCTGAAGTGGAAAGATATCGATTTCGAAAGAAAGACCGTATCCGTAAATAATGCTCGGATTCAATTCCAGCTTAATGGAAAGACTGAGGTCATAGACCGGATGGAAACTAAGACCAGATCCAGTTCCCGTACTTATCCGTTATTGCCTTCGGTCGAAGCTTTGCTTCATAAGATCCAGCCCAACAGGAAGATGATCGTTTTCATTTCCGGAAATCCTATAACCAAGACTTTAAAGATCATGTATGCCTTGACCATGACGGAACGGTTATTAAACCTGACCGTGTCACTCATGGCTTCAGTGATCTCTGTAAAAAAGCCGGAGTGAAACATATCCGCTTCCATTACCTAAGACACTATTGCGGAACTCGATTATTAAGAGGCGGTGCTAGTCTGAAGGATGTCCAGCTTTGGCTAGGCCATCAGGATATCAGTACCACCGCTAATATTTATACCCATTTAGACTTCGACGACAAGATAAAAACCGGGAAAATAATCGAGAATATTACCCAGGATTTTTAGGGTCCAGGAGGTAAAAAAACACTCGTTTTGGAGGTAAAAACGGGTAAAAACGCCAATTTACGAGGTAAATGCCATAAAAACGGCATGTTTTTAAGATTGCTTTATTCCCCCTTTATACTCAAAAGTCCTTTATTTATAAGGCTTTTTAAGGGTATTGTCAAAAACTTAATCTATTTTTTCCCACTAGCGCAGGTCGCTAGTGCAGGATTGGTAAATAAGCTCTTTTTATGCCTGTTTTTGCCTATCTGGTGCAACAAATGTACCATTTATGACTCACAATTAGGCATAAATAGTCGTTTTAGGGGTAAATACACTTTTTTGGAGGTAAAGCTTAAAAACCCTTTGTTTATGCGGGTTTTTGAGCAATTTCCTGATTTTTGCGGGGTAAAACTCGGGGGTAAACCTGAAATAAATGTCATTTTTGAGATCAAAGTACGCTTGTCTCATTTTCCCCCTTCGCATTAAAAAACCCTGATAGAATCAGGGTTATTTGAGCTTGGTGCGGATAGCAGGACTTGAACCTGTATGGATTTAACTCCACTAGCGCCTGAGGCTAGCGCGTCTACCAATTCCGCCATATCCGCAATGCCTTAATATCATAAAGCCTAACGCGGATTTGTTCAAGCCATAATTAATCAAGTTCTTAACTATAAACTTAGGTTGTATTTATAAGGATTCTTAGCGGTTTTGCCCGAAAGGTACAACATCTTTCACCGCATCTTCTGGGGCAATCTGTTTATCATTTTGATCAATATCTAACAACTGATACTTATCATTCCCCATTCCCAACTCCTTCATATATGATAACTGTCTAAACCCGTGTCTAGTTGTCATTCGTTCTACCAGGTCATGGTTATCTTTTTCCTTCATCGCAAAGACTAAATCTACGCAAGCCTGATCGACCGCTAAAATATCCGTTGAAGCCAGAATACCGACATCCGGTGTAACAACCGGTTGAGCAGCAATTCCTTCACAATCACAGGACACCGACATATTACGCATTACATTGATATAAACGACTTTATCCCCGAAGTGATCAATCACCGATTTAGTTGACTCACTAATCTTCTCCATTAATTCCTCTTTGGCGACACCCCACTGATTCTTAGATCCTGGTTGGGTATGAATCATTCCTTTGCCAATTCGACCATCGGCACAACCTATTCCAATGTTTTTATTAGAGCCACCAAACCCACCTTGGGTATGCCCTTTAAAATGAGTTAGAACAACTAAGGAATCATAATCAAGGATTCCCTTTCCTACCGACATTTCTGTAAACCATTTTCCATTGGTTACCGGTAACTTGGCTGTTCCATGCTCGTCGGTTATATCCACTGGCGCAAAAGTCCATCCGTTAACTTTTAAAGTTTCTCGATGTTTTTCGGTCGTATAACGATCTCCGTCATAATAAGTATTAGTCTCAATGATATGGGCTTGAGGTAAATCTTTCTCGATTAAATTCTGAACCCAGGGACGCGGAATAATATTCGGCCCGTGTTGTTCACCGGTATGAAGTTTAATTGCCACTCTCCCAGAGATATTCGCACTTATCTTATTATATATTCGTTCTAGCCCTTCGCTAGAAAGATCGGTAGTGAAATAAACAACTGATTCTCCTCCGGTCCTTTTCTCGTAAGGCAAATACTTTTCGCCATCGATACCAGGCTTTTTTTCGTTCATCATATCGTGCTCCTTCGTTGCATATATTGTAACACTATTCCTTATTATGAGATCAACGGTGACCTCTTAACGAATTGAGAGCGTTATTAAAATCTTAAGTTGATTATAAATTACTAACGCCCATAATGTTTATCAAAATAACACCATCTAATCAAGAGGTGACTATTGTGTTTGAATGGTATCCTTTATCAATACCCCAGTAACGCTTCAATCAAGACCGGTATTAATTATAATTAGGTAAATAAGTCAACCTGGACTCAGGTAGCCAATACCTTTATCTATTCAAACGCAAAATACTATATGGCCAAAGCAAGTTTCACGACTTATTCCGGTTTCGGGGTTCCCAGTGAAACCTCAAACTATTGGACACGATCAGAATAATTAACTGCCTAATTTTTCAATGAACCAAGAATTGTCATCCTGCAGGTACAAATAACGTTGTTGACCATGAATTAAACAAGTATAGCGTAACCCGCTGCCGCCGCTTTTCAAGGAAGCACGTTGCTCAATTTTAAGCACTTTGTCCACATTATAATGAATGCCATTTTCCCAAACAATCTGAATCGGTTTTATATGCCCGCTCTTATAATGAACACATACAACATCAACCAATAGTTTCGTTTCTGACATTTTAATTACCTTATAGTTATCATAAGCGATATTTCCTGGCCTTGTAAAGATTAATATTTGAGCACTAAAAAACCGAGGTATTTAAACCCCGGTTGGCTATAATTTTTACTTCTTTTTCTTGGCGACGACTTTCTTAGATGCTGCTTTCTTAGGAGCCGCTTTCTTAGAAACTACTTTTTTGGCCGCTGTTTTTTTATCTGCTATTTTTTTGGTTTCAACCGTCTTCTTGCGATTACCGCCGCGATGATTGAAATGTCTTAAATCAACATACTCGGTATCCGCTTTAATCAGATAAGCTCCGGATGCTGTCTTAATGCAAGGAATATTGCCAGCCCGTAATTTCTTTTTAATGGTACTGTAATCGCGGCCGACAATCCGTGCATATTCCTTTCCGGAAACATAATCCTTGCCACGATACATTTGATGTGGCCTTACTAAGATGTTTGGTTTTTTTGTTTCTTTTGCTTTTTCTTTCATTTTCTTGTACCTACTTGTAGTAATTATATACAGATATTCCCCCTTGTGCTTTCGCTGTTTGGAATGTTATCTTTCTACTATAGAATATACAGTCCAATTTCAGAATAGGATTCATTCGCAATTCTGAGATTTCCCGGTTTGGAAAAGGAGCCACTTATATGGATTTATTCCAACTTCAGTGTTTTGATTCTGTAGCCAAAAACGAGAGCTTTACCTTAGCTTCTAAGGAGCTAGCTATTTCCCAATCTGCCTTATCTAAACAGATCAGTAAGCTTGAAATGGAAGTGCATGCTACCCTATTTGATCGTAGTAAACATCGCATCTCTTTAACCGAAGCAGGCAAGATTTTCGCCTTACATAATTCCCAGATTCTTCAAGATTATTCGCAATTGAAGAAAGCCATGAATGATCATTCCCCCGCCAACGAATTAAGACTGATTCTCACCGACGGTATCCTTAATCACGGGCTTAGTAAGCCTTTGATTTCTTTTTTGAACATTCATTATGACAATCAATTACGCGTAACCATTAAGACTAGGCATACTAATCGAGCTCTTTCCGATTTACTGGAAGGGCGAGCCGATGTTGCGATTACCAGTGAGTTACTTTCACCATATCTAATTCCCCTCGAAAGAACTAACGGTTATCCTAATAGTATTCGTAAGGTTAAATGGTGCGAGGATCAATTCTATGCCATCATGCCCAAGAATAATCCCTTAAGCAGTCATAAGACTATTACCTGGAAAGAATATACTAGCAATCGTCTGATTTATCTGAATCATGTTTTCTTCGACGAATATATGATTGCGGATGAATTCTACGCTCAAGGCTATCGTCCGAACGTTGCGATTGAATGCGATCGTTTTGACACGATGTTGGATCTAGTCGCCAGCGATGTCGGAATCAGCATGTCGCCCAAATGCTTGCTCAAAGAGGACCCAAGAATTGCGATGGTTCCTTTTACCGACCCAGTACATATTAACATCTATCTCAATACCATTCCGAATAATGATCAGGATTGTCTACCTGAAAGATTTGTTAAACATCTGCTTGATTATCAAAAGCGTAATGATTCTTAGTAAATTCGTTATTTGGCAACTAGATTATAGCGCACCGTTTAAATAATTCAATTATTCCCTCTCTACTCCAATTCAGCTTGTCCGGTATAAAGTTGGTAATACCGCCCTTTAAGTTTGAGTAAGCTTTCATGGGTGCCTCGTTCGACAATCTTACCATGTTCCAAAACAATAATTGCTTGGGCGTTGCGAACTGTCGAGAGTCGATGGGCAATCACAAAAGTCGTTCTTCCCTTCATCAATTCATCCATCCCGTTTTCAATCAATTTCTCGGTGTGGGTATCAATCGAACTTGTTGCCTCATCTAAAATCATGACGGGAGGATCCGCAATTGCACAACGGGCAATATTTAATAGCTGTCTTTGTCCCTGCGAAAGATTGGCACCATTCGCACTTAATATGGTCTGGTATCCTTGCGGTAACCGCTTGATAAAAGAGTCCGCATTGCAACGTTTAGCCGCCGCGATACATTCCTCATCTTTTGCGTTCAGATTACCGTAACGAATATTTTCCATCACGCTTCCCGAGAATAAAATCGTATCCTGTAATACCATTCCGATTGAATGCCTGAGATCGGCCTTTTTTATTTCTTGTATTTCGATACCGTCATATCTGACCGACCCGTTTTTAACTTCATAGAACCGATTCAATAAATTAGTGATTGTCGTTTTACCGGCTCCTGTACTTCCGACAAAAGCAATCTTTTGACCAGGTTTAGCAAAAAGCGAGATATCATGCAAGATTGGTTTATCTTTTTTATAACCGAAGTTTACCTTATCTAAAACGACATCACCTTTAAACTCTCTTAATTCAAAACCTTCGTTAGTTGGAATTTTCCATGCCCATAATTCACTCTTAGAATCCGTAGGTACTAATTTACCATCCGAATTCTTTATAACTTTGGTCATTGTGATTTTACCGTTATCTACTTCACTTGGCTGGTCCATTAGCGCAAACGCTCTTTCCGCTCCGGCCAAAGCCATCATAAAACCGTTGAACTGTTGAGATAGGTTACTAATAGGTCCCATAAACTGACGAACATATAGTAAGAACGATGCCAAAGCACCTAAGCTTAGGCTTCCATCCATACATAACTTGCCTCCCAAAACGGCGACTACTGCATAGGTCAGATATGAAAGATTCCCGTTGATTGGCATTAACATTGAGGCGAAGGTATTGGTTCTGACACTCGAACGATATAATGCATCGTCCAGTTTAGTAAACTCCTCAATCGATTCTTTTTCGTGATTAAAGATTTTAATCACTTTCTGCCCTGAGAACATTTCTTCGACAAAGCCATTGATGTCCGATACTTGGCGCTGTAAAGAAGCAAAATATTTCTGCGATTTATGCCCTAGTAAATAGGTTATCAGAATCATAATACTTAACATCACGGCCACAATTAACATTAATTCAAGATTTAAGATGCCCATCATAACAAAAGTCCCAACTAAAGTTAATATCGTCGTCAGAAACTGCGGGAAGGTTTCTGCAATCATCGGTCGGATCGTATCGATATCATTAGTATAATAAATCATCATCTGACCATGAGTATGCGTATCAAAAAACTTAATCGGTAATTCCTGCATTTTATTGAATAATTCTTTTCTTAGATCATTCAATACCCCCGTGCTGATAATCGAGATTAATTTTCGATAGGTAAAAGTAGAGATGACTCCTAATAAATAAACGACTCCCATCAATCCTAACATCTTGATAAAATTAGTCGTGTCTGGATTCTGACTTCCAATATATGGAACAATATAATTATTAATAATGGGAGTGAAGAAATACGAACTGATAACTCCGGTAAGCGATGAAATGACGATGGCGATCAAAACAATCCAAATCTTGATTCCATATGCTTTTAAATATTGGAAGGTTCTAGCCAGTGTTCCTTTTATATTGTGGGCTCTGGCACTGCGGATCTGGCGATAATGTCTTTCGCTCATTGGCCTACTCCTCCCATCTGCGTATGATAGAGATCCTGATACATGGTATTGCGTTTTAATAATTCATCATGTGTGCCTTTATCAACAATCTTTCCTTCATCCATGATCACAATCATGTCGGCATGTAAAACCGAGGTAATCCGTTGGGCAATGATAATCGTGGTCATATCCGTTAACTTTTCTTTTAAAGCTAGTTGAATTCTTCGATCGGTATCGGTATCCACCGCGGAAGTTGAATCGTCCAAAATAATAATTTTCGGATGTTTCAATAAGGCTCTGGCGATACATAATCTTTGTTTCTGTCCCCCGGAAACATTAACGCCACCTTGACCTAATTCGGTCTTATATCCTTCTGGTAGATGTTGAATAAATTCCTCGGCTTGCGCATATGTGGCTGCCTTGGTTATTTCTTCCTTGCTGGCTTTGGAATTGCCCCATTTTAAATTATCCTCAATCGTTCCCGAGAATAAAGTATTCTTTTGTAAAACCATCGATACTTCTTCCCTTAATTTATTCAGTTTATAATCTTTGACATTATGACCGCCGACTAATACTTCTCCGGCTGATACATCATATAGTCGCGGAATCAGTTGAACTAAAGTTGACTTCCCGGCTCCGGTCGGTCCGATGATACCTACAACTTTACCGCTGGGGATTTTAAGATTAATCCCGGTCAAAGCTTCATTTTCGGACTTTGAATCATAACGGAAATTAACATTTCTAAATTCTAAAGAACCATCTTCAAGATTTAAATCTACATCATTTTTATCATCAGTAATATCCGTTTCTTCGTTTAACAATTCATTGGCTCGGTCAACAGAAGCTTGTGCCATGACAATCTGCATCAAGCCGTTAGACAACATCATCAAAGAGAACAAGATTGCTCTGACATAAGCTAGATAACTCATAAAAACACCAGTCGTCATATTTCCCTGAATAATCAAATTACCACCAAACCAGGCAATCGCAATCATGCAGGCATACATAACTAATTCAAAGAACGGCTGTGTTAATAAGACTAAACTTTCGGCATAACGTTGCGCCAAAGTTACCGTCCAAGAGACTTTTTTAAATTTCTCTTCCTCGTATTTTTCCCGAACGAAAGTCTTAACAACGCGAATTCCTTCCAAATCTTCTTCCAGATCACTGTTTAGCTGATCGTATTTACCCATCATCGTCACAAATCGCGGATGAGCTTTAATTGTCATGAAATAGAATCCGGTCGCTAAAATCGGAATCGCAATCGCAAAAATTCCCGCTAAACGGTTATTCATCCGGTAGACCATGAACAAACTGATTAATAGATTGCTAGGGGCTCTGATCAATAATCTGACGATTGCCACATAAGCTAATCGCATCATCCGCATGTCTGTCGTTAAACGCATGACCACAGATGGTACGGGAAATTTTTCAATACTTTTAAAACTATAGGTTTGAATCTTTGAATAGATTGCTAAACGAATATTTCGTACAAATCTCGCGGAAGCAATCGAAGAAAGCCAGCCGGATAACGCTCCACAGATTCCGGCACCTAAGGCTAATAACACCATCCAGAATCCGGCGTTGATAATATAATTCAAATCTCCGCCCTTTTGATTAATTCCAACATCGATAATTAAAGACATTACGTAGGGAATTCCCGCATCGAAAACAACTTCGGCCAACACAAATACAGGACCAAAGATTGCTGCCCACAAACCATCCTTCGTATACTTTCTTAATAGACTATACATATTTACCTCAAATCTAACGATAATATTTTATGCTTATTATCAAACCGATTCAAATGCTAGCGAAGCCGATAATCATAGATAACTTCACCATGATTCAGCGTCGCAAGAACCTGATCGTTCTTATCCATAATCACCAGATCCGCATAACTTCCTTCATGCAGATTTCCCCGCTTATTGTCTCCGATCAGTTTAGCCGCATTACCGGATGATAACGCGCATAATTCCGGAGCGGTAGGTTTTACCAATTGTTTAATAAACCGGAAAGCGTCAATCATACCGAAAGCACTGCCGGCGATTCGACCGGTCTCTTTAACGCGGACATGAATTCCTTCCTTATGACAATTTAACCCGGAGAAAACATAATCTCCATCATTTAGACCCTTGCCCAGCATCGCATCGGTGATTAAGATAATCTGTTTCGGACCTAAATATTTATAAGTCATTCTGACCACATCGGGGTCTGTATGAAAGCCATCACAGATCATTTCTTTATAATTATCAGTTGCTAAAAATCCAGCGGTAACACATCCAGGATTGCGATGAGTATGCTGGCTCATCGCGTTATAGAAATGGGTGAATCCTTTCGCGCCTAATGCCAACTCCTGTAAAGCTTCCCGACAAGTAGCCGCCGTATGTCCAATCATCGGAATAATCTGTTTGGAAACTAAATAAGGAATAAAAGCATCCATTCCTTTTAGTTCCGGAGCGATCGTCATCGTTTTAATCATATTTCCACTGGCTTTAATCATTTCGTCGGTTTCTTCAATACTCGGGTCTCTTAAATATCTTTCATCCATTAAGGCCTTATATTCTTTGCTCAGATATGGTCCTTCCATATGAACACCTAGACAAGTTGCTCCGGTCTCTTGGTGCGTCTGAAGGCTTTCTAAAGTCGCTAAGGTCTGGTTGGGTGAAAGAACTGTCAGCGAAGCCAAGAAAGCCGTTGTCCCGTCTTTAGCTAAATTATCGCTGGCCGCTTCGATGGCTTTTCCGCCGGTTATAAAGTCATAACCCATCGCACCATGAATATGCAAGTCAATAAACCCAGGGTAAATAGTCTTACCATCAAGATCGATATTTTCTACCTCAGGTAAAGATTCTGCCTGCGAAAATACTTTTTTAACCATTCCGTCTTCGATTAGAATACTGCCCTGTAGAATCTCGGTCTGGTCGTCCAAAACGATATGCGCATTACTTAATAGATATTTCATTTTCTCTTAGCTCCTTTATTATTTCGACTCCATGTGAGGTTCCGATTCGGCTCGCGCCTAAATTAATAAAATCTAAAGCCTCGGTTAAGTTTCGAATCCCTCCGGCCGCCTTGATTTGAATCTGATTGCCTACCATTTCTTTCATTAACTTAACATCTTCTTTTCGGGCACCGTAAGTTCCATATCCGGTCGAAGTTTTAATGAAATCTGGCTTAACTTGAAGGGCTACCTTACAAGCATTGACGATATCTTCTTTTGCTAAATAGCAGTTCTCAAAGATGACCTTCAGGATTATTTTATTTGGTTGTGTCACTTCTTTTATCTGCCGCATTTCATTTTCGATATAAACTAAATCATGAGCCTTAAGTTTTGCAAGATTGAGGACATAATCAATTTCGTTAGCCCCGTTTAGGATTGCATCTTTCGTCTCAAAAACTTTCGCTTCTATCGTATTAGTTCCGAAAGGGAAGCTGATTGCCGCACCGACATGCACTTCACTGCCCTTAAGAAATTCGGCAACTTTTCTGGTCACTCCGGAATTGATCGCGGCCATCTTAAAATGATATTCCTTGCATTGATCACACAAAATCCTTAGTTGTTCATCGGATGCATCCGGTTTAAGTAAAGTATGATCAATCATCTGCGCTAAAGTTTGTTCTAACATGTTCATTCCACCTTTATCTCATTATAACGGTCTATTAAAGCTTTTTCCCAACCATTATTGCTGGAATCATAGAATTCATCGATATTTTCTTTACGCATCAGTCCCCTAAGTTCGTTTATGGTGAATGATTTAAAATATACTTTAGCAAAGTTATAATCCAGAATTTCATTGTCTAAAAGGTCAATAAGATCATTCCCGTCTAATTTATTCCTACTTAAATAATCTACTCTTTCCATCTGATTTAATTTCAATAAATGCGTTAAGATCTTTCGATATTCATAGTTTGGTAAAGAATCATCACGACTGATAAATTCTTTGACCGTTATTTTATACTTTGAGTCGGGAATTAGTAGTTTTCTTTGACAGAATCCCTGATAAAGATGCAATAAATCCTCGTAATCATATGGCATCGTGAATGAAAATTGTTTCAACACTTTAGATAAATATTGTTTGAAATCAGCTTCATGTAATTCTTTTAGTAATTCCGCCTTAATTCTCAAATTAAACTGCTGCTGCAATTGATAATGAATTGCACTGACCACTAAACACAGAGCACTGCCATTCATTGCCAAATCTTGCGGTAACTTATTTAGTTGTTGGAAGGAAGTGAAGAACCAATTGGTATCGTTCTTGAAATTTTTCAACAGTTCATTTTCGGCCATCAAACGATCTAAATAATACTGGGCGAGTTGAATACTCTTCAAACCATAATTATGATGATCCATACTTAAGCCATCCAATAAAGGATAATCGAAGTCTTCATCATAAACCCCGTAATTGGTAATACTGGCACTTAGTTTCTTAAGAAAACGGGGATATTGTTCATAAACGACCTGCATAAATTGATAGGAGGGAACATATATAATCTCGCTCACCAATTTTTGATAAGAATTTTTTAATTGCATAAGTTGATACTGCAAGTGAAACAAGCCTAGCGATTTCATATATTTAATATTCTGTTTCCAATCAATTCCATAGACAATTATGTAATCCAAATTATGGACGATTCTTGAATAATCATCATTGCTTAAGGAACTGCTCTGACCGTGATTGAAGGTTAACACTTGTTGCTTGACCATTATCTTAAATTCATTCTGGTAATTGACATATTCGCTCTCGTTGAGAATGTTTTCTTTTCTAACCTTAATTAGCGTCTCAAGAAAGGAATCAGAATGTTTATTCCCCGGTAACATTATTTTCCTCCAAGATTTTAAAGAAATAATGATCCAGTATCCCGTGATTTTCTTTGAAGGCTTTAGTTAACCGCATAATTAGTTCATTATCGCTTTCGCTGCGAATTTTTCGCTGTTGGTAATAGGTTTTTACCAAGCTCAAAATATCCTTAATCAGCGTTTTTTGATCAACATACGGATAACTTAAAGGAATCTGATAAAGTTTAAAAATAACTTCATCATCCGTTTCAACCCATTCCAATTCTTTGAGAATGTTATCCGTCTGTTTGTTTAAGTATTCAACATCATTCAGCAGAATAACTAATCCACCTTTTTCGTACTGATGAATAAGTTCGTTTTCATCGTCAGCTTTTATTATTGGCATTGTGTCCTCCTATCAAGACTATTTATCACAAGAACCACAATATTTACATTCTTGTAATTAACCTGTAATAATGCTATGGTAGTTGAGCAAAAGAGATGAACTTTCCAATGAATTCCCTGTTAGAAAAAAATAAAGATAAGATCGTAGTCGTAACAAAAAATCATTCCCTTGCGGAGATTAAGCTACTCTACGATCAGGGTTTTAGAGTCTTCGGAGAAAATCGAGTTCAGGAATTAATCAGTAAACAAAAGAATAATATGCCGGGAATCAATTGGCAGTTAATCGGTCATCTTCAGACAAACAAAGTAAAATATGCGGTCAAGTACTGTTCCCTTATTCAGTCAGTTGATAGTCTAAAATTATTACAAGATATTAATAAGGAAGCTATCAAACAAAATAAAATCATGCCGGTTTTAATCCAAGTTAATATTGCCAAAGAAGAAACGAAGTTTGGAATTTCGGTAGAAGAATTGGACGCCTTCTTGAAAGATGCCGATAACTTAAATCAGATAATCATTAAGGGCCTAATGGTCATCGGACCGCACACAAAAGATACCGTCGCGATAAAAAAAGTCTTTACTGAGGGTAAAGAACTTTTTGACAAATATCAGAATTTTAAGCAAGCAAATATTAACTTTACCACCCTATCAATGGGAATGAGTGAAGATTATCCAATCGCTTTGGAATGTGGCAGTACGATGCTAAGACTTGGCCGGATTATGTTCGGCATTACCTTGTAGTTTTCTTGGCATAAACCGCTAAAGCTCCGCCATTAACCTTAAATAACCCCTGCCCGTTATCGTCAATGATAGTTTCATCGCTGAACTGACCGGTCAATTCAATCCAAGTCTCTTTAGCGTGTTTAATTCCGACATTCATTGTTTTCTGTCCGCCGATATTATCGCTCATAATAACCGCAATTCCTGAATCTTCATGTTCTGAATCACCTTCATAGGTCCAGCCGATCACATTGAAATCATCGAAATAATCATGCTGGGTTCCATAAACTAAAGTTCTCCGAGCCTTCATTAAAACATCTAGTACTTCTTTATGAGCGACCCCGTTATGACTGGGAACTCCATAATAGTTTCCATAGAAGACGCAGGGATAACCTTGATTACGTAAAAGAATAACCCCATACGCTAACGGAACGAACCAGTCTAAGATTGCACTCTGCAACGCCTGGCCGGCTTGCGTATCGTGATTATCCACGAAGGTCACGGCTTTTGCCGGATCGCATTGAACTAAGGTATTATCTAGTAACTTTGACATGTCAAAATTTCCGTTGCCATGACTAGCTGCGAAAAAATTGAAGTGTAGCGGTACATCGAATAATGAGAGACAACGGTCGGTAACCTCTAGATAGTTCTTTAATGTTCCTAAATCGGCGCTCCAATACTCTCCGACCGTAAATAATTCTTTATTACTATAACTGCGAAGTTTTCCTAACCATTCAGGGAAATATGTGTTATCGATATGTTTTAAGGCATCTAGTCTGAAACCATCAACCTTGGTAGTATTCAGATACCATTGTCCCCAATCAATAAAATATTGGCGTACTTTCGGATTGGAAAAACAGACATCGGCACCCATTAAATAATCATAGTTAACATTTTCCCCGTCAACTCCCTGATCCCAAGGCTGACCTTCTAAATTATAGATTGCGTTTTTTCCTTTTCGTTGATCATAATCTACACCATCAAAACAAGTATGGTCAAAAGTAAAAGTCGAGTACTTCCCTTTACGACCCGGAAAGGTGAAACGGGTCCAAGCTTCAATATCGTATGGTTGAGATACCTCCTGTTCACGATTATTACTCGCCGTCTCAACGGCCATTACTTCTTCTGCTTTATCCGCTCCCATCATCTGATTAAAAACGATATCACCATAAACGGCGATGCCGGCTTTCTGTAAGGCCGAGATTGCTTTCAAGTATTCTTCTTTTGTTCCGTACTTAGTCCGAACAGTTCCTTTTTGATTAAATTCGCCTAAATCATAAAGATCGTAGACGCCATACCCAACATCATTGATTCCCCCGGCGCCTTTGTAGGCGGGCGGTAACCAAATAGCCGTAACTCCGTCACTAGCAAGATGTTTAGCCTCTTTAGCTACTTTCTGCCATAAAGTACCATCATTACTCAAATACCACTCAAAATATTGAACCATTATTCCGTTATTCATTTACATACCTTCTTTAGTGTTCGAAAGATAATTGATCAAGCGATTTCAACTGCTGTTCCTTCTGATGATCGACCCAATCTAAAGAGACCGGGGTGACGGAAATATATCCCTGTTCGACTGCCGAAACATCGCCCAAAATATTCGGATCTTTATCCAAAGTCTTAATGATATCGCATTTAATATGATGTATCGACTTAGTTTCCGAAATTTTAGTTATCGTATATTTACGATGATAAGTCCGATGTCCGTCAAAACCAACGACCCGATAACCTTTTATCTGATCTACCGGTATATCCGGAGAATTGATACTGAGCAGATATTTCAAATTATCCGGATCTTTCATCAAAATCGGTAATAATTGTTTAGCCGCAATCGCCGGAGCGGTAAAATCGTAGGAAGTAAGCGTAACTAAACTGACGGCTAGGGCCGGAATACCCAAAACTAATCCTTCACTAGCCGCTCCAATCGTTCCGGAATATAAACAATCCGTCGAGAGATTGAATCCGTGGTTAATCCCCGAAATAATGACATCCGGTCTTTGGGGCAATAACTCATTTACCGCACAATAAACACAATCGGCCGGCGTCGCGTCGATCGCATAAGCTGATCTAGCTCCGGGATATTCTATCTTCTCCACCATAAGATCCCCGTTAAGGGTGAAACTATGACTCTTCGCACTCTGTTGATTGGCCGGAGCCGCAATGTCAATCTCATGCTCATCTTTTAAGATATCGACTAATGCTTTTATTCCTAATGAATCAATTCCATCATCGTTACTGATTAGAATCCGCATATTTTCCTCCTGAAACCATAGGACTATGATAACATAAATCAATCACGATCCAAAAAGTCTTGGGCTGCCGATTCAGCGCTTAACGCTAAGGCTAAGGTTTCACTTAAACTATTTCCCAGTAAAACTACGCCATGGTTGCCCAGTAAACAACCTTTACTCTGGCCGATTGTTTTTACTGCTTCTTGGGCTAAAACAACGGTGCCTGCCAATTCATGTTTAGTACATTCTAAGCCTAAAGGACAGACTTTAATAAATTCAGGGTCGATTGCCGGAAGTTTCTTCTGTGCCGCTGCGAAGACCTGACAATATAACGAGTGCGTATGAATCACTGCGTTGGTTTGGGGATAATTCAACATAATCAGACGATGTAATTCTTTTTCACTCGAAGGTTTTCTTTTCCCTTCATACTTTCCGCTAGAAATCTCAATCTTGCAGATATCTTCCGGTTCTAAAATCCGATAGTTCATCCCACTGGGTGTAATCAATAGATGATCTTCGTCCAGCCTAAGAGAAAGATTTCCCCAGGTTCCCTGAACCAATCCTGTATCCAATAATTTCTTACCGTAGATAATGATTTCTTTTCTTCCTTCAAGTTCATTCATTATTTATCACCCTCGCATTGAGCATGCGAATAATGTTCCAAATAATTCTGATGATCAAATTGTGCCAGATCCGGTTCCAGATATTTTACCCCGCCAAGTTCATTCGCAAGAATTTTAATCCTGCAGGCTTTCTCTAATAAAATAACCGCTAAGCCGACTTCGTTATCATTCCTACCGGTCACTATATATCCCCCATCTTGAAATAAGCAAGTGCTATTATTTGCCAAAGCTTTTTCCACATCCGAAAGATTTTTATTTGTAATCTGAAGAGCCGGTCCTAACAGCTGTGCCATATCATCTAAAAAAGCTTTTAAACTATTTTCAGTCTGAATTATTTGCTGTGAATTAGACGATTCCGCATAAATGATTGTCGTCACGCCAGGGACAGCTATGTTATTTAACCATTCAAATTTCTTGTCGATATTGCCTTTGAAATCATAAAAAGTAACACCCTGACTACTTTTAAAACCGATACGCAGCTTTGAATATTCAAGATTAGTTGATGAAGATAGTGTCTTTATCAGATCCGTAATTCTTTGATTAATCATTTAGTACTCCTTCGTTCTGGTAATATTTTAGCTTTGCTGCGCTTATTTTGATACATCACCATATCCATTTCCTTTAAAAATTGATCGATAGTATTATTCAAAGGACGGTATAAGGCGATACCGTAAGAAAAGCTGATCTTTTGCGCATCATCTTTGTCATTATTATATTTTTGAAACTCTTCTTCCAATTTTTTTATTATTTCGTTCCCGACCTCAACACTATCTGCTTCTCGGAAAATAGTAAATTCATCGCCACCATAACGAGCCGCAAAATCCGAGTAATTCGTTGCGAGGTGAATGAGATGGCCAACATCTCTGATTACTTTATCCCCCTGCAAATGTCCCTGGACATCGTTGATACTTTTAAAGTGATCGATATCAATCATGATACCGACAATCGAACAACTGTAGTCTTTCTCGTGTTTACTTAAGTAATTGTCCAAATAATTCCGAGAGTATAAATTTGAAAGATGATCTATCGAAGCCTGTTCATCTAATACTCCTAAGTAAGTTGTGGTCATTGCGAGCGCCATAGCGGCCCAGAGCAAAGATGATCCATACACCAGAAACTGAATAAGCGTCCCGATTGCTAAGGGAATATATAAACGCATAATTGGCATGACTAAATAAAGGTGTCCGTGTTTTCGGGCTTTATTGACTCGTAAGAAAGAATAAATAAGATAGAAGGCCGTTATTAACAAGGTTATTAATCCCCAGTAAGAACGGTGATAAACATTATTACGGTCAACCGTAAATAGAATTGGATAGAAACAACTGGTTAATCCTAAAATCGTATTCAAATATAAAGGGATTCTAAGCCAATCAAATGATTTTTCCCTAGTCTGATTAGGATAAATTCGATAATTAATGAACATATTCCAAAGATAACCCATAATCGGAAACACAGTAAAGACAAAAGAATTGAAGACTTGAACTAAGATCCTGGCTGAAAGCCCTGATTTCCCATCAATGACGAATCCTCCAACTTCACAAATACAGCCAAAAATCGCTAACATCACGATAAGTTCAAAGATGCGGTCATCGAATAACTGTTTCTTTACTCTCGCACGGACCGAAAGCAAAAGAACGAACAATAAAGCTAACGCAATGCCATTGCTGGTCAAGACCGCTTCAAGGTTCATTTCCATCATCCTTTCAGTTTAATTCCAATAGTTGCTGTAGTTGCTGATAAGTCTCAAAACAGTTATCCGCTAAGCTTAAGTCGTTATCGAAATGTGAATCCTTACGGGCGAATACTTTCATTCCTGCTTGGTGAGCCGCGGTAATACCGATTGTCGAGTCCTCAATCACTAAACACTGCTCAGGTCTAGCGCCTAAAGCCTTAGCCGTTAAGTGAAAGATCGCCGGATCGGGTTTGGGGCGGTCACATTGATGTGCACTCATTACCACGGAAAATAACTCATTGATCCCCGTACTTTGAAGAGCGCGCTTCACATCTTCCAGTTTCGAACCGGAAGCAACTGCAAGAAGGTATCCTTTTTCTCTCAATAGTTCCAAAGTCTTAATCTCATCAGGATAAGTTAACTTTGAATAATCTATCGGATGTTTAAGATAATACTGATACCAATCATCCGCAAGTTGTTGGTAGTTTTCAAACTTCGCGTTTAAATTAGGAAATCTTTTAAAGATTATTTCCGACATCTCTACATAGGTATAATCCGGATTTTTCCGCCATAAATCACTTGGAAGTACATAGCCTAAGGAAGAAACATAATCGATGAAGAGGGTCGCATAGTAGTTTTCAGAATCTACCAAGGTCCCGTCAAGATCAAAAATAATATAGGGATATTTAAGGTTTACGTTTGGCTTTAATTGCGATTTCATAAATTATAACTCCGGCTAGCAAAAAAACTGCTGCTATTGAATCGATGATTACATAAGTTAAAGTTGGTATTTTAACGATAAAGTGATTAACCAACATGGTACCAAAAAAAATCAGTCCCCCGGTTACTCCACAGAATACGATAAAATCACTGGCGGTAAGTTTAGTCTTTTGCTTCTGTTTCTTTTTCATAATTATTACTATTTTAACATTATTCTGACTTTAGGTCTAATAACTGACGATGGGTGTTCAGATAATCCATTACCCCGTCATTAAGATTAGTCTTCGCTGTGACATCTTTTGCAATCTTTTTGACACATTCACTGCCATTCTTCATCGCAACCGGATATCCGATTGCTTCCAACATACCTAAATCATTCTCCGAATCTCCAAATCCCATGATGGCTTCCATCGGAATATGTAATTGCCCAGCTAAGTAGTGAATACCAATTCCTTTATCGGTACTGCGATGCGTAAATTCCAACGAAAATTTGCTTGCGCGTTTTCCGATGATTTCCGAGTCCGGTAATTCTTTCTGAAATCTTTCAACGATTTTTGGTAGCACCGCCGGATTAGTCGTATATAAGCCAGCTTTAGGCCAATCATGTTTAAGTTCTTCCGAAAAATCAGTAACGGTTAGTTTTAAATGGTCCGAGCGAGAAATAATCCGGGCGGTAAGCGATTTTGTTTCCATATAAACATTATGTTCATCACATAACATTCTTTGGGCAATCCCGTCATCGAAAATATTGAATAGTTTTCTCAAGGTCGCAGCCGGCATCGCCAATATTTCCTCGAAATATCCGGTCTGGGTATTTAAGATATGAGAACCATTCATTCCCACGACTAAAGTTATACAATCACCTAGTCCGTTATGTTTCATCATCCTGGCAATCGTACTGGTCGGTCTACCGGTCGCAATCCCGAAAATAAGTCCTTGGGAATGCAGATCTCTGATGATTTTCTTAGAATAGTGAGATATTTTGGAATGTCCGTTCAATAATGTTCCATCCATATCCATAAAAACAATTTTAGTTTTTGTCATAGTAACTCCTTTGCAATCCAGCGGGCGACACCGTCATTGTTATTACTTTGCGTGATCTCATCACTGATCTCTTTAGTCTTGATTCCGGCATTACCCATGGCAATACTATACCCGACTAATTTCATTGCATCAATGTCGTTTCCGCTATCTCCGAACATTACCAAATCTTCCAAGGCGAAGCCGTGTTCTTCGGCAAATCTTTTCACTCCGTTTCCTTTCGATACTTTCGCATTCGTAAATTCATACGAATTCGGTAACGAAAGAAAGCCATGATAGTTTTCATTTGCCAAGGAATCTAATCTTTCAATCTCTTCGACAGTAAACGGTCGTTCTAACCCGAAGATCAGCTTCCAGAATTTCTCATCCTTTTCGGCTTTGAAATCGGTGAAATGCAAATTAGGAAATCTGGAATTATAAGACTGAAAAAAGAATTTATCCTTCTTAGTGATCCAAGCATCAACATATCTATAGGAAACGAAAGTTCCTTCGAAGCCTAGTTGTTCTACTCTTTCCATAATACCCGGGATCCAAGATCCTTCAAGATAATTGCTTAACTCGTTTATCCCTAAGATTTTGTCAAGATGTCCGACACCATTCAAAGCAATATAAGCATCAATCGTATTCTCTAGCCCCGCTTGAAGAAACATCCGATCCAAGAGAAAAGGCGGACGACCGGTCGAAGCGACTAATCTTATACCTAGATCATGCGCTTTAGTTAAACATTCTGCGGTATATCTGGTTATCTTTTTGTCGTCGGGTAATAACGTCCCATCCATATCAAAGAGAATTGCTTTAGGTTTCATTCACCTATTCTATCACGGCACAAAAAAATACGGGTGGTTAAACCCGTATTTTGATTAAATATTAAGCGTTGTAGTCAACAGTCGAATTAGTGGTCGTCGGAGCAACATCAATTGCATCCGAGATCTTGATCGTTCCATCAACAACTTTGTCGAACATTGCTTTGTATTCATCAACCGTGAAAGTCTTGAATCTCCAAGAATCAGTATCGGTCGGTAAACCAGTAGCATCATCCTTAGCACCTAAAGTAGCCGTCTTGCCAGCATAATCTTCAGGCCAAGTAAGATTGTTACCATACAGAGCCGTTAACGCAGCGACAGTCGTGATCTTTAATTGCTTCATTGCGGAAGTAACAACGGTTTCAGAATCTTTAGCTTGGTCAACGTCGACACCAATGGACTTAGCATTGTTAGTCTCAGCTGCCTTGAATACGGATTGATATAAGGAACCACCGCAAGCAAAGACGATTTCGGTTCCGCTGGAATACCAGGAATTCATCTTATTCAATAGGTCATCACTCGGAGCAAAGGCACCAGCATAGGTGTACTTGATTTCGATCTTAACGCCCATTTCTTTAGCCGCAGCATCAGCGCCCTGAACATAACCGTAACCATAACGGATAACCGCCGGAACGTTGATTCCACCGCAGAATCCTAATTTCGTATAACCATCTTTAACCGCAGCATAACCAGCGAAATAGCCAGCCTGCTCTTCTTGATAAAGAATGTTATGAACATTGGATTCAGTCTTATAAGTAGCATAATCAGCCGTGTGCGGTTGACCATCCAATAATAAGAACATTACATTCGGATAAGTAGTCTGAACATCATAGATTGCGGTCTCGAATAAGTAACCCGGGCAAACAACGACCTTAGCACCCTTATCAATCGCATTCTTGATTTGTTCAATTCTAGCCTCATTCGAATCTTCGCTCGGACGATAATAAGCATAAGTCTTATTGTTATCCTTTGCATACTGCTCTACTGCTTCCCAAGTTGCCTGATTGAAACTGTGATCATCGATATTTCCTACGTCAGTGATCATCGCGATTTCGAAAGTGGTGTCTTTAGTTCCACTACTACCGCAACCGGTAATGCCTAATGCTAAAAACGCAACCAACATTATAGCCAGAAACTTCTTCATTTTTCCCTCCTGCGGATTATTCCGCTCTAATCATATTTTATAGCCCTCACTAGCACTTGTCAAAAGTAAATGATAGTAAACAAATGAAAGATAAGTAAGGTAATGTAACAAGGGGGATATAAATTTCATAAATTGAGATTGATTGCTAAATATGATGTAAAATGCCAAAAAAAGACGAGCTTTACACTCGTCTTAGAAATTATTAGCGCATTCCCTTATCGTAAGGTATTCCTTCCGCTTTAGGTGCTTTAGATCGCTTGGAAGTAAAGATCAGCAAGATCATCGTTACGATATAGGGGATCATCTGATAGATATACGTCGAATTCTTTACCCCGGAAAGATCCGGTAAGAACGGAATCGAGGAAGCATAAGCTCCGATAACTTTGAACAAAGAGAAGAATAAGGATGCACCTAAGATCGATAATGGTTTCCAGTTACCGAAGATCATAACGGCTAAACCTAAGAAACCATATCCGGCAACCGTCGAAGCGAAACCGCTGCCCGCTGAAATAGTGAAAGCTAAGCCGCCGATACCGGCAAGGAAGCCTGAAATCAAGGTGCCGGCATAACGCATCTTGGCCACATTGATTCCGACACTATCCGCTGCTTGTGGATGTTCGCCGCACGCTCTTAACCGGAGTCCGAATTTAGTCTTATACATGACAATATAACTGATGATAAAAAGTACAATCGCAATCGGAGTCGTTAAATATAGATTCTTAACGAAAACAATTTCGAAGAAATTAGGATTGGCACTTAAGGTTGCCATTCTGATCCAAGTTGGGAATTGAATATCGGTATTCCCTTGTCCTTGGATTGCCCAAGCCAAGATTACGGAGAAGGCCGGAGCGATAATGTTAAGGGCGGTACCACCTATTGTTTGATTAGCTTTCAAGTTGATTGCCGCAAAGGCAAGAGCTAAGGAATAAATCATTCCGGATATTCCGGCAACTAAAATTGCCAAGAACATCGTTAATTGATTGGCCGGCAAACCAAACCCAGTCGCAAACTTTAAGAATAAGCAGCTGCATAATCCGCCGATAATCATAATACCTTCTAAAGCAATATTGATAACTCCGCCATGTTCTGAGAACATGCCGCCTAAAGCTACTAACAATAAGGGAACCGCAAAGAGGATGGTCGATCCTAAAATGTCCGCGAAAATATTCATTTATTGGTCCTCCTTTCCCGAAGGAATTGCATTCGGGGGTATTTCTTCTTTTTCTTTCTTCTTACGTTTGAGAATCTTAACAATCACATTCTTCATCAATAAGGAGAAGGCCGAGAAGTAAATGATAACACCTAAGATAATATCGACATATTCAGTCGCAAAGGTCGGTTGCATTGCCTGCCCTCCGACTCGGATATAAGAAATAAACAAGGCCGAAAGAATCGTACCTAAGGGACTGGAATTAGCCAATAGTGCAACGGAGATTCCATCGAATCCCATACCCAGCAAATTCTTCTCAATCGTATATTGAGCCGTGCCGGCCAGATAGAAAATTGCTCCGCCAAGTCCGGCTAAAGCTCCGGAGATGACCATGGTAATGATAATATTCCGCTTGGAATTTACCCCGGCATATTGAGCAGCATCCCGATTATAACCGCAAGCTTTTAATTCATAACCGAAAGTCGTTTTATTCAAAATAATATGAATAATGATTGCCATGATAATGGTAATGAAAATGGAAATATTCATGTAATTTGAATTCATCAGTTTATCCAAGCCTAAGCGAGGAATAATCGCTCCGGGATTAGCGGCCGTGAGATCACCGGTCCGATTATTGACGGCAGAACCATAATATCCGGCCAACATCGTCGGAATATTAGAAATAACTACATTCATCGTAAACAAGCCGATCCAGTTAAACATAATGGCGGTGATAACTTCATTTACATTGAACAATGCTTTGAATAGTCCTGGGAATAGTCCCCAGATACCGCCGCCAACCATCGACATAATCAAACACATATACCAAGGCATCTTGAAGGCTAAGGCTCCGATCAAAGCACACATCGCACCGATCATATACTGTCCGGATGCTCCGATATTGAATAGGTTGGTTTTAAACGCAATGCCTACGGATAATCCGCACATCATTAACGGAGCCGCTTGATAAAGAACTTTAGCGAATTTTTCCGGTGAAGAAAAGCCCGTCGATAATAAGTTTGTTAAACCTTCAAAAGCATGAGTCGGATTGAAACATAGTAACAAAATTGTTCCGAATAATAAGCCCATCAAAATTGCGATAATACTGGATAAGAAATCGATTGAACCAGTCAAAGATTTCTTTTGTTTTACTACCGGTCGTTTATCCTCCATCTTACTCGGCCTCCTTATGTTCCATATGCTTGGCACCTGCCATATACAGTCCTAATTCATCTTCGGTAACTTTTCCGCCTTTGAATTCGCCGGTAATGCCCCCGTTATAAATAACTAAGATCCGATCCGGAACGGACAAAACTTCTTCCAGTTCCAAGCTGACTAATAAAACGGCCTTTCCGGCATCCCGTTGAGCTACCAACTGATTATGAATATACTCGATTGCCCCGACATCCAAGCCTCGGGTCGGCTGAACCGCAATTAAGAGATCCGGATCCTGTTCGATTTCTCGAGCGACAATCGCTTTCTGTTGGTTGCCACCGGACATTGAACGGGCAATCGTATTACCACCTTGGGAACTACGAATATCGTATTGTTTAATCAAGCGGTCACCATAAGTCTTAACTGCCGGTTTATTGATAAAACCGTTATGTTGGAATTCCGGTGTCCAGTATTTTTCTAAGATCAGATTATCCGCCAAGCTAAAGTCCAAGACGAGACCATATTTATGCCGATCTTCCGGAATATGACTCATGCCGTCGACTGAACGCTGTCTAATCGGCTCATGTGTGATATCCTTGCCGTTTAATAGAATCGTTCCGCCGGTTGCCTGGGCTAGTCCGGTTAGCGCATAGACTAATTCCGTTTGGCCATTGCCTTCGATTCCGGCTAAGCAAACAATCTCACCTTTATGAACCGTGAAGCTGACATCTTTGACCGCATTATTCTGATGATGAACATGCGAAGGAACGACCAGATGTTCAACTTTCAGTACTGGTTCACCTTGCTTGATATCTTTTTTCGCAACCTCGAAGTTTACGACTCTTCCAACCATCATCTTGGATAATTCTTCCTTGGTCGTATCCTTAACATTCAAAGTAGAAACTAATTTTCCTCTTCTTAGAACCGTTACTCGGTCCGCAACCGCCATAATTTCTTCTAATTTGTGAGTGATAAAAAGAATTGATTTTCCTTCTTTGGCAAATCCCTTCATCGTATCCATCAATTCGATAATCTCCTGCGGTGTTAAAACTGCTGTCGGCTCATCAAATATCAGAATCTCGTTATCACGGTATAACATCTTTAGTATTTCGACTCTCTGCTGCATACCAACGGAAATATCTTCCACCTTGGCATCCACGTCGACTTTCAAGCCATACTTTTCACTAAGGTCCAGTACTTTCTTCCGAGCTTGATCGACGGAAAGGAAACCACCTTTAGTTGTTTCTCTTCCTAAGATAATATTGTCTAAAACACTAAAGACATCGACCAGCATAAAATGCTGATGTACCATGCCGATTCCTAAAGCCGTGGCATCATTCGGATTATTAATCTTGACTACTTCCCCATTCTTGCGAATCTCTCCGCCGTCAGGTTGGTACAATCCGAACAAAACCGACATCAGGGTTGATTTTCCAGCCCCATTTTCTCCCAAAAGCGCGTGTATTTCGCCCTTTTTTAAGGTCAAAGTAATATCATCATTGGCTTTGATCCCTGGGAAAGTTTTCGTGATGTGATTCATCTCAATGATGTAATCTTCCATGTTACGCTCCCCTTTTTAGCTATGATAGCGCTAGCTCATTTTCATAATTATAAGCTATTTTACTTAAAATATGTACCCGTTTATCCAATAAAAGCCCTAATGGGCTTAAATTTGATTAACGATATTATCAATCACCAAATCGCAATGTTGTTGCGGTTGGCAAGCTTCAAAATACTTTTCCTCTAACGGTATCCATTCTGAAACGAAAGTGTCATATTGTTGAGGATTGCGGATTTTTAGACGCTCTAACTGTAATTTTGGATCCAAAGTAAGAAAGATTCTGAAATCATAATATTTGCTTAAGGAAGGATATAATGCATAGCTTCCTTCGACAATTATAATCTTGCTTTTCATTATTTTTATCGGTTCAAGATAAGCATCTCTCTGACAGTCATAAGGACGGTAAGAAACTTCTCCGCTCTTTTTTAACGGAATCAGGACTTCTGATTCGAAACGTTCATGGTCACAATTACCACCGGGTTGACTTAATCTTTCTTCAGTCTTGTTCGGTTGATAAAAATCATCCAAGTGAATAATCGGAGCATTCATAACAATTGCCATTCTTTCCGCCAAGGTTGTTTTACCGGAAGCGGTACAACCATCGATTGCGACTAAAAATAGTTCATGACCATTGCTTTTCTGCTGAATCAGTTTAACTAAAGAATTGAATTCCATCTATTGTTTCTCCGTACTAAACTTAATTAATCTGGTCTTATTCAAAACGATCATAATTGCCGGAATCAGAATCAATTGAAGAATGATCCCCGGTAGTCCGGTTACAAAACCGGAAGTCATAAACATCGTTAAGGTAAAACTCTTACCGCTATATCCTAAGAGTAACCAAGTCGCTAAGCCCCAGACAATTCGACCGGCAAGCATTGCGGTAATTAAACTTAGATATACGGCTTTTAAATTCTGATGTTTAAACCGCGAATAAACTAGTCCGGATACTAAGCCATAAGTTAATAGTTCAAAAGCCATTGCGATCCCTGTCGGAAAGATCGGCGGCATTCCAAATAAGACATACCTTAATAAAGGAGAGATAAACCCTACTAAGGCACCATAAGGAAAACCACAAATTAGCCCGCACAGGAAAGCTGGTAAATGCATCGGTAGTAACATATTACCGATCGAAGGAATCTGACCGGTAAGAAAAGGCAGGATCATCGCTAGCGCTAGGAATAATCCGCTGTAAATCCATTTTTTAGTTGTCTTCATCGTTTCTTTCTATTAGGAGTTTAATCCTTTTCTTTTTCCCGCTGTCTTTGGGCTTTATGATACATAAAGTTTCTCGCCATTGGTAAAGCTTTAGTAAATAATTTATATCTTAGTGGCATTAACGGATAGTCAAATTCTCCGATGTATGATTCGAAACGCGGTTGATATAAAGATTTAGAGATTGCTAAACCATCATCGATTTTTCCTTCCACACCACCTAAGTCACAGAGTTTACAACCTTGTTCCTGCGCCCAGTTTAGGGCATCCATAAAAGAATTGTTACTTCTAATCGCCATAAAGTTTTCATCCATTCCGGCATATAATAATTCCGAGAGATTATCGCTGCGGATTATTAGACACCCAGATACTAACGGCTGATCACCAAATGTTTTTTGTTTCGATGTCAATTCTTTAATGTCATTCTGATATGTTGAAGTTTTATCAATCAAGTCTTTTTTTTGTCCCTCGCTTAAAGTCGGCCGTTCCAACTGCTTACGAATTTTATCTAAGTTCTGCTGTGCCGTATTAATCGCTTTGGGAATATTTAAACTAGCTAAAGTAATCAACGCTTGATCATCGTATACTTCCATTATCTTGCGGAAATATTCTTCACTACGTAAAGAAATATTTTTTCGTTGACCGGTCTTCGCTTCTAATTGGGCAAAAGTTTTAACCCCTTCTCTACCGACTCTTGTTACTTCTAAGCCAAGATTTAAAGCATGCTTAAGATAATAATTAAGTTTCGGTTTCATCTGGGTAATATCGTCATAATGAACAACTGCCAAGGTTCGAGGTTGCGATGCTTCACTCATTTTCAAATTATAGCCATGATGTTTCATTCCGATCGACTTTAAAAATTTGGTCGTATCGTCCAAGGTATCATAGCCGGCCAATTCACTGGGTTGTCTAACATCATGCAAGACTAACGGATCGAATTTAATACAAATCGCTTTATCTTTCTTTGCGACTTTTCCTAACTCAGTAAAAAAGAATTTAACTAATTCGTGATTAGAAAAGTCGAGAATCGGACCCCGGGGTAAATAATAAAGTTTATACCCTAAAGGCATCTTTTTGATTAACACTAAAGCACTGGCCACAATCTGATCATTCTCAGTAACGGCCACAATTCGATGCCCCCAGTTATCTTTGATCTGTGACCAAGATGATTGTTGTAATAAGGATCCGTTGGGGTGATTATCCACAAACTGATCAACCTTCTGGGGATTGGCGTATAAATCGAAAGAGTATGACATTAGTTACTTAATCCCGGTAATAATAACTTCTTCCATCCTAGTAGCTGCCGGAATTAACCAGTTATTATATTGTTTAAGTTCTTTGGACAAATACATGTCTTTAATTAAATTACTCATATTGCCGGAAACACTGCCACCGGAAACAATCGTAACTTTTCCGTCATGATGCCAATAACCTAGTCTTATTTCCCCGGCAATATTCCCAATCATCGCATTGACTTGGAAATCGGAGAATTCAACGATTTCTAAATAATCACCTTTACGTAATTCACTTTCGGACTTGCTACCCGGTTCAACTTTGAAGTTTGAAAGAGAGCTGGAATCCTTTAAGCCTAAATATTGGGAGAATTGACGATCACCCCAGAAACTTTGAGGAACATTATCTTTGACTAAACATTTATCAATAATCAAAGAGCCCTCCGCATCGTAAGGATAATTACAGCTGGAGTTCGCTAATTCATGAACGCCGCTAATCGTAACTTTGTCGCCGTTTACCTGATCGATGATTGGCTTTCCAATCTCCCAATCAGATAGTTTCTGGTACTTATTAGCCGCACTAGTCTTGGAAGCGTAATATTCATAGATTCGAATCGCTGCATCCGTGGAGAAGATGACTGGCGCTTTATTCAATTCCGGAGTATTCACCGCCACTAATTTATCTTTACCATAATGTAAGGTTTCGGTAATGTCTTTGACTAAGGAAGCTTTATCACAACTGCCACCCTGATACATCCGATATAGTTCAATCTCATGCGCATCCTTGCGGGCATTAACGACTACTTCGACCATACTGCTAGGATACTCATAAGTCACATTTACTCCTTCGGAATTAAGAATGGTAACCGTAATATCGTTGGCGAAAATCTCGTAGGAATTAAGATCTTCACTTCCGGTCTCCGGTACCGAATTCAACGCTTCGATGTAATCCTTAACGTTGTTTTCGATATTTACCGGATGGTGCTGGTAAGGCAACTGGGCATTCGGCTTTACTAACTCGTAGGCCGGATTCTTAACTAAAGACGCTTTCATTACTAATCCTTGAATAACTCTTTCCGCTTCTTCCTTTGAGGCGGAAGCGAAGATTTCGCCGGAAGCACTGCCTAAATATTTACCATCATCGAGTTTTTTAAATACTTTAACCCGAATCATTTCGATATCCTTAGCCCGATTCTGATCTAACTTATGACGAATATAGTAGAATTCCCAACCATGGATCTTGGTATCTCTAATCTCATAACCGTCGATCTCGGTATAGTCGAGAATCTTCTTAATCATTTCTAACATTAACCTAACCTCGCTTTCGCTTTTAAGTATGGTCCACCATCGGCGACCTTGACCCATTCCTTGTGTCCTTTACCGCACATCCCGTTTCCGAACACTTCCCGATCACCACTGACCATTGAGATTGACCCTAGTAAATCAGGGACATAACCGGTCATAACTACCGGGGTAATAATTTTCCCAGTCAGCTTGCCATCCACAATCTCCCGACCACGTTCAATGATACATTGAATCCCCCAATGTTTAGGATCTTCCATTCCTGACTCCATGCCTTCCAACAGATAACCATGTTTGATTGATTTAATCATATCTTCCAAAGTATCACTTCCGGAATCGAATAACGTATTCGTCATTCGGGTATAAACTTTATGATCGAAACTCTGACGCTTGCCGTTACCGGTAGGTTCAATCCCTAAACGTAACGCACTCAACGCATCGCAAATCCCGGTCTTTAAGATTCCCTTATCGATCTCGATGACATCACCCGCTAAGGTTCCTTCATCATCGAATGCATAGGAAGTACAATCCTTGGCACACTTTGCACCTTCATGCATCGTGACTAGATCCGAACCAACTCGCTTATTGATATATTCTTTACCTAAAGCCCGATCCTTAACAAACATATCCATTTCAACGCCATGACCAAATGCTTCATGCGCAATAAGACCGGTTACTTCCGGACTGGTGATGACTTCATATTCACCCGGAATAACTTCTTGTGCGGATAATAATTCTTCCGCCACCTTACCGGCTTCTAAACCTTTTTCTTTTAGTTGACTGAAAATCTCCGGACCTTCCTGGCCGGAAACTCCAGTGTAGGAGAACTTATTCTTACCATCCTTCGCAGCCACGACTCCAACAAATCCTTCCGAGAAAACATAACTCTGTCTTAGATCTCGGTTACTGGATAAAAACATCTTGTTAACATGCGTTGATTGCGCATTGGCAATACACTCAAC
>JAEZBR010000013.1 GCA_023426935.1 Bacillota bacterium | reverse complement strand
TGGCCAAAATGGCCTTCTTCACTACCTAGATTACCACATTTTTCAAATAATGGTAGCCCGACCCCTTCAAATTACCCTTTCAAAACAGGAACTTTCACTGAAGAGGAACTTTCATTGAAAATTGAGTAAATTATGATACTAACTATTTTTTCTACTTCTCATGCCCATTTTAAGAATGTCGAATGATTAACATTTAATCTTCGTCTTGCTTCTCGTGCAGAGATTTCTTTTCTTTTCCATAGCTCGTAAACAGATTCAAAATCAGAGGGAATTATCATAGGTTCTCTCCTAAACTTTACCCCTTTTAATTTGGCGAGTGCAACACCTTCTTCTTGTCGTTGCTTGATGTTACTTCTTTCAACTTCAGAGACGTATGATAATATTTGAAGAAATAAGTCAGCAATAAAAGTACCAGTTAGAGCTTTCTTAGTTTATCTTGTATCAAGGAGTGCCATATAAAAAAAAATTAACATTCCTCTCCTTCGTAATTTTTCGCCACTGTTCAAGTATTTCTTTATAATTTCTCCCCAGTCTATCTATACTTTTCACCACGATAAGATCTCCTTTTTTAACTTTTCAAAGGAGCTTTTTATAATGTTTTCGATTGAAATCTTTTCCGCTCTCTTTATCCAAATATATACTCTCATCTTTTATGCCGAATTCCCTAAGCGCTACAATTTGTCTCTATTAATTTTGGACTTTTGTTGATACTCTAACATATGCATATTGTTCCATAATCACCGTAAGTTTATATAAAAACTTTAACCTTTCTATAGTAAAGTTTACCTTTGAAAAAATTTAAATGATGATTGATTAAATTGATTGTTTTTGTTATGGGATGATTATTTATGAATATTGAACTACACTAAATATATAGCCAATGGAATCGCTTTCTCGTTTTTTAAGTGAGCCTCCCTAAATGAAGTTTGGCATTTCGTCAAACTCATTTAGAATGGAGGTTTTTTAGTATTCTAAATGCTAGGGCACCACCCTGTTTCAAATCAAATACTGATTACAGAAACAGGAGGAAAATCAATATGAATGATACATATGTGATCTACATTAAAAACCAAGCAATTAACGTTAGCGAAGAAGTTTATAGGGAATATTGGAAAAGTATTGAACATGAGCGCTATCTTACCAAACAAATTCGCAATACATGGGTTTACTTAGACCATCTTTTTGATGAGTACGAAAGTAACACTCTTGAAATAAAACTATTAGAAGATTTAGACCCAACAAGAAACGAGGTACTTAAAATGGAACGATATGAAGCACTTTATAAAGCAATCAATACACTGACTGATGATGAAAAAGATCTGGTTATTGCTCTGTATTTTAAAGAGTTATCTCAGACTGAATACGCAGAGGATATTGGTGTAACAAAGCAGAATATTAGTAAAAAACATGACAAAATCATTAAAAAACTAAGGAATTTAATAGATTTTTGATTTTTTGGTTGTCAAAGTGCTCTGAGATTCCTTATCACTATAGAGGGGTTGATTTTAATCCTCCTCTTCTCACATAAAAATGTGGGATGTTCTTTGAAAATTGAATAGCCATTATTAGTAACTTTATCTATCACACAAGCAACACTCATCAGTGCGCCATGACCTTAAGAAACCTAGAGAGCGATGAAACTGGATGATGAAATAGATTTGATACCCTATCTTGCGGTGACTGTGATAGTGATAATGATACGCCACTTACGGACGTTCGAGCGTGATAAGACCGTCGCAAGCCAAGTAAGTGTTTCTTTGATTGGGAATGGTGAGATTCCAGTGAAGCAGTGACATCAAACTGCGCCTAATAATGCTACGAAGATGATTCCTTCGTAGATTCGATTTAATCAAAATTAAACTTTTAAAATCATATACTGAAAAGTATTTGATTTGATAACAGATTGAGTGATTCAGTACTTTTTTAGTACTGGATCATTCTCTTGTGTTATTAAATCAGGTTCTGATAGATATGTTAAGAGAACTGTGGTAGTGTCTGTGTTACAAAGAAAGTTGAGGTGAGAACATGCAGACATGCAAATCACAGAACAATAAGAGAATTACCTGTCTATTCAAGGTTCATTGTAAATATTTGAATTAAAGTCAATTGATGTTTTACTCAGTTGGCTTTTTATATGCATAACCTTAATTAATTCAGAACAAATTAACTCAACACAGTCAAAAAATTATAAAGGAGAGTAAGAAAATGTCAAATAAGATTATGTACGCCAACACACCAAACTTTACAGGAAGACATGTTCCTATTGAAGAGATAGCAAAAGCAACTGGTAGATCCAGTGCATTCTTAAGAGAAGGATTAAAACAAGGATTCTTGAAATTTGGATATGCCTGTAAAAAAGATGATTCTCAAGTATTCAGTTTCTACTGTCCCGATAAACTTGTTTGGGAAGAAATTGGATACTTCAATAATAAACCAGATGGAGGAAATAAATTATGACACGTGTGTTACCTAAAGGATTTGGTGGTGTTGCTAAACAACCAGGCAATCGTACCAATCCTTATATGGTTCGTATAAAAGTTGGAACTACAGTAAATAAAGAAAAAGGCACGGCTTATCCCAAATATAAAATTATTGGATATACTAAGACTAAAAAAGATGGAATATTAATGCTTCAAGATTATCATGATAATCCATATGACTTAGATCAATCACTTACATTTGAAGAAGTCTATGAAAAGATGTTTAATGAATTTATAAGAGATCAACATCCAAAAAGTACTAATGCTTATCGAGCTGCGTTCCTTGCACTAGAATCATTACATCGAATGCCATTTAATGATATAAAAGTAGTACATTTACAAAGTGCAGTCGACCAGTGTGGAAAAAACTATCCAACACTTCGTAAAGTAAAAGTGGTTATTAATCAGATGTATAAATGGGCAATGAAATACGATTTATGTTCCAAAGATTATTCAAGATATGTTGATATTATCCGACACAAAAATCGGAACCCAAATAAAATGGATCGCAATCCATTCACAAAAACAGATATCGATATCATTTGGACTCTTAGTGATAACAGATACTATCAAATTATCTTAATGCTTATTTACACTGGACTTAGAATCAGTGAGTTATTGAAGCTTAAAAAAGGAAACATTAATTTAGATGAACAGTACTTTGATGTAGTAATAAGTAAAACCGAGAACGGTATAAGACGTGTTCCGATCGCAGATGCAATACTACCATTCTTTAAGCAATGGTACGAACACTCTCAAGCAGACACACTACTCTGTATGCCAGACCATCAACCATTCCTATACCGAAACTACTATGACTCTTACTGGAGATCAATACTGGAACCCTTGGATATGGATTATACACCACACTGTACTCGACATACTTGTATTAGCCTACTTGTAGAAGCCAGAGTCGAACAAACGGTTATAAAGAAGATCGTAGGGCATCGTGGAGCAATGTCATTAACCGAGAGAGTCTATACACATCTTGATATTGGAATACTGATTGAAGCGGTGAACAAGATGTACAAATAACAATTTAAAAACATCAGAATCAAATCTGATGTTTTCTTTTGGATCCAAGAAAATGATTGACTGTCAGTTGTGAAATGAGTAGAGTAATTTCACGAATGAGAACTTTGCTACCTTTTTGCTACCATTTTGCTACTTTATTAACCTTTCTCAACCTTGCGCAAGCAACAAAAAACCCACTGAATAGTGGGTTTTGAGTACAAAACATGTAATATAAATTAACGTTTGCTGAACTGCGGAGCGCGACGAGCAGCCTTTAAGCCGTACTTCTTACGTTCCTTCTCACGCGGATCTCTGGTTAAGAATCCAGCGCTCTTGAGCTTCGGCCGATAATCGGCGCTAGCTTGCAATAACGCTCTGGAAATTCCGTGACGGATTGCTCCGGCCTGGCCGGAAATTCCACCACCGTAGACGTTGATTAAGACATCGAACTGATCGACTGTCTCAGTAACGACAAACGGAGCTTTTACGACCATCCGTAGAGTTTCTACCGGTAAATATTCTTCTAAAGTCTTACCGTTTACCTCGAATTTTCCGCTACCTGGAGTCAGGTAAACTCTAGCTACTGATTTCTTACGACGACCGGTTCCGGAATACCGTACTGCGGATTTTTTCTTTGCTGGCATTTATCTTTCCCCTTTCTTAGCCCTTGATCTTCATTTCCACGGGCTTCTGGGCCGCATGTGGATGATCAGGTCCAACATAAACGAATAAGTGAGTGCGTTGTTTATCGCCTAATCTGGTATGTGGTAACATGCCATATACTGCTTTCTCAACCCATTCCTTCGGATACTTTTCCTTCATCACTCTCATGCTACGGGTTCTTAATCCGCCCGGGAACATAGAATGAGAATAGTAATTTGTCGTTTCTAACTTATTACCAGTCACTTCCGCTTTTTCAGCGTTAATGATGATAACATAATCTCCGCAATCGACATTCGGAGTATAGGTAGGCTTATTCTTTCCACGTAGTACACTGGCTACCTCAGTGGCTATGCGGCCTAAAGTCAATCCAGTCGCGTCCACAATATACCAAGAACGCGTGACTTCAGACGGCTTCAACATCGTTGTTTGACGCATTGATTCGTCCTCCTTTTGACCAAAGCTTTTCTTTACCGGGGAAAAGATTAGTTAAAGTGCCGTTTATTATTTTACTCAACTAACCCTGCAATGTCAATTACATCCCCTCAATTTGGGCTATACTTCCTCAGAATATTCTTGATAACCGACTTTAACCAGATATAATCCTTCCGGTCGGGCATTATAGGGAGCCGAATGTTTAACCGCATTCGTTAATAATTGTCCGACTCTTTCGGGTTTAATCTTCCCTTTGCCTACTTCGATTAGAGTCTGGGTCATCATTCTGACCATATAACGCATAAAACCGTTTCCGATATACCGTATCGTAATGATACCCTTATTTTCTTTGAGCGATAGCTTATAGATGGTTCTGGTTTGATCGGGTCTTTCACTTAAGGGATTCGCATTGAAAGCCGTAAAATTATGCGTCCCGATGAAATAACGGGAAGCCTGGCGCATCTTTACCAGATCCAAAGGTTTATTATATTGATAGACATAGTTTCTTTTGAACGGATCATAATCACCGACATTGATCAGATAGTCATATTCCTTCCATAAAGCGTCATAGCGGGCATGAAAATTAATGTCTACTCTTTCTACCTTTATCACGTTAATATCGTCAGGAAGGTTCGCGTTTAAGGCAGACAGCCATTGCCGAACATTCATTTTAAGCTCACTGTCAAAGTGAAAAACCTGCCCATAAGCATGAACTTTGGCATCGGTTCTGCCACTGCCGACAATCGGCGTCTTAACCTTCGTGATCTTTAACAATGCTTCTTCAATCACTGTCTCGATACTAATCCCGTTGGGTTGGACTTGCCAACCGCAGTAATTGCTACCGTCATACGCTACGGTCACTTTATAACGATTCATAGATAGACCTTCATGACAATCATTCCGGCCAAAATTACATTGCAGAAAATCATTAAGAAATAATCGTTACCCCGCATTTTTAACTGGCGGTACCGGACTCTTTTATTTCCCGGGTCATAACCTCGAGCTTCCATCGCATCGGCTAAATCATCGGCTTTTTGAAAACTTGAAACGAATAACGGTACGATCAGAGAAAGGATCGCCGTAACTTTTTCCTTCAAAGAACCCTGTTCAAGATCGACACCTCTAGAAGCTTGAGCTTTCAAGATCCGTTGACTCTCTTCTAACAAGGTCGGAATAAATCGCAAGGCAATCGAAATCATCATGGCAATATCATGGGCCGGGACGCCGATTACTTTCAGCGGTGAAAGAAGATCCTCAATTGCAATCGTCAGATCCATCGGTTTAGTTGTGGCGGTTAGTAAGGTGGTAATGTTAATCATTAAGATTAACCGAATCGTAATATATAAGGTTTGAAAAACCGCATCCGAATAAATAGTCAAAGGACCGATGGTCAAGAGCACATAGCCGGTTTTGATTACTAAGAGATTGATCACTAATAAGAAAACCAACATAAATAACATCGGTTTCATCGCTTTCCAAATAAAGTTGAATTGCAACTTCGCCAATAAAACCCCAATCAGAATAATTACGCCTAAGATTGCGTAACCGCTAAAACCGGTGTCGATAAAAATCGCAATCAGTAACGCAAACATGGCGACGATCTTTGCGCGGGGATCTAACTTATGTAGGGGGGAATCTAAAGGAATGTATCTTCCTAACGCAATATTGTTCATTTACGATACCTGCTTACCAATTCATCAATCAAGGCCTCATTAGATAAGTACCTTTTGGGAAGTTTATAACCCTTCTCACTTAATAACTGCTGAAGTTTGATTAAAGAAGGAGGGTCAATCTCTGCTTTATTCAGTAATTCATCAGAGCTGAAAAAGTCCTGAACTTCACTCTTAATGAGAACCTGTCCGTCTTTGATAACCACAACCTCATCACAATAGTTCATCACTTGTTCCATATCATGGGTAACCAACAAGATTGTTTTATGCTGTTCCGTTTTAAACTTACTAAACAGATTCATCATCGTCTTAGTTCCTTCCGGATCTAATCCGGCCGTTGGTTCATCCAAGACTAACACTTCAGGATTCATGGCCAAGATTCCCGCAATGGCCACTCGGCGTTTCTGGCCCCCTGAAAGATCTAACGGTGAACGTTCATAGTATTCCGGTTCGATACCGACTTCTTTTAAAGCCTTCTTCGCTAAATTATTCGCCTCTTCTTCCCCGATACCGAAGTTCTTCGGTCCGAAGGCGACATCTTTTAAGATAGTTTCTTCGAATAACTGATACTCCGGAAACTGAAAAACCAAGCCAACCTTATGTCTTAACTCTTTCAAATTCTTCGGTTTTTCTTTGGCGTTTATGGTTTTATCCAACACTTCCAACTTACCTGAAGTCGGTAATAATAACGCATTAAGATGCTGCACTAAAGTCGTCTTCCCCGAACCAGTTGCGCCTATAATGGCGGTCATTTTTCCTAAGGAAAACTCCAAGTCAATATCTTTCAAAGCCGGATAGCTGAAAGGCGTATTGGGTGAATATTCATAGCTTACTTTGTGGAAAATGATTGCCATATGCCCTCCGCTAATTCTTCTAAGTTTAAAGTCGGTTTAATTTTTATTCCCTTCGTATTTAAATCATCCGCAATTTTTAAGGTGAATGGTACATCTAGCTTTCGTTTAATTAATTCCTGGCGTTGGGACAATACTTTCTCCGGTTTGCCCTGCATTACAATCTGTCCAGAATCCAAGACTAATACTTCATCGCTGTTCGAGACTTCATCAATGTCGTGACTGATTGATAAAATCGTCATCTTCTTTTCTTGATGAAGCTGATTGATCAAATTCCGAATTTCTTTTTTTCCTTCCGGATCTAACATACTGGTCGCTTCATCGAAAATAATAATTTTGGGCATCATCGCTAAAACTCCGGCAATTGCTACTCTTTGTTTCTGACCGCCGGATAATTTACTCGGTTCACTTTCCAAGTAATTAGTCATTTTAACTTTATTCGCGAAGGTTTCAATCAAGGGATCCATCTTTTCATGGGGCACACAATGATTCTCTAACCCAAACGCAATATCGTCACGTACCGAAGCCCCGATGAACTGATTATCCGGATTCTGGAACACGATGCCGATCTTGTCACGGATCGCGGCGACATTCTGTTCGTTTAGTTCCAATCCGTCGATTAAAATCGATCCCTGTTTCTTTTCCAGCAAACCAATCAGCAATTTCGCTAAAGTACTCTTCCCGGAACCGTTAGGTCCGATGATGGAGACATATTTTCCTTCTTCAAGCTCAAAACTGACGTTTTTTAAGACTTCGTCGGTATCATAACTGAAGGATAGATTCTTAACCTCAATAATGTTCATAGTACTCCTTTTGATGCGTTTGTATTATAAACCATTGAGTTAGTATCCTCAATCTTTTAACCCAGATTAAAAGCGATGAAATTGATCATCGCTTGAAGTAAACTAATTAACTTTGATAGCCCAGCCTTTATATGCTCCGCCGTCTTTAGCGGCACGGTTAGCAAGGTTGAGGATTACTCTTTCCAAGACTCTTTGATCTAGCGGACTCTTCTTGCCTAAGTTTAGTTCGTTCTCCTGTTCGTTGTTATTAGCGACACTGTAGCCTTCGCTTTCGCATAGGCCAGCGAATACTTTTGCCTGTTCGCCATTTTCGAAAGTTACATAGTGAACTAAATTGACTTCTTTTTTATCCGGCATACTTTCAATCATCGACGCAATTTGTTTGCGGATCGATTCAATCTTACGATTGCTCAAATCCGGATATTCGCCCTCAATATCGTCAGGCAATTTTTCCTCGTTCAAATGTCTTTTAGCTTTAAACTCTTCTTTGAACTCTTTCGCAACTTCTTTTTGCGCTTCTAATTCTTCATGGGCGGCTTCAACTTTCTTCTGGGCAACCGCTTTAACTTCTTCGAGTTTTTCCTTACCGGCTTTTAACGGTTCCGGCGGAAGTTTAGGATTCTTGTTATTCAATTTAATCAACTTCAATTCTTCGCTGTCCGTTTCCTGTTCGCCATTCAACCGACCAATCAAATAAGCACCGGCCACCACCGCGGCGGCGGCACCGATAAGACCTGCAACGACTTTAATAACTTTGTTTCCTGATTTTTTGTCTGACATAATTACCTCTTCAAGCTATATGCTTGCTGTTTGATTAATTGAATTATACTATATTTATTCTCTTAGGTACAAGATTAGTTCTTTTCGAATTCTTTAAGTACCGGTTCGACAATCCCCCACACGGCATGTTTTTCAAATAGTTCTTTTGTCGTTTTATGACTGTAATTACTTTTAGTGTCACTCTTGGCTCCGGAATTAATCAATAACCGGAAGATCCGTTGGAAATCCTCAATCATTTCGGGAATGATATGCGGTTCAGTGTAGAACTTCCCCGTCTGTAGATTTGTTACCGGACAGCAGAATTGGGCTTGCGAGACAGCATGTCCCAAGGCATTGATATTATCTCTATCGACCGCATTGACATCAGCGCCCATCTTAATCATTCGTTCTAATAGTTTATAAGCCCGATCCGCATCTTCTTTATTATGTCTTAATATCATATTCTCATTAGTCGCATCTTCCATATTCTCACAACCGAAACGTCTTGAGTTCATGATGGCAACCGAGACCGCATCGTGCAAAACCGGATTGGCTTGCGATGATTTCCATTGATCACTTTCCATATAATTGACATCGGCGCCGTTATCCAATAGAAAATCCGCGATATCCCGATGCCAACCAGCACATAAAGATACCTGTAACGGAGACATACCCTTAGTATCGGCGGGTTTCTTAGGGGCCATGGCGTTTACTAACTCCGGATCTTTCTTAACCATTTCCTTTACGGCTTGTAGATTATCTTCTTTGATTAAGGTAAAGATATCTTTTTCTTTGGCCATTATTTCGCCTCGTTTCTTAATAATCTTACTTTATCATGAATTCATTTTTTAGACTATGTCTTGGCACAAATCGCATTATTCTCAAGTGTCTTTACGCAGATTTACAAAAGCCTTTTTGATCTCGAAAGAAATCAAAAAGCTCATCACTACCGCATCTTAGGATACTTAAACAAACTTAAGACTTCCGATTATTATACACAAACATGACTAGAAAATTATTTTATAACCTTCTTTCTTCGCCAGCTTGTCTTCCTATTAACTCTTATTATCTATCCGATTCACAAATAAAAAGAATGCTGGAGTTTATGCTCTAGCACAATTTTAGTTGTTCAAACTCTAATATACAGGTACTTTAACGTAATTTTTTCCGACAATTAAAGCCACCAATGTCAGTTCCATTAGTGGCTTAGGGTGGATATATACTTGCTTTAAGTTATTCTTTATTCAACTTTTTATGACCGATAAAACTTAAGGTTATAACCCCGACCGCGATTGCTAATCCTAAGAGATAGATCCAGGAATTATTTACGTCGGCAGTATTGGGAATATTCGTAATCGTAACCGTCGGCGAAGTGAATTCCATATATCTGGTATAAGTATTCGGGTCTTTCTTATACTCGGTTGTATTCATATAATCCAACCGGGCTTTCTTATTGGTATTAAGCGTACTTCCGGGTGCCGATGAACCTTCTTTATAAGTTTCGATAAAACTCATTACTAGTTTATTTCCATCGGAAATTGGCGCATTAATTTCTAAAGTAACCGTGTCTTTGTCCGCATTGGTTTTCATCACAAACTGATAAACCCCGTTTGTAACCGTGCCGTAACCATAAGATCCGTTTCCTAGATCCGTACCAGTCAAGGTGTTGCCACCGTAATTTAGTTCGAACGAATTGTCCTTGAAAGTAAAGTTTTCGGTATTGATTTGATCGGTTAATATTCCTTTATGAACCGAATTGATAATATCACTGGTGATATTTTCCAAAGACTCGGTAATATCAGTATCGGATGCCGAATACTTCGGACCGATGTTCTTTTCAAACCATTCACTGAAAGACTTATATAAACTTCCGTGATTATCGACCGATCCATGCCAAGGTTCATACAACAGATATTGAGTATAACCGGCAGCTTTCATCGTTAACCAATCCTGTCCGACCAGATAAATTTCCTTATCATAACTGGTAGCAGTGGTATTAGTTGGATCCGTTGCCGGAACTAGCGGCGTTCCAGCTGCTACGGCCGCATTAGCGGCGTCGGTTCCGTCTTCCGCTGCGAAAATCGATCCCTTGTCATCTAAAGCGGTAAGCCAATCGGGATTGCTGACAACTAAGCCCGACTTAGGAATTTTCATCTCCCTAATTAACGCATCAATCGAATTAACATCGTAACTACCCGCGGCATCGTTGCCATAACGAGCTAGTCCATCGTAAGTCCAAACGGGACTTGCGGTGTTTTGATCATTAACGGTATAAACTTGCTGAAAGACTCCACCTGCCGTACGGGTAAATAAATATCCTCGTAAGTCCGAAAGCAAAATACAATATTTATTACTTGCAGGAACACTGGTATCTTTATCCAGAATATCCTTTCCCAACATGACACCACCTTGTAAATTCGTGCCGCCAATGGAGCTAAAACTATTAATCGCATTCTTAATCTTGTCGATATTTTCGCTAGAAGTAATATCGATCAAACCTTCACTCTTATCATAGACCTTCCGATCAAACATAACCAAACCGACTTTATAAGTTACGTTTGCGGAATTAGCGGACAATTTTTCCAGCATCGAGATCAAGCTTGTTTTAAAAGCTGCCGGTGAGGTACTTGACCCATCCAATACAAACATAATATCGACAACCGGTTTTTCAACCTTAGTTTCGCCAGGGATTGTAAAACGAATCTGATAATCGTTGTTCCCTAAAGCTTTTACTTGCTTATCCGCCGAAATGTTGTCCTCAATCGGCTCGGTGCTTGCGGCGAAGATGCTTTGACTGGTCCCAAAGACGACCATTAACGCCAACATGACCGAAAATACCATTTTTCCAAATTTTCTCATGTTTTCCTCCCAGAGATTTTCTTGATAAAAATAACCGTATTCGCTTCGGCTCCTTTGGCTCTGGAATTCAGGTCTGCTCTTGCTGATAATGAAAAAAGCTCAAGCATAACCTTGGGCTCTTAATTGGCACTAAAACTTACTTCTTTTATATTAAACCATTATTCTAATTAAAATACAAGTGGATACATTAGGATTGCGTAAAATGACGGAAGTTTGACCCTGTCTGCATTCTTCTTTTCGGCTTTATTTTTTCTTCGCCACTAAGATCCCATCACCTATCGGATAGTAAGAAGTTTCATAGTTTGGATCATTTATTAAGTTTTCTTTAAATAACTGAATACACCGGACTAGATCTCTTAAATGTTTTGTCCGAACCAAAGAAATATCTTGCACGAAACCATGTAAGTCGATATCGTCGATCACGATATAACCGCCTGTCGAAACATTCTGCGCGAATAAATCGAAGAATTCCTGGTTCTTCGTTTTAGCCCCATCGATGAATAAGAGATCGAATATTCTTTCCGGGCGATAAGTCAAGGCATCGACATGTATTAATTCGACTTGCGAATCGTTAAACTCTAAAAGATTTTGTTTGGCTTTACTAAACCGGCCTGAATCTTTCTCTAAGGTTAATACTTTGATTCCTGGATCGGCTTCACAAAAAGCTAGGGCTGAATAACCGA
>JAEZBR010000011.1 GCA_023426935.1 Bacillota bacterium | reverse complement strand
TGGCCAAAATGGCCTTCTTCACTACCTAGATTACCACATTTTTCAAATAATGGTAGCCCGACCCCTTCAAATTACCCTTTCAAAACAGGAACTTTCACTGAAGAGGAACTTTCATTGAAAATTGAGTTTTAGCACAAAAAAATGACGAGCATGCATCATCACACACTCGTCATTCTGATTTTTGTTAAATTACTTAACTGAAGCGAAATACTTAATGGTTCTAACCATCTGAGTGGTATAGGAGTTCTCGTTATCATACCAAGAAACAACCTGTACTTCATATTCATCATCACTCAGCTTCAAGACCATCGTCTGGGTGGAATCGAAGATAGAACCGTAGGTGCTACCGATAACATCGGAAGAAACGATCTGATCCTCGTTATACTTGAAGGTTTCCGGATCGGAAGCTGCCTTCATAGCCGCATTGATTGAATCAGCGGTGATATCCTTACCCTTAACAACAGCCATCAATAACGTGGTAGAACCGGTTACGGTCGGAACACGTTGAGCAGCACCGATCAGCTTGCCATCCAATTCCGGAATAACTAAGCCGATTGCTTTTGCCGCACCGGAACTAGCCGGAACGATATTAGCAGCTGCCGCTCTAGAACGACGTAAGTTGCCTTTTCTCTGCGGTCCATCAAGAATCATCTGATCGCCGGTATAGGCGTGAACCGTTACCATGATACCAGATTGAATCGGAGCATAATCATTCAGAGCCTTTGCCATCGGAGCCAAGCAGTTGGTCGTGCAAGAAGCTGCGGAAATAATATTGTCTTCCGGTTTAATCGATTTGTGGTTTACATTGTAAACGATAGTCGGTAAATCTTTGCCTGCAGGAGCAGAGATAACAACCTTCTTAGCGCCGGCGGTAATATGAGCCATTGCCTTATCTTTCTTGGTGTAGAAACCAGTGCACTCAAGAACAACATCAACATCCAAATCCTTCCAAGGTAATTTGGAAGCATCGGGTTCCTTATAAATATGAATAGCTTTACCATCAACTACGATGGAATCTTCCGTAAAGCTTACTTCGTGTCCTGCATAAGCTCTGTGAGCAGTATCATACTTTAATAAATAAGCTAGCATTTCCGGTGAAGTTAAATCGTTGATAGCTACAACATCGTAACCTTCAGCACCCCACATTTGACGGAAAGCCAAACGACCGATACGACCGAAACCATTAATCGCTACTTTAACAGCCATATTGTCTAAAATCCTCCTTTTTTGACAAAACCATTATAAATATCTTAGACAACAATGTCAATTGTGATATTTCTGACAATTATGTGTTTATCAAGTGTTTTCTAATAAATCGCTCAGCGATAACGCAGGATCTGACAGGTTTGATAATTTAATGGATCCCGAAGACCTTTTTCCAAGGCGTCACGTAAATAACCGCGATAGAAAGTACATAAAGTATCTTCAACTTTCAACATTGAATAAGCAGTGCCGCGCTGTAAGTAATCGCAGCTGATTACTTGATAGATTTTGTTTAATTCAAGGGGTTTGCCGGAGATAATCACTTCTAGCGGGTCAAGTCTGATCTGAACATTATAAGAGAAGCTTAAAGAACCGATGCAGGTTCCTCTAAAACCCGGTCCTTTACCGTCCCGATGAATGTAATCGGTATTAAAACTTAATTTCAATGCCTCAAAAATTTGCTCGCCCGACCAAGGGATTAAGGTCGGATTCAAAGGTGAAGGTGCCGCTTCAAGTAGACTATGTTTGGATATCATCTGGGGAATTGAGGCCGATAAAGTACCGTTATTGATTAAAGCCAAATCGCCACCATATTCTTTATAGATTACATCGCAGAGAACATTTGGTGCTTTCGATTCCTGATAATGATCTAAAGGTAATCCACTAGGAAGAACATAAAGTGTTTTACTGTATTCTTCCTGCCCTTTGGTTAGCTGATTATTGTAAACTTGTTGAAAACCCGAGTCGATCATGTTGGTTCCTTCTTCCATACTATATTGGGAGCTTTCCAATTGCTTATCATTGAAGTCTAACACCAACTTCAAGTAATTCTTCCCGAATGATCCGCTTTGCCCAATCAAAGTTTTCCCGACAAGTACCGGTTGACCTAATAGCGTATGGGAATGTCCGCCTAAGATAAGATCGAGTTTTTTGAACTGTTGAACGGTTTCTAAATCATTTTTATATCCCTGATGAGATAGCAAGATACTGTAATCGTACTGTCCTTTATAAGTATCGAAGATCCTTTCTAGATCTTCTAGTGGGTCATGACTGGCTAAACCATCCATCTTCAGAAATACTTGATTCTCCGGTCGGGGTCCGAAGTATGGTGAAGTTCCGATTACTAAAAAACGAATCCCCTGTTTTTCTATCACTATACACTCTTTTAACCCCAGAATCTTCGAGCCGTCCGCTAAAGTCAGATTCGTGGATATAATTGGAAACCCACTCTTTATCATTTTTAACAGATTATCTAGACCGCCGAAGAATTCATTATTACCAATTGCTTGGGCGTCCGTGTGATTATACTTTAGTAGTTCTAGTCCCCCTAAGCCATAAGTACCCGAGACTAATACGCTGCGGTAATCTGAAAAATCCCCTGAATCAAACACTAAGGTCTTTTCAGGAACATATTGTTTCATTGAACTTACTAATTTTCCATACTCCTCAAAATAACTGTGAACATCGTTAGTATGAAGAATAGTTATTTGGCTCATATTTATTTCTTAGATGAAGAAGCGTTCTTAGAATCGCTTCTCTTTTTAGTAATTAGATCTTTCAAGCTTTTCTCATTCTTATCTAGTAAAGCATAACCGGAAGACTTCTGATTAGCGGTGTTATTTTTGACAATATAAACGATTCCTAAGATAACCAGAACGACAGCTATAATTAAGATAATTGCGAATAAAATTCCAAAAAGAAGCAATTTGGTCCCCATATTTCCCCTTAATTAAGATAATTTTAACACAATCATTAATCTTAGGATATAACGGGTTTTATTAGCATGCTAGAATAGTTTGGTAAGGAGAATTTATGAAAATTATCAACTCGCAAACTGAACAATTCTCAGAAACCCCGGAAGAAAAAGAAAAAAGACTTGAATTGGAAAAACAACTTAATCAGCTTTATAACCAGATTACCAAAGCCGCCGAGTTAGATCCGGATAAACGCAAAGAAGAATTTGTGAAGATTCAAAAGATCGCGGATGAGTATAAACGGATCTCGGTGAAAGACCGGCGGGAATATCAACTATATAATGCGGCGGCTGATGAACTGGAAGCGAGAATGCACGATATCAATAGCAGCATTAAGAAGAAACATTCTTTATTCCGTCCGGCTCCGGCCAACAGTGTTATTGACATGGAAGAAAAACGCAATCACTCATTTGCGCGAGGAAATAATATTTATAAAATGTTACTGCTGTTATTTATCGGCAGTTTTGCCGGGGTGGTAATTGAAACAATATATTGTGTTATTCAGAACGGTTACATTGAAAGTAGGCAGGGCTTAGTTTGGGGCCCGTTCAACTTATTATACGGGGTCGGTGCCGTTGCGTTGACGGCTGCCTTGTATAAGTATCGGAATCGCAGCTCCATCATTTCTTTCTTGGGAGGAATGATTGTCGGCAGTGTGTTGGAATATCTCTGTTCGTTTTTCCAAGAATTATTAATCGGTTCAGTCTCTTGGGATTATTCACAGATGCCTTTCAATCTTGATGGAAGAATCTGTTTGTTATACTCAGTCTTCTGGGGAGTCTTAGGCGTAATCTGGATTAAACATATCTATCCCCGCCTCGCTGTTTTCATCTTAAAAATATCTAACAAGATCGGTAAGGTCTTGGTTTGGAGTATGACAATCTTCTTATTGTTGGATTCGTTAGTTTCCTGTATCGCCGTCAATCGTTGGATTCAACGTCGAAATGATATCGCCGCAAAAGATCCAATCGCAGAGTATTTCGATGTTAATTATCCCGATAGCCGGATGGAAAGCATCTACGCCAATATGGCTTTCGAAGATTAATCTTTCGTTAAGAAAGTCTTTATCTCTTCTAATAATTCCTGGTACTCTTTGCTCTTTAATTTCGGGAAGGCATTCGCGAATCGTTTTGCTTGGTAAGAATGCAACTTCTTTGAAAGACTTTGCAGATCAGATTTCATGTTCTTCGGAAGTTTTATTGCGATTTTCATGATATCTCTCGGATTAAGATTCAAGTGTTCTTTACGATATTGTTCTACTTCCAAAGATATCTTCTTTAAATGCTGAGGAATACTGAAAGCTTCGGTCAAGGTAAATGCCAGATCGGTGAGAAATAATGTTGCCAAAGTATAAAATAGAATGTTAGTCGCTAATAAGCTTAATTTCTCGACCCAACTCATAAATAACGGTTGTAAATAATCAACGACAGCCACGGAGAAAATCCCGAAAACGACGAATCCCAATAAACAGATTCGTCCGTTTAGATTAAAGGGCTTTTCAGAGTAATCCCACCAACGAGCATGGAATAATTCTTCCATTCCCCAAGAAGTTAAATATTCCAAAGTGACATCCAAAATTGCGCTGCTTAAAAATAAGGGGATAACGTTCAGATTATCGTCGCCTAATATTAAATAGACCATAATGGCGCCGACGCCGTAGATTGGAATCCACGGACCATTTAAAAAGCCCCGGTTCACAAAACGTTTCTTTCGAAAAGATGCCGGTATACTTTCCCATAACCAACCGATGAAACAATACATCATAAAGCACAAAAATAAGTTTTGAATCTCTCGCATACTATTATCTTAAAGCAGATAAGATAAATAATCTACCCACCTAAATATGCTTTTTGAACTTCCGGGGAAGCGGCTAAACTTTCACCGGTGCCTGCTAAGACAATTTTTCCGTTCTCCATCACATAGCCACGATCAGCAATCTTTAAAGCCATTTTCGCATTCTGTTCATTCAACAGAATCGTTGTTCCGCTTGCTTTGATACTCAAAATGATGGTAAATATTTCTTTAACCAGGATCGGCGAAAGACCCATCGAAGGTTCATCCAGTAAAAGTAATTTCGGTTTGGCCATCAAGGCTCGTCCAATCGCCAGCATCTGCTGTTCGCCACCGGATAAAGTCGAGGCGTCCTGATCCTTTCTTTCTTTTAAAATCGGAAATTGTTTATAAACTTCTGCTAAGTCGTTTCCTAACTTTTTCTGATCCTTACGGGTGTATCCCCCCATCAAAAGATTCTCATACACGCTCATACCCGAGAAGATATGTCTCCCTTCCGGTACTTGGGTGATACCCATCACCACAATCTCCCGCGGTTTTTTGTTTACGATCGAATTCACTTCAAATAAAATCTCGCCTTCATTTACTTTTTGGAGACCGGAAATACTTTTCAACAAAGTTGATTTCCCCGCTCCGTTAGATCCAATCAGGGTTACGATCTCAGACTTCTTAACTTCTAAGGTGACTCCTTTTAAAGCTTCGATTGCGCCGTAATTCACTTTAAGATTACGGATTTCTAGTAAGTTTTTCATTCTTCTTCTCCTAAATAAGCCGTGATAACTTTAGGATTGTGGCGAATCTGTTTCGGGGTTCCCTGAGCGATTAATCTGCCATAATCCAACACATAGATTCTCTGACAAACAGTCATAACTAAGGACATATCATGCTCAATCAGTATTATCGTCAACTTATATTTATCTCTTAATTCATGAATCAGAACAGTCAGATCTTTTGTTTCCTGGGGATTCATTCCCGCAGCCGGTTCATCCAAGAATAAGATCTTGGGTTGCGTCGCTAAAGCTCTGGCAATCTCTAATCTCCGTTGTTGTCCATAGGGCAGATTCTTAGCGACTAAATCAATCTCCTTTTTCAAACCAACAATTTCTAATAGATCTTCAGTTTTTTTCCTTACGCGTTCTTCTTCGTCATAATATTTCTTCGTTCTAAAAATTGCTTGAAAACTATTGTATTGAATATTCTTATTCATTCCAATCTTCACGTTATCCGCGACGGTCAGATCTTTGAATAAGCGGATGTTTTGAAAAGTACGAGCGATGCCTAATTTAGTAACTTGATAAGGTTTTAATCCGTTCGTTTTCTTTAATTCACCGTTCACATTCAGATAAATATTACCGGCACTGGGTTCATACTCGCCCGTCAGTAAGTTGAATAAGGTGGTCTTTCCCGCACCGTTAGGCCCAATCAAACCGACTAATTCACCTTGGGTTATTTCCAAGGAAATATCGGAAACGGCGGCCAACCCACCAAAAATCTTTGTGAGGTTTTCAGTTACTAGAGCTTGCATTCTTTTTACCCCATTTCTTAAACATTGCCTGGAAAGTAAATTCTTTGGTGCCCAGTAGACCTTGCGGGCGGAAAATCATGATCAGTACTAAAGCTGCACCATAAATAATCGTCCGAATATCCGAAAACTGCTGTAAAAACATATTCAATAAACCGATAACGATGGCTGCGATAACCGAACCGGTGATTGAGCCCATACCGCCAAATACAACGATTACTAAGATATCGATTGACTTGGAAAAGGTAAACATCTCCGGTTTTATCACATAGAAACTGCCGGCATATAACGAACCGGCTAATGACGCAAAGATTGCGCCGATCACAAATGCTAGAATTTTATATCGCGTCGTATTGATGCCCATCGCTTCCGAGGCAATCTCATCTTCCCTAATCGAAATACAAGCGCGTCCTAGGGCTGACCGCCCAAAGTTTACAATTACAATCAAAGTTACAACGACCGCGATAAAAATTTCAAACCAAGAAACTATTTTCGGTAAAACCATTCCCGCAGCACCGTTAGTAATATTCATATTTAGAATAATAATGCGGATTATTTCTCCGAATCCTAGCGTGGCGATGGCTAGATAATCACCTTTTAATCTTAAAGTAGGTGTTGCAATAATCAAAGCCGCAATAGCGCTTAGAACCATTCCGATTAAAATCCCGACCACTAACATAAGCGTAGAACCCGAGAAATTTTTAATCATGACCCCTGCCGCATACGCACCGATGCACATAAAGCCGGCATGTCCCAAGGAGAACTGACCGGTGATTCCGATAATCAGATTTAAGGAAACGGCTAAAATTATATTTATTCCGACTGTCATTAAAACATTCTCGTATACCGGATTGATAATACCGAATTGAATCATTAAACCAATCAAGCCGTAACTTAATACAATTAGTGCCAACCAGCACCAGTTTAATTTATTCTTTACGATGTTTCCTTTCATAATTAAACCTTCTCTTTCTTATTGCGTCCCAATAACCCTGAAGGTTTAAAAATTAAGACGATGATCAATATTAAATAAACCACTAAATCTTTGTATAAGGAGCTTCCATAACCAGCGACTAAAGTCTCGACGATTCCGATAAAGAAGCCGCCCAGCATTGCGCCAGGAATAATACCAATTCCCCCGAAAACGGCGGCGATAAAGGCTTTAACTCCCGGTACCATCCCCATCAGGGGATTAATCGAATTATAATAAACCCCGACTAAAACTCCGGCTGCCCCGGCTAAAGCCGAACCAATCGCGAAGGTAATCGAAATCGTCGTGTCGACATTTACGCCCATCAATTGAGCCGCTTCACTATCGACCGATACCGCTCGCATACTGCGACCGATTCTTGTGTGCTTAACAACATACTGCAAGATTACCATTAGACTAATTGTGATGATAAAAATCCAGATCTGTTTGGTTGAGATAATTACTTCTCCTAAATGCATCGTTGTCTCCGCGACTACATTCGGATAGGTCTTGACCCCGGTACCCATGAATCTCTGGACCAACGCTTCAATCAGGTAACTGACCCCGATCGCCGTAATCAGTGCGGCAATTCGGCTCGCTTTTCTTAGAGGCTTATACGCTACCCTTTCGACTACCACGCCAATCAAAGCACAGGTTATCATTGAGACTAACAAAGCCGGAAAAAAACTTAAGCCAAGGTAAGTCGTTGCGAAAAAACCAAGATATGCCCCCAACATATAAATATCGCCGTGGGCAAAATTGATTAACTTAATAATGCCATAAACCATGGTATATCCCAAAGCAATCAACGCGTAGATGCTTCCTAACGATAAACCATTTATCAACTGTTGAATAAACTGAATCATTTAAATCCCCCTTCTAAGCTAGGAAGAAGAGAGGAATTACTCCTCTCTTCATTTATGATTTAATCAACTTTCGGACTAACCGATACTGCATCTGACTGAACACCATTAACTAATTTAACAACCAAGACACTCTTAACTGGCGTATGGGCTGCATCGAAGGTGAAACTTCCGGTGATCCCAGAAAATTCAATCGCGCTTACGGCTTTCTGGATGGCTGCAGGATCGCTGCTGCCGGCTTTTTCGATGCCCTGAATCAGACAATTAACCGAATCGAATGCTAAAGCTGAGAACATGTTAGGATCTTCATTATACTTTTCTTTATATGCATCGATAAACGCCTTTAAGGAATCGGAAGCGTTAATCGTGGTATATGCGGTCGTGAAGTAAACATCGTTGAGGTTGTCATTTCCGGCCAAATCGCTTAAAGTCACCGAATCGAAACCGTCGCCACCGATAATCGGAACGGTAATTCCCATCGCTCTCGCCTGCTTAATAATTAAACCGGCTTCGGAATAATAGCCCGGAATATAAAGTACATCGAAATCCATATTCTTTATCTTAGTTAAGACACTGGCGAAATCCGTATCACCAGCTACATAGTTTTCACTATCGACGATTACGCCATCCAATTTCTCAAATTGCTTCTTAAATGAGGCAGATAGACCCTTAGAATAATCCGTGGTGGAATCACCATAGATGATTGCTTTCTTACAACCTAAATTATCAATCGCGAATTGAGCCATTGCCGCACCTTGATAAGAATCTTCGAAACAGGCTCTGAAAACATAATCGTATACCGCACTAGTACTATCATCCGGATTCTTTAAAGTAATGTTATTCGCGGTGGCGGAAGGTGAAATTACAATTACTTTCGCATCGTTGAAAATTTGATAACCAGCCGCGGAAGCGCCCGAAGTGGCCGGCCCCACAACTCCAACTACTTTATCCTGAACTAAACTAGTCGCAGTCGAAACCGCTTCTGAAACATCCGATTTAGTATCATACTGGACACTAGTATATTTCTCATATCCGGCTGCCGCATTAGCTTGTTCAATCGCCAATGTTGCTCCTTTAAGCTCGGCGTTCCCATAATCTGCAACTCCGCCGGTCAATTCAAAATCCAAACCGATCTTATACGATTCACTGCCGGAAGAACTCTTCGTCCCCGAACATCCGGCCATCATGAATAGGCATAAAATCACCATTAATACTTTCTTCATCACAATTTCCTCCCTTAAGTAATGTTCCCATTATAAAAAACGGAGAATCACTTTGAAATGGTTCTCCGCTGAAAATATATGTAAACATTTGAAATTAAATTTTTATTTTCATAGCTTTCATTTATTTACATTACGGTTCAGTGTAAGTAATTCCTAAGGCCTCGACATAAGCTTTTATCTTCGCCTCGCTGACATCCTTCCAGTGTTCTTGGGTAATATACCACTTATAATCGACCGTATTATTTAGATAACAGCCTTCATAAGTTACAACATTCACGCCAAAATCTTCGTAAGGATATCTCATGTTCGCATAGTATACCCGCATATCCGGATATACCGTTCCGCTAGAACGGTCATAACGGGTCCCGGTCGTATAATCGCGGGTAAATAAAGTCCAATCAGTATCGACAGCTGGGAAAAGAGCCTTAAATTGATCTTTCAAGGTATAGGCAACACTTAAACCTTCCTTGGATATATTCGGTAAGACAATAATTTCAGGCCCGCTGGTCGCACCCGCCGTATCGGAATTATGATGATTGGAGTAAGTATACTTTGCTACCGAGCCATAATATCCTACCGTCCAACCGACCTTCTGTAAAGTTCCCCAATCTTGGTCACCTAACAATTCAGAATAATCATCGCTTTCCCTAATCAGCCAAACTTTCAAACCAAACGATTCATATCGTTGTTTCTCATATAGGGAGACCATCAGATTGATATCGGATTCGTGTTCATTCCCTAGTCCGATCGCTCCGGGATCATCATCCCCGTGTCCGACATCGATGGCGATATCATATTCATACTCGAAAGTATCCACGGATATTCCTAAGCCAGCGTCATAGTTAAAAGTCACTAATTTGTTCCCAAGATGTAATCTTCCCAACTTTTGCGCAGTATTGTAATAAACAATTGACGGTGAAACCCGCTTATCCCCATTGACCAGATATAAAGTATAAGTTCCGTTCTCTAATTGTGAAGGATCAATCGTCGCTTCATAGTAACCATATCGGGAAGTATCTAACTGTACTAAATCATATTCGAAATCGCTTTTCCCGTTATTTAATACTAGTCTTGTCTTAGCAGACTGATCTTTCTGATCTCCCCGGAAGACCCAGTTTGTTCCTTCGATTGACATATGATAGATGCCTTCACTTAAAACATTATCCATACTTGGTACATAATCCTCGTTATAGATTGAAACAGTTTGAGCGTATTGACCAATGTTACCCGCCTGATCAGAAGCCTGAATTAAAATATAGTCTAAACCGATATAATATTGGTTGTAACTTAAAGTGGTAATCGAACTAGAAACATCGCCATCCACATTATCTATCGCACTGAAGGAAGGTAAACTTGCACTATTACCCTGTTCAAGATAAATAACCTTATCTTCGGAAGCGGTAATTACCGGTGGTGTAAGATCGGCTACTTCAACCATTCTGGTTATCCTCCCGCTTTGAAAGCCCCATTGGTAGGTATAAGTCACTTCATAATTACCGAGCTTACCGGTGTCCACATTCTCAGTTACCTTCGGATAACTATCGAATTGAAGACCGAATAGTTTAAATTCTACCCCAGGATCGGTATATTCTTCCTCATAATTTACGACAACACTGCTTTCACCTTTTAATTTAAAATCAATTATCGGGAAACAGAAAACAAAAACAATTATTATTAAAAAGATCGCAGCTAGGATAATCAATAAGATGGTCTTTTTTTTCATAGTACGCCTCGGAAAAATTATAACATATTTTAACAACCCAATTTTATATAGTAATTACGCATGAAGAATAAAATTTGAATTGTATTTCTTAGCGCAGCCCCTTCATTGCATTAACTTATGCAAACCAAACAGTGATCATGACCTGCATTAACTTCATCCAACAAGGACAATTGTCTATAATGAAGTAAGTCAGTCATCA